>JBGPDC010000078.1:0-23433 GCA_041482115.1 Terriglobia bacterium | reverse complement strand
GGTTCATTCCGGTGCACTTCGTGGGCGGCCTGGTGGAAGGCGCGCTGCCCGCCGGCGGGCTCAACCTGAACTACAACGTCGGCCTGGGCAACGGTCGCGGCCCGATCCTGAGCCGCGGCGGAGACTCGGGCGATTCCAACAACCACAAAGCGTGGCTCGTGAACCTGTTCTCCAAGCCCGATCGCTTCTTCGGACTCCAGGCCGGGGGCTCCGCCTACCGCGACGAGGTCAACGTGGGCCCGCGCGTCTTCAACGAGTGGATCACCTCCGGACACGTCGTGTGGCACAAGGAAACCCCCGAATTGATCGCTGAGGTGGCGAACGTGAATCACACCGAGGTGGGCCGGCCCGGGTCCTTCAACAGCCAGGCCTACTACGTCCAATTCGCCTACCGCTTGCCGTGGGCGAAGCAACTGTGGAAGCCTTACTATCGGTGGGAGTACATCCACATTCCGCGCACCGAACCGGTGTTCGCCGGCGTGCCCAGCCTGGCGGGGTCGCTGGTCGGCATCCGCTATGACATTACGAGCTTTGCGGCCATCAAGATGGAGTACCGCAACCAGCGGCGTCCCGGCCTGCCGAGGATCAACGGCGGCTTCTTGCAAACGAGCTTTACCTTCTGAGGAGCCACCATGCGTCGAGTCTTGATTCTTCTCTGGTTGTGGGTGGCGGCCTTGGTCCCATCGGCGGCCGCGGATATTGCCGTGGTGGTGAACCCCGGCGTGCCGGTCAACGATCTGAGCTTCGCCGAGATGCGCAAGGTGCTGCTGGGCGACCGGCAATTCTGGTCGCCGAACCTGAAGGTCACGCTGCTGATCCGCGCTCCCGTCGCCCGCGAACGGGACACCGTGCTGAAAACCGTCTACCAGATGACGGAAGCGCAATTCCGCCAGTATTGGATTGGCAAGGTTTTCCGCGCCGAGGCCGCCGGCGGGCCCCGGATCATCTACTCCAACGAGGAAGCCACGCAAATGGCGGCCTCTATGCCGGGCTCGATCGCGTTTGTTGACGCCGCACAGGTGCCCAAAGGCTTGAAGACGCTAAAGATCGACGGCAAACTGCCCGGCGAGGCCGGCTACCGGCTGCACTAGTCCCCCGTTCGCACGCCGCCTGAGAGCCGGTACCACAGCGTTGGCGGCCACCAGCGCCTGCGCCGCAGGCCTCCCGTGCTTGGGGAAAAACCTTAGACTCCAAGTACCAGTCCTCCCCCGGGTAGTTCCATAGGCCGTGAGGGAAAGTCTCTAGGGTTTTGCGGAGAATCTGCGTATGGTGGTCTAGCCCTGCAACGGTGTATTCATCACAGGAGGGGCAATGGTACATCACTTTTGGGCTGCGCGGGATTAGTATGCAACCGTTCCGCGATATCCCCATCAAGCGAAAGCTGACACTGATCATCATGCTCACCAGCAGCATCACCCTGCTGGTGGCGTGCGGGGCTTTCGTCACCCAGGAGTTCATCGCGTTCCGAACCGGCCGCATGGGCGAGTTGTCCACGATGGCCGATATCATCAGCGCCAACGCCAGCGCGGCGCTGGCCTTTAGCGACCGCTACTCCGCCAAGGAGATGCTGGCCGCGCTGCGCGCCGAGAAGCACGTCCTGGCGGCGTGTATCTACCGGACCGACGGCACGATGTTCGCCGACTATTATCTTCGCGAGGGAGAAAACACCGGATTGCTGCCGCCCGCGCCTCGAGAACCGGGTGAATACTTCGAGGGCCATGATTTGCTGCTCTTTCGCCGCATCTATCTGGACGGCGAGACCATCGGCACCATCTACCTGCGCTCCGATATGCGGGTGGTCTACTCTCGCCTCCAGAGCTACACCGGGGTCGTAGCCCTGGTCATGGCCACTTCCTGGATCGTTGCTTTTGTTCTGTCCTCCAGGCTGCAGCAGATTGTCTCCGATCCGATCCTGCGCCTGGCGCGCGCGGCCCGGCGGGTTTCGACGGAAAAAAATTACTCGGTTCGCGTCACAAAACGCAGCGATGACGAGCTCGGGCTGCTGACCGACGCCTTTAACGAAATGCTTTCGCAAATCGCCGCGCGCACCGGCGAGCTGACGGAGAGCGAAGAGCGGTTCCGGCGCCTGTTTGAAGAGGCGCCCGTGGCTTACCACGAGATCGACCGGGCAGGGATCGTGCGCCGGGTCAACCGGGCCGAGTGCCTGCTGCTGGGATGTCAGCCACGAGAAATCATCGGCAAGCACGTCTGGGAATTTCTGGCGTCCGAAGAGCGGGAAAAGAGCCGGGAATTGGTGCGGCAAAGGCTCCCCGGGGATCAGCCGCTGCCGCCGTTTCACTGCGAATACCTGCGCAAGGACGGCGCCCGCTTCAGCATCGAAGTCCATGAGAATTTCATATGGGACGCCGATGGCCAGGCCGTGGGTGTCCGCTCCGCCCTGCTGGATATCACCGAGCGCAAGCGAGCCGAGCAGGCCCTGTCGCGACAGGCGGACGAGCTGGCGCGCTCGAATTCCGAGCTGGAGCAGTTCGCCTATGTCGCCTCGCACGATCTGCAAGAGCCGCTCCGGAAAATCCAGGCCTTCGGCGACCGGCTCCAGATCGAGTGCAGCCAGCAGATCAGCGACCGCGCCAACGACTACCTGGCGCGGATGCAGAGCGCCGCCGCGCGCATGCACATCCTGATCAATGACCTGCTGGAGCTATCCCGCGTGAAGACGCGAACCCAGCCCTTTGTGCGCGTGGATCTGAGCGAGGTGACCCAAGTGGTGTTGTCGGACCTGGAGACGCGCATCGAACAGTTGGGCGCGCGGATCGAGGCGGGCGCGCTCCCGACCATCGACGCCGACCCGGTACAGATGACGCAACTGCTGCAGAACCTGATCGGGAATGCCCTGAAATTCCATAAGAAGCAGGAGGCTCCGGTGGTCAAGATCCAGGCGGAGATCCTTTCTGGGGAGGCGTGCCGCGTGAATGGAAATGGAAATGGAAACGGCGCCTCCAAACTTTGCCGCCTCACGGTGGAGGACAATGGCATCGGTTTTGACGAAAAGTATCTGGGCCGCATTTTCCAGGTCTTCCAACGCCTGCACGGCCGGAGCGAATACGAGGGAACCGGCGTCGGACTGGCCATTTGCCGCGGCATCGCCGACCGCCACGGCGGAACTATTACCGCCCATAGCGCACCAGACCAAGGCGCCCAGTTCATCGTCACCTTGCCGCTGGAGCAGCACCACGAGCCAAATCCACTATGAACAAGAATGGAAGAGCGATTACGATCCTCTACGCCGACGACGATCCCGAAGACCGCATGCTGGTCAAGGATGCCTGGCAAGAAAGCCGGTTGGCCAACGAGCTGCATTTCGTCGAGGACGGCGAAGAGCTGATGGATTACCTGTATCGGCGCGGAAAGCACGCCGCGCTCGGTAATGCGCCCCTGCCCGGCATGATCCTGCTGGACCTGAACATGCCCAAGAAGGATGGGCGGGAGGCGCTCCAAGAGATCAAGGCCGACCCCAAGTTGCGGGTGATCCCCACGGTCGTGCTGACCACTTCGGAGGCCGAGGAAGACATTTGCCGCGCCTACGGTTTGGGTGTCAATTCCTTCATCATCAAGCCGGTGACGTTTCAATCCCTGGTCGACGTCACGAAAGCCCTCGGCAAATACTGGTTGGAAATTGTCGAGCTCCCCCCGGAAAGGTGCTCAACCTGACGTGGAAAGTCAGCCGGTTCGCCTGTTGCTCGTCGATGACGACGAGGACGATTACATCGTAACCCGCGCCTTGCTCCTCGATATCGAAGGCGGAAAGTTCGAGCTGGACTGGGTGCCCACCTACGAGGGCGCCCTGGAGGAGATCGAGCGTCGCCGGCATGACCTCTATCTTCTTGACTACCATCTCGGCGAGCGCAACGGGCTGGAACTGCTGCGGGAGGCGTTGCGAAACGGTTGCGAAGCTCCCCTGATCCTGCTCACCGGCAACTCGGATCACGAAGTGGACCTCCAGGCTATGAAGGCGGGGGCGGCGGACTACCTGGTGAAGGGCCAGATCGACGGACCCCTGCTCGAGCGCTCCATCCGCTACGCCCTCCAGCAGAAACGAGTGCAGGAAGCGCTGCGCGAGAGCGAAGACCGCTACGCGATCGCCGTGCGGGGCGCCAACGACGGGCTGTGGGATTGGAACCTGAGGACCAACGAGGTCTACTACTCGCCGCGCTGGAAATCTATGTTTGGGTTCCACGAGAACGAGGTTGGCAACAGCCTCGAGGAATGGTTCGGGCGGGTCCATCCGGACGACCTCGGCTATCTGAAAACCGGCATTGCGCGCCATCTCGAAGCCATCGTGCCCCACTTCGAACACGAACATCGCATGCGGCACCGGGATGGAACCTACCGCTGGACACTCAGCCGGGGGCTGGCGGTTCGGGACGCCGAGGGGCACGCCACTCGCATGGCTGGCTCGGGGACTGATATTACCCAGCGTAAACAGGCCGAGGAGCGGCTGCTACAGCTCGCCTTTCACGACCCGCTGACGGAGCTGCCCAACCGGGCCCTGTTCATGGAGCGGCTGGAGCACGCGGCCGCGCGGGCTCTACGCCGCCAGAACTTGTTTGCGGTGCTGTTCGTCGATCTCGATCGCTTCAAGCTCCTCAACGACAGTTTCGGTCACATGATCGGCGATCAACTCTTAATTGCCGTGGCCAAGAGGCTGAAGGCCGGCCTGCGTCCGGAAGACACCATCGCCCGGCTCGGCGGAGACGAGTTCGTGGTGCTGCTGGAAGACCTCCGCAGCGCCCACGATGCCACCGGCCTCGTCGACCGGATCCAAAGGGAATTGACACAGCCTTTCCATCTGGGCGGCCAGGAGTTGTTCATTGCGGCCAGTATCGGAGTCGCGCTGAGCAGCCGGCGGTATGAGCGGCCGCAGGACCTCTTGCGGGATGCCGACACCGCGATGTGCCATGCCAAGGCGAGCGGCCGGGGACGCTACGAAGTGTTCGATGAAGAGATGCGCGCCCGCGCCGTCGCTCTGCTGCGGCTGGATAGCGACCTGCGGCGCGCTACCGAGTGTCAGGAGTTTCGGATTCAGTACCAGCCCGTGGTGGATCTCAAGACCGGCAGACTGACCGGCTTCGAGGCTCTGGCGCGCTGGCAACATCCGCAGCGGGGCCTGGTTCAGCCGGCGGAATTTATCCCGATGGCGGAAGAAACCGGCCTGATCAACCAGCTCGGACAGTGGGTGCTGAGCGAGGCTTGTCGTCAGACCAAGCTCTGGCAGCAGCAGTTCCCCGCCCCCTGGCCCTTAACGATCAGCGTGAACCTCTCCGGCAAACAGCTTCTGAAGCCGGAGCTCGTCAAGCGTATTGACGAGATTCTCGAAGAGACGGGCCTGGACGGCAATAGTTTGGGGCTCGAGATCACCGAAAGCGTGATCATGGAGAATGCCGAATCGGCCATCGCCTTGCTTGTGCAGCTGAGGGCGCGAAACGTGCGGCTGCACATCGATGATTTCGGCACCGGTTATTCGTCACTGAACTCTCTGCACCGCCTGCCCGTGGATACGCTCAAAGTGGACCGCTCCTTCGTCAGCGGGATGGGGCCCGGAGGCGAGAACTGGGAAATCGTCCGCACCATCGTGGCCCTGGCTCATAATCTGGGCCTGGACGTGATCGCCGAGGGCGTGGAAACAGCGAAGCAATTGGCGCAGCTTACCAGGCTCGAATGCGAATACGGGCAGGGCCATTTCTTCTCCCCGCCCGTCGACGCGGACGCCGCCACCATCTTGCTGGCGGCGGACCGGAGAGGGCTCGCTAAGGCCGTCAGCCGTCCGCCCGTCAAGACCGCGACTCGGCCGGAATCTCGCGCCAGTTGCAATCGCAGCGCCTAACGGGTTTTTCTCAGGAACTTCTGGACCCGCATGCCGACGTCGACGTCGGCCACGTAGACGGCGCCGTCCGGTCCCACGGCCACGTCGTGCGCCCAGATGAACTGCCCGTCATAGCTGCCGAAGGAACCCCACTTGTCGAGGATCTTGCCGGTGAGATCGAGGCGCACCGCCCAGTTCCGCATCGGGGGCTGGTACGGACGGCCCCCGTCGCCGCCATCGACCACGTAGGCGTAGCCGTCGCGGATCTCGATCTTCCACGGCCGGCCCAGCTCCGGACTCTTCCACTCCGCCAGGAATTTCCCGTCGCCATCGAAGATCTGCACGCGGGCGTTGGTGCGGTCGGCGACGTAGACTCTCCCCTGCGCATCGAGCGCCACGCCGTGCGGCAGTTGGAACTCGCCGGGGCCGGTTCCCTTCTTGCCCCATTCCAGGATCAGGCGTCCGTCCGGCGCAAACTTCGCGACCCGGTTGTTGCCGTAACCGTCGGAAACATAGAAGACGCCGCTCGGCGCGACCGCCACGTCGGTGGGGCCGTTGAAGTGATCGGGCCCCTGGCCGGGAACACCCTTCTTGCCGAGCACCATCAGCCGCTCTCCGTCGTGGGTGAACTTGAAAATCTGGTGGCCGAGATAGTCAGTAAGCCAGATGTTGTTCTCGTGGTCGACGGTGAGGCCGTGGGTGCCGACGAACATCCCGTCGCCCCAAGAGGACAGCAGCTTGCCGGTAGGTCCGTCGAACATCATGACCGGGCGCTCGCCGCGGTGGAAGACAAAGACGTGGTTGTGCGAATCCACGCCGACGCCCGAGACCTGGCTGAAGTAGAACCCGTCCGGCAGCGTGGGCCAGCCGTGGACGACCTGATAAGGATCGTTCTCGCCCGCGCCGCGCATGAGCGTCACAAGGCCGCTGCAGGCCAGCAAAGCCAAGACAGCCAGCCGGCCGGTATTTTTTGGCATGGCAGCATGGTAATCGGAGGGGAGAGCGACGGTCAACGGCGGCAGTCCGTGTTGCCGTATGTTAATACGGTATCAGATATGGTAAAGTATACCGTAATGAAACAGGAAGCGCTCCAAAAAATCACGGTGCTGCTGCCGCGGGACTTGGTGAAGCGAGCCACGCAGGCCAGCGGCCAGGGACTAACGCCCACGATCCGGCAGGGTCTAGAAGCCGTTGCCCGTGCCGAGGCTTTCCGGGCCTTGCGCCAGTGGCGGGGCAAGGTCAAGTTCTCCATCAACGTGGATCAACTGAGGGAAGACTGAGTTGCTCTGCGCCGACACCAACTGCTGGATCGCGTACCTCTCCGGCGAGCACGGCCGCGATGTGGACCTGCTCGATGCCGCCTTGGTGGCGCAGGCTGTCGCGATGGTTCCCGTCGTCCTGGCCGAACTGCTGAGCGATCCTGAACTTCTACCGTCTGTCGAGGGTCAACTGCTGGCCCTCGAGATGTTGGAGATCACCGGCGGGTTTTGGCAGCGGGCTGGCAAGATGCGGGCCGGCCTGCTGCGCCGGCGCTACCGCCCCAAGCTGGCCGATACCCTCATCGCCCAAAGCTGTATCGAACATAACGCGGGCCTGCTGACCCGCGACCGCGACTTCCGCCCGTTTCTGGCCTACGGGCTGAAGCTGGCCTAACCGCGCGCCTCGGGAAGTCGTTGATTCCGCTCAGCCGAAAAGTCCTGCAAATTTGCAGGACTTATTTTCGCCACAGGCTGCGGCGGCCGGCCTAAGTCTAGCGCTTGTCTGCGACGGCGAGATGCGCGTCTCTCGTGCACTCCAAGGGGTCACGAAAACGGGCGTGGAATTCGTTCCCCACGCGCTCGCGAAATTGCTCCCAGACGACCGCCCCCAGATCCCGGCGCATCACCCGGGCCTGAATCGAGATATCCCGCGAAGACAAGAAGTCAGAAATGGTCATGGTGACCGGGTATTCGTGCCGCTCGACCTGCACGTGGACCAGGCCGGCCTCTTCGAGCGCGGTGCGCAGGTGCGATGGCTCCGAAAACCACTCCTCCCACGGGAGTGCCTGCCGGACGGCTTGCCGAAGTTGTTCCTTGTCGATGAACCGCTCGGCGGTGGCCTGCCATAGTTTTCGGAATTCGTCTACGCTCGATCCCCACGCCGTGACGCCGAGCCGTCCCCCCGGCCGCAGCACGCGAACCATGTCCGACAAGGCCGCCTGGTAGGAGGCGCAGTGGGAGAGGACAAAGTTCGCCGAGACCCGGTGGAAGGTAGCGTCCGGGTGCGGAAGACCCGGCACGCCCCCGGCCACCACCCGCGCCAGCCCCTTCTGCCGCGCACACCGCAGCATCGCCAAGGAAGGATCCAGGCCCACGACCAGACTGGCCGGCGCCGCTAACTCGATCGCGAGCCGTGCTGCGACGCCCGTTCCGGTGCCTATGTCGAGGACCCGGGCACCAGCCGGCAGTTCGAGGGCAACGACAAGATCTCTGGCCGGCAAGGTGAACAGGGCGGGGACCGCGATGCGATCGTAGGTCGCGGCGATCGGATCATACGATCGCCAGGCTTCCGCCGGCACGCTCCGCCTCAGCCGCGCTGTCCGATCGGGACCAGCGAGCGGACGCCGGGGCCGGTGTAGACCTGGCGGGGGCGGGCGATTTTCTGGGCAGAGTCGTTCAGCATTTCTTCCCAGTGCGCGAGCCACCCGGCCACGCGCGGAATCGCAAACAGCACCGTGAACATTTCCGGCTGGAAGCCCATCGCCTGGTAAATGATGCCGGAATAGAAGTCCACGTTCGGATAGAGCTTGCGCTTGACGAAGTAGTCGTCTTGCAGGGCGATGCGTTCCAACTCCACCGCAATGTCGATCTTCTTGTTACGCCCCGTGACCTCGAAGACCTCTTCGGCGATGCGCTTGATGATCGCGGCCCGGGGATCGTAGCTCTTGTAGACGCGATGCCCGAAGCCCATCAACTTGCCGTCACCGGCCTTGACGCGCTTGATGAATTCCGGGATGTGGTCCTTGGAACCGATTTCGTCGAGCATGCGCAGGACGGCCTCGTTGGCGCCGCCGTGGAGCGGGCCGGAGAGCGCCGCGGCCGCCGCCGTCGTGGTGACGTAAGGATCGGAGTGCGCGCTGCCCACGCTGCGCATGGCGCTGGTCGAGCAGTTCTGCTCGTGGTCGGCGTGCAGAATGAAGAGCACGTCGAGGGCGTGCGCCAGGACCCGGCTCGACTTGTAGCGCAGCTCCGTCTTCTTCCAGAGCATGTTCATGAAGTTCTCCGTATAGGAGAGGTCCGGGTCCGGATAGACGTACGGCAAGCCCTGGCTGTGCCGGTAGGCGTAAGAGGCCAAGGTCGGCATCTTGCCGATCAGCCGCAGGATCTGCACGCGGCGGATGGCCGCGTCGTGGATGTTCTTGGCGTCTTTGTAAAACGTGGAAAGGGCGGCGAGGGAGCTGATTAGCATGCCCATGGGGTGGGCGTCGTAGTGGAAGCCGTCGAGAATCTTCTTGATGTTCTCGTGGATCATCGTGCGGTTGGTAATCTCGGCGTTCCAGGCGTCGAGCTGGGCTTGGGTGGGCAGCTCGCCGTGCAACAGCAAGTACGCCACCTCCGTGTAGGCGCAGTGCTCGGCCAGCACCTCGACCGGATAGCCGCGATACCGCAGGATCCCTTTGTCACCGTCGATGAACGTGATGGCGCTCTCGCAGGAAGCCGTGTTCGTGAAGGCCGGGTCGTAACTCATCATCCCGAAGTCGTCGTCCGAGACCTTGATGGGCCGCAGATCGATGGCCCGGAGGTTGCCCTTCACGACGGGGACACTATAGGACTTCGAGGTGCGGTTGTCGGTGATCGAGAGGGTGCCGTCGGTCATGCTGAATCCGCTCCCAGGATTAGGGGGGTAACTTCAGGAAACATTTGAGGATAGCAAAAGCAGCGGTTTCCAGCACGGGCCGGGTCCACTATAATGCGGAGCGTGAACCGGCGCAAAGCATTGGGGACCCTGGCGGGCGCGGCGCTGGGTGCGCCGTTCGTGAGCCGGGGGCAGGCGCGGCGTCCGAACATTCTGTTCGTCATGACCGACGACCAGCGGTGGGACGCCATGAGCTGCGCCGGCAACCAGATCCTGCGCACGCCGAACATGGACCGCCTCGCCGCAGGTGGGGTGCGGTTCACGCAGGCCTTCGTCACCAACTCGCTGTGCGCGCCCAGCCGGTCTTGCATCCTGACGGGCCTCTACACGCACGCCCACGGGGTGATCACCAACGGCGACGGTCCTGATTTCGTCAACCAGCGCGGGCTGCTGCCCCAGCAGAAGACCTTCCCCGGACTGCTGCACGACGCCGGCTACTTCACGGCGGTGGTGGGCAAGTGGCATATCCGCTCGATGCCGACCGGGTTCGACCATTGGTGCATCCTGCCGGGCCAGGGCGAGTATCCCGACCCGGAGATGATCGCCAACGGCGTGCGGGTGCGGTTTCGCGGCCACTGCGAGGACGTAGTCACCGACCAGGCGCTCGAGGCGCTGCGGTACCGTCCCCGCGAGAAACCGTTCTGCCTGTTGCTGCATTTCAAAGCCCCGCACCGGCCCTGGATCCCGGCGGCGCGCTTTGAGCAGCGCTACGAGCACGTCACGATTCCCGAGCCCGGCAATTTCAACGAGGACCTGAGCGGGCGTCCGGCGGCGATCGCGAAATCGGACCTGCAGATCGCCGACATGCCGGACTTCGCCTCGCGCGGGGTGGCAGCGACGCTGCCGCGCAGCGAACGCAAGCGGCTCAACTTCCAGGCCTTCGTGAAGAACTACTACCGGGTGCTGCTGGGCGTGGACGAGAACCTCGGCCGCGTGCTCGACTACCTCGACGACGAGCGGCTCGCCGAGAACACGCTCATCATCTACACCGGCGACAACGGCTTCTTCATGGGCGAGCACGGGATGTTCGACAAGCGGCTGATGTACGAGCCGTCGATCCGGGTGCCGATGCTGGTGCGCTACCCCGCGGGGATCAAGCCCGGCCAGGTGGACGCGACCCACATGGTGCTCAACAATGATGTCGCGCCGACGGTGCTCGACTATGCCGGGGTCGCGGCGCCCTCGGAGACGAAGGGTCACTCGCGCAGTTGGAAACCGCTGCTCGAAGGCCGGGGGAGCGGCTGGCGCGATTCGTGGCTTTATGAATACGAGGAGTATCCGGCAGTCCACTGCGCCGGGAAGTGCCGCGGGGTGCGGACGAGCCGCTGGAAGTACATCCACTACTGGGAGAAGCCGGAAGGGTACGAGCTGTTCGACCTCCAGAGCGACCCGGATGAGATGCACAACCTGGCCGGCGATCCGCGCTACCAAGACCAGTTGCCCCAGATGCAGAAGGAACTGGACCGGCTGCGCACCGAGACCGGCGACGACCGGTCGCGGGACGGGGCGGCCGCCCAGCCCTGCGAGATCCGCATGAACCCCAGCGGGCGGTGACACCCGGCGATCAGGCGGAAACGATGCCGGAATGGACTAAGCTCATCGGGGTTGTGATCATCGTGGCGGGGCTGGCGTTGAAGCTGCGCACAACGCTGGTAGTTGTGATTGCAGCAGTAGTGACGGGGCTGGTGGCGGGGTTGCCGCTCTTTTCGCGGGCGGGACAGGAAGGCGTTATCGATATGCTCGGGCGCGGCTTTGCCGACAACCGGCTGATAACGCTGTTTCTGATTACGCTGCCCGCCATTGGGCTGGCGGAGCGCTACGGGTTGCAGGACCAGTCGGCCCAGTTGATCCGGCGCTTTCGGGCCGCGACGGTCGGGCGGCTGCTGATTGTCTATCAGCTCTTTCGGGTGCTGCACGGGATCCTGGGAATCCGCCTGAACGGGCATCCGATCTTTGTGCGGCCGCTGATCTTTCCGATGTCGGCCGGCTCCTTGCGTGCGGCCTCCGCCGCAGAGCTGGAGCAGATCAAGGCAGCCGATAGCGCCAGTGAGAACTACGGCAATTTCTATGGACAGAATCTCTCTCCGGTGCTGCCGGGGGTGCTGCTGGTTTACGGGGTGCTCACCGGGCTGGGCTGCCAAGTCTCGGTTTGGAAGCTGGTGTTCTATGCGATTCCCGTCACCGCGTTGTCGGTGATTCTGGGAGCCGTGCAGTTCCTGTGGCTCGACCGGCAGTTGCGGCGCAAAGGAGCCAAGTGAACGGCCTCGAGTTGGTGTTTGGGCTGACGGGGTTGGTGCTGTGGGGTTTTGCGTGGCTTTCGTTTCGCGAGACCGGCCAGCGGCATCGGCTGGGGAGCGCATGCTTCTGGTTTGTTCTGGGTGGAATTTTTGTGTTCGGCAGTCTTCTGCCGCATTGGGTCACAGGACTGCTGGTGCTGGCGATGGCAGCGATGGATGGTGCGGGCTGGGTCGGCGGCGGGCCGCTGGAAAGCGGAGGGAAGCCGGGGAAATTGGGCGACCGGATCTTCCTGCCGGTTCTCCTGATCCCTGTGGTGACGTTCGGAACTGCCCTGGTCTTCCGGTGGCTGCAGCTCGATGCAGTCCGCGGGGCGTTGATCGGACTCGGCTTGGGCGCCGTCCTGGCGATGGCGGCGGGCCTGGCGCTGACGCGGAGCACCATGGCGGTCATGATGCGGGAAGGGCACCGGCTCAATGAAGCCATGGGCGCGGTGAACATCCTGCCGCAGTTGCTCGCGTCGCTGGGCGTGGTGTTTGCGGCGGCGAAGGTGGGCGACTTAATTGCTTCCGGCATCCGCTATGCGGTTCCGGACAACAGTCTGTTCCTGCTGGTGATGGCGAACTGTCTCGGTATGGCGCTGTTCACCATCGTGACGGGAAACTCGTTTGCGGCTTTTCCGGTGATCGCGTCAGGGGTGCTGGTGCCGCTGCTTGTGAAGCCGTTCCGGGTGGACGCGGCGCTGGCGGGCATCTTCACCCTGACGGCCGGAGCGAGTGGAACGCTGGTGACGATCATGGCGGCGAACTTCAACGTGGTCCCGGTGGCGTTGCTCAACATGCGCAGCCCCTATGGAGTGATCCGGTTTCAGCTTCCCTATGCCGTAGTCATGTGGAGTTGCCACGTGCTCCTGCTATGGGGGCTGATTCGGTTCCGGTAGCGTCTGCCCGACTTCCGTTGGGACGACACTCGACAACAGAGGCCTGGCTCGGGCATACGCTGCCACCTCACCGCAACTTCACCGCGTCCGGCCCGCCGATCAGACGAAATCGGTCTCTTTGACATTCTAATAAGTTAACAAGGGGAAACAGTCGCGGAAAAGATCTGGTCGCGGCCGGAGCCGGTCGTTGTATACTGTGGGCCGCAGGGGTAGCAGATGGAAATCCTAGTTTCAGGACAGGGTCTCCGCGTAGCGGCATTTCGAGTACACCGCCGGCCTTCAGAAATAAGGCCGAACGTCGCTCCGGTCAATATCCACTTCTTATCATTCATCGCCCCGGTCGGGCCGTCTTCAAACCAGCTTCAAGAGACTTCAAAAACGGGGGTAAGCGTCCATGTGCAGAAGACTCGGTGGGATCTTCGTTCTGGCCGTAGGGCTCGGAGTAGCCCTGCCTTCATTCGGCCAAACGTTTGGCCAAATTACAGGTTTAGTGACCGACTCTAGTGGCGGGGTGCTGGTCGGCGCCCCGGTGACGGTCACCAATCCGCAAACCAGTTTCACCCGCACCGAAAACACCAACAACTCGGGCCTCTACACTTTCCCCAACTTGCTGCCCGGCGGATACAGCGTCAAAGTGGAGATGCAGGGGTTTCAGACCTCTATCCGCAGCGGTATTGAGTTGCAGGTCGACCAAGTCGCCCGCCTGGACTTCCAGCTCCAGGTCGGCGCCGTAGCTCAAGTGGTGGAGGTCACGACCGGCGCTCCGCTGCTCAACACCGAAGACGCCAGCGTCGGCACGGTCATCGAGAACCAGCGCATCGTCGATCTGCCGCTGAATGGCCGCAACTTTCTGCAGTTGGTGGCGCTCAGCCCGAATGTGGCCACCGGCTTCGGCAACGGCGGCCAGTCCAGCACGCGCCTGGGGGGCGACCGCGCCACGCAGCAAATCTCCATTTCCGGCAACCGCCGCGAGTGGAACTATTTCACCCTCGACGGCATGACGAACACGGAAGTGAACTTCAACACTTACCTGTTCCTGCCTTCCATCGACGCCCTGCAAGAGTTCAAGGTCCAGACCGGCGTTTACTCGGCCGAGTTCGGCCGCGAGGTGGGCCAGGTCAACGTCTCCACCAAGAGCGGCACCAACGAGTATCACGGCACAGTGTTTGAGTTCCTCCGCAACAACGCACTCGACGCGCGGCCGTTTGGCTTTACCACGGCCGTTCCCGTTTCGGCGCCTTTCAAGTGGAATCAGTACGGCTTTACGCTGGGCGGCCCGGTCCAGATCCCGAAGCTATACGACGGCAAGAACCGGCTTTTCTTCATGGCGAACTTCGAGGGCTTCCGGCTGCACAACCAGGGCCAAGGCGTCTACAACGTGCCTTCTGTCGCCATGCGGGGTGGGAACTTCTCGGAGATTCTGCCTGGCACCATCATCAGGGATTTCACAAACAACAACCAGCCCTTTAACAACAACCTCCTCCCCGCCCAGCGCTTGGATCCGATTTCGATCAAGATGCTGGAATTTTATCCGGCCCCCAACCAAACGGGTTCGGCCTTGGTGCGGAACTACCTGGCGCTCCAGAACAACATCACCAACAAGGATCAGTTCAACGCCCGTGTCGACTTGGTGGAGAACGCCAAGTCCAACTGGTTTGCCCGGTTTGGCTGGGCCGACGAGTACATCGTCAACCCGAAGCTCAAGCTCAACGGCTTTTTCACTGCCACCACGGTCCACCAGGCGCTGCTGGACAATACGCGCATTCTCAAACCCACCCTGGTGAACGAATTCCGCTTCGGCTTCAACCACTTTTTCAACGACATCGGGGGCGAACTCAATAACGTCCGGGACCCGATTAAAGAACTCGGCATCGCCGTGCCTGACCCGCCGCCGATCGCCTGGGGCACGCCGGCCGTCGGCATCCTCGGTTTCAGCGGCTTTGGGGACGACTCCAATTCCCCCTACCTTAACTACAACTACACTTTCCAGTTCACCGACAACATGTCCTGGACGCATGGCACCCACGCGGTGAAGTTCGGCGCCGATATCCGCCGCGACCGCTATAGCCAGCTCGGCAACCAGTTTCCCCGCAGCTCGCCCGGCTTCCAAAATCAGGCCACCGGCTATGGATTTGCCGATTACATGCTCGGCTACATGCAAAACAACTCGGACGCGGCCGGCCTGGCTAACACGCAACTCCGCGCCACCAGCCAGGCTTACTACATCACCGACTCCTGGAAGGTTCGTTCGAACCTGACCGTCAATGTGGGGCTGCGGTACGAATACGTTCCACCGTGGACCGACAAGGGGACGAGCCTTATGAACGTACAGGTCCCCTTAAACGTGGCGGTGGCCAACGTCGCCGACCCGAAGCTGCATCCGGTGTTCGTGCGGGAAGGCAGCGGCGATTTCTATGAAAAGATGCCGATCCGGTTCAACCCGGCCATCGCCATCGCACGCGATGGGCGGATGGGAGACCGGCTGGTGCAATCGGACTATAGGAACTTCGCGCCGCGTCTCGGCATCGCCTGGAGTCCCAGCCCAAAGTGGACGTTGCGCCTCGGCGCTGGCATTTTCTTTGCCCAGGATATCGGCAACTCGGTGTTTGACATGGGCCGGAATTTTGTAGGCCGCTTTACCGTTACCCAGAGCACGCACGAGCTGACCTGGTCAAATCCGATCGGCGCCGCTGGGACTAGCCCCTGCGGCAACATAGCGCCCCTGGTCTGTATCAACCAACCCCTGGCGCTGGTCCACAACTATGACCGCAAGACGTCTTACGTCGAGCAGTACGAGCTGAATATCCAACGGCAGCTCACTAATTCGATGGCCCTCGAGGCGGGTTATCTCGGCAGCCAGGGTCACCGGCTCCAGCGCTTCAGTTACTTGGCCAACCAGCCCGTGCTCGGCTCCGCGCCGCTGGCGCAGCGCTGGCCATTCCCCGAGTTCGGTCTGATCCAAGGGGTAATTAATGGCGGGGCTTCCAACTATCATTCGCTGTCCGTTAAGGTCACGCGGCGCTACGCGAACGGTCTGACGGTCCTCTCGGGCTACACGTTTGCGAAATCGATCGATAACGGGAGTGGGGTCCGCACCTTGGGCTCGGATGCGCTATACCCACAAAACTCCTACGATCTGCGCAACGAGCGGGGCCGGTCGGTCTTCGACCAGCGCCACCGCTTCGTGACTTCGGTGGTTTACGATCTGCCTGTCGGAAAGGGCCGCAAGTACCTCAACCAAGGTCTCGCGAGCAAGGTTATCGGCGGCTGGCAGATGAATTCGATTCTTACCCTCGCAACGGGCTTCCCGCTGAACGTGACGCCGGGCTCGGACCGTTCCCAGACCAGCACCGGATACGACCGTACCAACGCTACCGGGGCCAGCGCGAAGCTCGACAACCCCAGTACGGGCCAATGGTTCAATATCGGCGCTTTCTCACTGCAGCCAGTGAACACTTATGGCACCGCGGGCCGCAACGTGGCCCAGGGTCCGGGGGTCTTCGACTGGGACTTCTCCACGCTGAAAAACTTCAACTTCAGCGAGAAGAGATATCTCCAGTTCCGGTTCGAGGTCTTCAACTTCATGAACCATCCGAATTTCGGAGATCCGAATCTTTCGCTGGGGAGCAATCGCGTGGACGCTGTCACCGGGGTGCCGGTCGTAGGTTCGGGCGCTTTCGGAACGATCTCCAGTACGCGCTCCGGGATCGACATGCGGGAACTGCAGTTCAGTCTGAAGCTGGTTTTCTAGTCAAAGCACCCATCGCCCCGAGCCCTGCCGCACCGCCGGCCGGGCTCGGTCACATTGGCCTCCAGTTATTTCTTTACAACCCACCCAACTGAGGTACCATTTACTTTGTAGTACTTCTAGTACTAAAATGCCATCGGTCGCTTGACCCTGGCGCGATGGAAAACGGTGTCCTCCGGCGTGGGCGGATTCTTGCAGGTCTATTAGTTGGTGGCCTGGCGCTAAGGGCGTTAGTCCGCTGGCTGGACGGCCCCAAGCGGTTGGAATCATGGCCTTTAGAAGAACCTAGGACGCTGCTCCCGGCTGGGGAAGGACCTTCGGAAGCAGCATGCCAGCCGTTGCCGGAGCTCGCACCGGAGCCTCTTTCCCTGCGAAGCTCGGGCATCTCCGAGGTATTCCGCCCGTTGGGGTTATTGGCCGCTCAAGCCGTGGAACCGGCGCCCGCCGCGGACCTTTCCACAGCGGGTCGCAGGTCGATCACGCTGTCAGTGTCAAAGCCGGGTGAATATATGCCATTGCCTCCTGAAGTACCAGGTCCCTTGGATTTGCCGAGGCCCCACTGGGCGTCGGCGAGCAAGAGCGCGCCTCCTGCAAGTGAAGCGGCGCAGTTGGAAATAAGCTTCCCCACCGCGGCGGAGGTACGCGAAGAGCCGTTGCGGGCCGCGCTGCCCCCCCTCCCGCCCACGAGCCCGGCCCGGGCGGCCGTCTACCGGCCGAATCCAGTGTGGTGGGTGATCCGGCCGGTGTTGCGCCTGGCGGATTTCGTGACCCGCCTGGTGGTGACGCCCTTCCGGCAGCCGCTGGTGCGTTGGGGGCTGGTCACCGCAGCGGCGGTGGCGGCAATCGTGGCGTTCGAGCCGGTACGGACGGCAGTGGCCAGCGCCGCCTCGGTGGCCGGCAAACCCTTCCATGACCGGGCAGCCTTTTCGTTTCAGGATCAAATGGCCGACGGGCCCACCGAGTGGATGGATGCGAAAGCCGTGACGGCAACGGACTCCGGGGCGGTGCTCGTGCACGGGATGGCCTGGAACACTCGGAGCATCGGCCTGAAGGACTACGAGATGTCCTTCACGGCGCGGATCGACCGCAAGGCGATCGGCTGGGCGGTGCGGGCCGCGAAGCCGCGCGGCTACTACATTTTCAAGCTGGTGGAGCGGGGGCGGGGGGAGCGTCCGGGTGCCAGGCGCTTCGAGCTCATTCGCTACCTCGAAGAGGACGGACGGCCGGCCAAGCCGGAACCGCGGAGCGGCGTCCCGCTCGAGATCTTCCTGCCGCAGACGGCGTTTCTGGACATTTCGGTGCGGGTGACTGAGGCGCAGATCCTGACGATCGTCAACGGCTTTGGCGTCGACACCTGGAAGCTGAAAGAGAGCACCACCGGCGGCGCGGGGCTGGTGGCGGAAGACGGGGAAGCCTTCCTGGTGCGGTCGGTGAAGCTCTCGGGCAACGAGGATTTTCTGGGCCTGTTCCTGTATGGGGCCGAGGAAACCTTCCGCTCCGTGTGGAGGAATCTGTCGGCCATCGGGACGCACGCCGGACGCGCCTAATCGTCCCGCCGGCCGCCGAGCAGACCCGAGCGGAACAAGAAGTAGAGCAGTGTCAGCAAGGTGCTGACGGCCGCGGCAACGTAGGTGAGCGCCGCCGCGTCGAGCACGCTATCCACACCCTCGCGCTCGTAGGGCGTCACGATACCGTAATCCACAATCAGTTTCTTGGCGCGCGCGGTGGCGTTGAATTCCACCGGCAGCGTGACGATCTGGAACAGCAGGACCACGGAGAACAGAATGGCGCCGAACAAAACCATCTTGGTGGAGGCCAGGAACAGCCCGAAGGTCATCACCAGGTAACCGACGGTCGAACCGATGCTGGCCGTCGGGACCAGCACCGAGCGCAGCCACAGCGGAGCATAGTTGCGGGCGTGCTGGATGGCGTGGCCGGCCTCGTGGGTCGCCACCCCGATCGCGGCAATGGAGTTGGAGCTGTAGACGGATTCCGAGAGATTGAGGCTCTTGTCGAGGGGGTTGTAGTGGTCGGAGAGAAAACCGTCCGTCTGCCGGATGGTCACTCCCGGAATCCCGGCGCGGCGCAACATCTCTTCGGCCGCTTGGGCGCCCGTCAGACCGCAACGGGCCGGGACCTGGGAATACTTGTTGAACGCCGACTTTGTGCGCCAGCTCGCCCAGAGGGAGAGCACCAGCCCAGGGATGATGAAGACGAGGTAGATGGGGTCGAAGAACATGGTCCCTCCGCGGTTAGACCCAACTCCATTATACCGGGAGGGTCGAGGTGACCTGATTACTTTAGGAGTCGTAGCTTGCGCGGGCTGCGTTCGGCGCTATGGCTGTTGCCGCCCACCGCGCCGAGGAGCATGTCCGGTGAGAACACGGCGACGGTCTTAGCCAGCGACTCCACATCGGCGCCTTCCTCCAGCGAGACTTCATGCTCGACCCAGTTGCTGAGCGGGATGTTGCGGAAGTAGATGCGCTCCTGCAAAACCAGCGACTTGCGGGAGGCGAAGAGCATCTTCTGCTCCCGGATGAAGTGGCGCTCTTCGGTGCGCAGCTCGGCCAGAAAGGTGTCCAGGGCCTGGCGGCGGACCTCTTCTCCGCGCAGCCGGTGCAGCTCCTCTAGCGTCGTCTTCTGGGCTTCAATCGAAGCCCGAGCTTCGGCCAGGGACTGCCGTTCGCGGGCCAACTGGACTTCCATGCGCTGCTGCATGATGTAGACAGCCATCAGCGAGGAACCGAGCGCGATCAGCACGGGGAGTACTACCCATAGTAAAGTGGACATAATAGTACTAAAACCAACTGCCCATCATTATACACGGAAGGGGTCGCATAGCAACCTCCTTTTGATCGGCAGAAGGGGGTCTGGAACCTCAGTTTGACGTCCGATTAGGCCCTATTTCAGAGAATTTCTTCACCCCAGCCTTCAATGACTCGCTTCAATTCGGTCATGAACTGGTCGGCGATGGCCCCGTCGAGAAGGCGGTGGTCGAAGGTGAGCGTCAGGTAGGCGACGGAGCGGATGGCGATGGCGTCGTCGATGACGGCGGGGGCCTTGTGGATAGCGCCGAGGCCGAGAATCGCCGACTGCGGCTGGTTGATGGCCGGAGTCGCGAAAAGGCTGCCAAAGCTCCCGTAGTTGGAAACGGATAAGGTGCCGCCCTGAACCTCGTCCGGCTTGAGCTGCTTGTGGCGGGCGCGATCGGCGAGGTCGGCGACGGCTTTCTGGAGACCGAGAAAGTTCTTCTCGTCGGCGTTCTTAATGACCGGGACGAGTAGGCCGCCCTCGACGGCCACGGCGATACCGAGGTTGATGTCGTGGTGCCGGACGACGTTCGTGCCGTCGAGCGAGGCGTTGACGTTCGGGAAAGCCTTGAGCGCGGAGCAAGCAGCGCGCAGGAAGAACGGCAGGAAGGTGAGCTTCACGCCGTTCTGCGCCTCGAACTGGCCCTTGACGCGGTCGCGCAGGCGGGCGACGACGGTGCAGTCGACGAGGTGGACGGTCGAGACGTGGGGCGCGACGCGCTTGGTAAGCACCATGTGCTCGCCGATGCGCTGGCGCATGACGCTGAGCTTTTCGACCTCGTAGCGTCCGAACAGCGCAGCGGGAGCGGGCGGGAAGGGAGTTGGCGGGAGTAGTGCGCTGCCGGGAGCCGGACCCGCAGCCGGGGTCGGCGTGGCAACCGGAGCGCCGGGAGCGGCGAGGTAGTCTTCGATGTCCTTCTTGCTGATGCGGCCGCCCTGGCCGGATCCCTTGACGAGGCGCAGGTCGATGTTGTGCTCCTGGGCGAGGCGGCGGACGAGAGGCGAGGAGCGGAGGTCGTCGGCGACGGCGGCCGGGGCCGCAGGTGCGGCCCGGGGCGCGGGCGTCGGGGCCGGCGCTGGCGAGGCGATAGGCTTGGGCACGGGTGGCGCCGCGGCCTTGGGGGACGCAGGGGGCGCGGCGGCGGCCGTGGCGCCTTCGCCGATGCGGGCCACTACGGTATTCACCTGCACGGTCTTGCCTTCTTCCACCAAAATCTCGGTGAGGACGCCGGCTTCGGGCGCCGGGATCTCGGTATCGACCTTGTCCGTCGAGATCTCGAAGAGGGGTTCATCGCGCTCCACGCGATCGCCGACCTTCTTGAACCACTTGGTGACGGTGCCCTCTACGATGCTTTCGCCCATCTGGGGCATGATTACGTCCGGCATAACACCTCAACCTGGCAAGTCATCTCGCGCGCAAAAACGCGGCCGAAGTTTTCAACCACTGCCGCGATGACGCGGTCGCGGCCGGGATCGGTCCCCAGGATTTTCTCCATGGACGTCACCGGCTTGCCCAGGAGTCCGCAGGGAACGATGTACTGAAAGTATGACAGGTCCGTCGTGATATTGAGGGCGAAGCCGTGGCTCGTGACCCAGCGGCTGAGGTGCACGCCGAGGGCGGCGATCTTGGCCGGACCGGAGGGCGTCGCGACCCAGACGCCGGTGAGGCCGGTCTCGCGTCCGGCGGCGATGCCGAAGACGCCGAGCGCGCCGATCAGGACCTGTTCGAGGGCGCGCAGGTAGGCGGTCACGTCGCGCTTCCACTCGCGAAGGTCGAGGATCGGGTAGCCCACCAGTTGTCCGGGGCCATGATAGGTAATGTCGCCGCCGCGGTCGGTCGGGTGGAAGCTCACCCCGGCGCGTCGGAGGTGTTCCTCGCCGGCGAGCAGGTGCTCCGGCCGGCCGTGGCGTCCCAACGTGATGACGTGAGGATGCTCGAGGAGCAGAAGCTGGTCGGGGATCTCACCACGCTTGCGGCGCTCGGCGAGCTGCTGCTGCATCTCGAAAGCGGCTGCGTAGTCGAGGGGTCCGAGATCCTGCCAGTGGCACTCAAGCATTGAGAGTTAGACCATACACCGCGTTGAAACCCTCCCACACGGCCTCGGAGAGCGTGGGGTGAGCGTGGATGGTCGCCATCATCGACTCGACGGTGGCCTCGGACTCCATGGCCGCGACCAGCTCGGCGATCAGCTCGGTGGCCGAGGGTCCGATGATGTGGCCGCCCAGGATTTCGCCCGTGCGCTCGTCGGCGACGACCTTGACGAACCCGAAGTGCATACCGAGAATCGAGGCCTTACTGTTGGCGCCGAAGCCGAATTTGCCAACGCGAACTTGATGGCCCCGGGCGCGGGCCTGGGCCTCGGTGAGTCCGACGCTGCCGATCTGCGGCTCGCAGTAGGTGCAGCCGGGGATGCGCTGGTAGTTGACCGGGCGGGCGTTCTTTCCGGCGATGCGGCCGACGGCGACGATGCCTTCCATGGAGGCTACGTGCGCGAGTTGGGGGCTCGCGGCCACGATGTCCCCGATGGCGTAGACGCCCGGCTCGGCGGTGGTCATGTAAGGATCGACCGGGATGAATCCACGATCGGTCTTGATGGCGGTATTTTCGAGGCCGAGCTGGTCGGTGTTGGGCTTGCGGCCCACCGCAACCAGAAGCGCCTCGGCCGCGAGCGTCTGGGGCTTGCCGTCGGAGTCGAGGAACTGGAGCTTCACCCCTTCTGCCTGCGTCTCGACTTTTTCCACGCGAGCGCCCGTGTGGACCGCGATGCCCTGGCGGCGGAAGGCGCGTCCCAGCTCCGTCGAGACGTCTTCGTCCTCGATAGGAACCAGGCGCGGGAGCATTTCGAGGACCGTCACCTCGCTGCCAAAACGGCGGTAGATGGAGGCGAACTCCACACCGACGGCACCCGCGCCAATGATCGCCAGCGACTTGGGGACCTGCGGCAGGTTCAGGATCTCGATATTGGTCAAAATGCGTGCGGGGTCGGCGGCGAGGCCGGGCAGCAGGCGGGCCTCGGAGCCGGTCGCGAGGAGGATGTTCTTGGGCGTCAACTCGCGGACACCGTCGGGTCCCTGGATTTCCACGCGGCCGCCACCTTTCAGACGTCCGTAGCCGTGGATAGTGTCGATCTTGTGCTTGCGAAACAGCAGCTCGACGCCCTTGGCGTGCTTGAGGACGATCTTGCTCTTGCGCTCCTGCACGCGCGCCCAGTCGAGCCGCAGGTTGTCGCACGAGATGCCGTATTCCTCCGGGTGGCGGAACAGCTCGTACACGTCGGCGGCGTGGAGCAGCGCCTTGGTGGGGATGCAGCCGACATGCAGGCAGACGCCGCCCAGGAGCGCATGCCGCTCGACCACGCCAACCTTGAGCCCCCACTCGGCGGCGCGAATGGCGGCGATGTACCCGCCGGGGCCACTTCCTATGATGAGAACGTCGTACGCGGTGTCGGCCATGCTTCTAGCTCAGGACGGATTTTTCGTCGTGGGCGGCGATGTGCACCTTCCAGCCAAGCTTCTTCTCGATGCGCTCTTCGAGGGCCTGAGCCGCCTCGGGCTCACCGTGGACGAGGAAGATCTGCTTGGGCGCGGCGGGCAGGGCTGCGAGCCAGTGGAACATTTCTTCGTAATCGGCGTGATCGCTGAAGTCCCCAAAGAACTCGATGCGGGCCCGGACCGGAATCTCCTCGCCGTGGATCTTGACCGCCTCGACGCCGGAGAGCAGCGCCTGCCCTCGCGTGCCAGGGGCCTGAAAGCCGACGAAGATGACGGTGTTGCGGTGGTCGGGGAGCCGCTGGGCGAGATGGTGGAGCACGCGGCCGCCTTCCACCATGCCGCTCGCCGAAAGTATGATGACCGGCTCGCGCGAGGCACCGGCGTGCTTCGACTGCTCGGGCGTCTTGTCAAAGAATACATTGGGCCAGTCGACGGGGCTGCCGTGCCGTTTGACCAGTTGGCGGGTCTCGTCGTCGCGGAACTCGTCGGT
>JBGPDC010000077.1:0-23442 GCA_041482115.1 Terriglobia bacterium | reverse complement strand
CGCCCGTTTCGGACTCTGCTGACCAGTGCTACCCTTTTTCATGCCGGTCTCCTTTTGCACTTCGAGGGCGTAACCATGGGGAGCTTAACGCATCCCGCCGGGGACCGGCCTTCTCATTCCATCTCGGTACCGCCTTTCTGGGCCGCGCGCGTAGCAAGCGGTTTCGCGATGCTAACGAATTCATTGCGACAAGCCGTTAGTGCAGGCGGACCGCCTTCGCGGGGTCGAGGGGCTGCTCGGCAGAGTACATGGTAAGCAGGGGGTGTTTGACTAGCGCGCGGAATTCGTAGTCCTGGTCGCGGCGGATATTGGGGAGGCGCGCGGAAAAGCTCCCGGCGCGGGTCTGGCGCTGGAGGGGGAGGTCGCGCCAGGGTTCCGTCTTCTCGTACATATCAGTAAGACCATTGCGGGGGCGGTACTGGAAACCGACCTCGACGCCCGGCGCGTCGCCGAGGCGGTCGAGGCGGCCTTCGAGGACCCAGATGTTGGCGGCGGCGTCCCAGCGGGAGCCGGTTACCGCCACCTGCGGGGGCGAGAGCGCCGGCTCGCTGTTGGTGATCTTGAGGACCACGGGATACGGCCAGCGGCGGTCGGTGTAGAGTCGCTGGGCCTGCGTGAAGCTGATGTGGAGACCCTCGGCGTCCTGCTTCCAGGTGGTCTTCGGAACGATGTCGGGACGGTACTCGAGGATCTCGCCGCTCTGGCCGAGCACGTCGACGCGGGTGCGGGCCGTCGAGCGCACCGAGCGCAGCGTGACCGTTTTCTGGTCGCCGAATTTCGACTGAGCGTGGGTGAGGAAAGCGTAAACAGTCGGCTCGTTTTTCTTTTTGGTGAACCAGATGTCCTGCTCGTTAGTAATTACCCACGGGCGGACTCCTTCGATCGACTCCTGGTTGACGAAATTCCAAAGCGCCAGGACGCGCAGGCGCGCTTCCTCTTCGAGGTCGAGCGCGCCATCGGGGCGGGGGCCGATGTTGAGCAGCAGGTTGCCGCCTTTGGCGCGGATCTCGATCAGGGTGTGAATCAGCTCGGCGGGGGACTTGCGCTCGTCAAGCGGCTTGTGCGGCCACTGGGTGCCCATGGTGAGGCAGGCCTCCCAGGCCTGGTCCATGGGGATGCCGGGGATGTGCTGCTCGGGCGTTTCCATCGCCCCGCGGGTGACGACGATGTCGGGCTGCGTTTCCCAGGCTTGTTCGCGGAGGCCGTCTGCGGGACCATCGATGAAGAACATGTCGATCTTGCCGTAATTCGTGAGCAGCTCGCGCACTTGGGATTTGCCGTACTCCATCAGCGCCGGCAGCTCTTTGGTGGTGGTGCGCGGAGCCGGAGGCCGGGCGATCGGCAGGCCGTTGCGGGAGAACCAATGGAAATCGTCAGGTGAGATGTAGAGGCCCACGGCCAGGCCCTGCTTGCGGAAGGCGTCGATGATACGCGCGGTGATGTCGGCGCCGTAAGGCGTGTTCATCACGTTGAGGGACGTCGTCTTGGTATTGAACATACAGAAGCCGGAATGGTGCTTGGCGGTGAAGACCACGTACTTCATTCCGGCCAGCTTGGCGAGACGGGCCCACTCCTCGGGGTCGAATTTCTTGGGGTTGAACTGGCCGGGGAGGGTCTCGTAGAAGCGCTTCACGTAGTCGGGGGAGGCGCCGACCAGGGTGTGGCTGATGTCGGAGCCGAGCGAGACGTCGAAGCTCCAGTGGATGAAGAGGCCGAAGCCCTGGTCGCGGAACCACTCGAGGCGCTCGGGCTTGTTATCGGCGGGGAGGCTCGAGGCGGCGAGGACGAGAAGCGCGAGTGATCGCAGGAGACGCATGATTACTCCTTGGCCAGTTGGTAGGGCAGCGTGGCGATCTTCAACGCGAAGGCGTAGGGACCGGCGGGGCGGGCGCCTATCACTACGACATCGCGGCCTTTCTGGGTCCACTTGAGCGGGCCGGGCGCGCCGACCAGCTCGATGCGGGTTCCCGAGTCGGCCGAGATATTCGGAATCACGATTTCCTTAGGGCGTCCGAAGAAGAAGGCGTAGACGGCGTCGCCTTTGCGGGTGAAGCGGACGTCCACACCGTCGGAGGTGCGGGCGCTGAAGCGCACCCACGGACGGGAGCCGAAGATGCCCTCGCCGTTTACTTTTAGCCACTGCCCAAGCGCGTGGAGACGGTCGAGCTGGATGGCGGAGATGGTCCCGTCGGGGGCGGGTCCGATATTGAGGAGCAAGTTGCCGTTCTTGCTCACGATGTCGACGAGCAGCTCGATGAGCTTGTCGGAGGCGATGACGTGCTCGGGTCCTTCGACGCGGTTGTAGCCGAAGCTGAAGCCGAGGCCGCGGCAGGTTTCCCACTTGTCCTCGGTGATGTGGTCGTAGCGGGAGTATTCGGGGGTGGTGAAGTCGGCCCAGGGGAGTCCGAAGCGGTTGTTGATGACGCCCTCGGGGACGGTGTTGTAGTAATGGGCGAAGAGATCGAGGATGCGGCCGGTGCGCGGATAGCTGATGTCGTTCCACATGAGCGACGGGCGGTAACGGTCGATCAGCTCGCGCCAGTGGGCGTCGGTGTAGGCGGCGTATTCGGCGGTCTGGGGCACGGTGCTGCGGACCTCGGGGCGGAGGGCGATGGGGTTCGGCTCGAAGGTCCAGTCGAGGCCGCCGGAGTAGTAGAGGCCCATCCGGAGTCCCTCGGCGCGGACGGCCCGGGTGAGGTCGCCGACCAGGTCACGCTCGGCGGTGAGGCGCTGGCCGGGACGCTTGGGATTGGGCACCTCGCTCGGCCACAGGGTGAAGCCGTCGTGATGCTTGCTGGTGAGGACGACGTAGCGCGCGCCGATGTCGCGGAAGAGCTGCGCCCACTGCTGGGGGTTCCACTTCTGGTTCTCGCGGTTGAACTCGGCGGCGAATTGGTAGTAGTCGAAGCTGGCGCCGTACGTCTTGACGTGATGGTCCCAAGTGGGGCTGTCTTTGAGGCGCATGCTGTTGAGGTACCACTCGGCGTAGGGGTTGCGGTGGAACCAGACGTTCCAGTCGACCTGGCCGAGCTCGCCGGTGGGAGGCGCCCAGGCGGGGACCGAGTAGAGTCCCCAGTGAATGAAGATGCCGAGCTTCGCGTCCTGAAACCATTGGGGGACCTTGTGGTCGCGGAGGGATTCCCAGGTGGCGACGTAGGGGGCGGGCTGCTGGGCGAGGGACGGGAGGGCTGCGCACAGCAGCAATAGAGAAACTGCACGGGCGAAACGCATGGGCTTATTCTAAGTCAATTACGAGCTCTGGTCTGGGGCGTCCGGGGCGATTCTCGTTTAGCCGAGCTGGCTTCGAGACTGAAGGAATTCGGTGAAGGATGCGAGTTCCCGCGTGACTTGGCGGTACGTCGGGTCCACTTTGCTGAGGAGCGGAAAGATTTTGTTCCAGCGCATCAGCGCGATGGATGCTCCTCTAAATAGGTGCCGAAACGCGAGAAACTCACTCAAGACCTCCACGAGGTCCAAACTGATCACGGCCGGGCGCGCATTGGTGGGGACAGCCATTTGGTTCAACAGTTCCTTATGCCACGCCTCCGAAGCCGGAATATGGCCGTCCCACTCGCGGGCGATCAGCTTCAAAACCTTCTCGATTTCGGTATAGAAGGAGTGAAGCATAGCCGAGGCTGCGGCGTTCTCGATATCCCCCGCCTCGTATCCGGAAGGCTTCGCAATCAACGGTGAAACTTGTTGGCGAACTGTGGCGAGTTCTTCGAGTCCGAGTTGGATCTTGGTCGCAAGATCACGCGACACGGACCAGCCCTCCACTGGCGCGTAAGTACCTGACGAGCGGCGTGTCGTCATCGAGGTCGACCAGATCAACTGGCCGCCCGACGATATCGGAGGCCTTGCTCACGGCGGAAAAATAGACCCGGGCTGGCAGCCCCGATGCTGCCATATCTACGTCGGAGCCCGGCCGCAGCTCGCCGGTGGTTGCAGAACCAAAGACGAAAACCTCAGACGCGCCCATACTGACCAGAAGCCTGGCGGCTTCGAGTACTGTCTCTTTCTCGCGGATGGTCGCTGGCATTGGCAATCCTGAGGTAGGCGGGATCAGAGCGGCGACAAAGTGCTCCTACGGACTTGACTATAGCATGATCGACAACTACTGCTCTGGCGCAGATCGGGACCCTAAACACGGCCCCAGGGAAGTGGAAATGAGTTCCGGTCGAGAGTCCAGCCTGATAAGATTCTTGGAGCTTTCCCACGGGACTGAAGGCTGGTGCAATCATTCCCACGCTGAGCCGCCGGATCCTCGCGCAAGCCCGAGTTATAGCCAAAGGCCAGCGCATTCGGGACGTCCGACGTCTGGTGCCCGCTACGGGGGGAAAGCGTCGAAGTGGGTGAAAAAGAGCAGTGCGTCCTTCGAGATCGCGGGCCCGCACTTCGAGTATCATTGGTACGAGCATCCCGGGAACGGCAAAGTCGAACTAAAGCGGAAACAAGTCCGCCAGCGATGATCGTCAAACTGCAACGCAGGAATGCACGGTATCGAGATTTGACGCCCGGGCAGCCGTATGTCGTCATAGGAATCGAAGGCGACGAATATCGGATTCTTAACGATGCGGGTCGACCCTACCTCTATTCTGCCGGCCTATTCAAAGTGCTAGACGCTCGCGAACCCGGCGATTGGCTCACTGACTACGGTGACGATGGTGAGCGGTACGCCTATCCGGCCCCGCTCAACGAGACTGGATTTTTCGAGGACTTTTTTGACGAAAAGCCCAAGGCCATACGAACGTTCTGGCGGGTCGTGAACCAACGCCTCGCCACGGTTGGCGAGGTCGCCTAGCCCAATCCGGGCGGCTGGCAGGCGACGGCCAAAGGTTCGACCGGACCTGAGTGGACGACGGGAGGGGAGACATGAGGACGACAAGAAATCTGTATCTCGGCACGGCGGCAATGGGGCTCGCTGTGTTCTTGGGCGCCTCGGTGGCGCGGGTGGGCGCGCAACAAGCCGGGGGCGCGGCGGTCCGCATCGATAGCGACGACATTGGCGGGGTGGTCACGAGCGCCAAAGGGCCGGAAGCGGGGGCGTGGGTGATCGCGGAGACGACCGATCTCCCCACCAAGTTCGCCAAGATTGTCGTGACCGACGACCGGGGGCGGTACGTGGTGCCCGACCTCCCGAAGGCGAACTACACGGTGTGGACGCGCGGGTACGGCCTCGTGGATTCGGCCAAGGTGCAGGCGACGCCGGGCCAGATCGTGAACCTGAAGGCGGTGGTGGCGCCGGATGCGCGGGCGGCGGCGCAATACTATCCGGCCAACTATTGGTATTCCCTGGTCAAAGTGCCGGAGAAGAGCGAGTTCCCCGGTACGGGGCCCAAAGGCAACGGCATTTCCGAGAGCATGAAGAGCCAGGCCCAGTGGCTGCGGCTGATGAAGACCGATAGCTGCTGGTCGTGCCATCAACTGGGGACCAAGGCAACGCGGGAGATCCCGAAGAACCTGGGCACGTTCGATTCCTCGGTGCTGGCGTGGGACCGGCGGATACAGTCCGGACAGGCGGGCGGCAATATGGTCGGCGGGATCACCCAGCTTGGGAAGGAGCGGGCGCTCGCGATGTTCGCGGATTGGACCGACCGGATCGCCAAGGGCGAGGTCCCACCGGCGCCGCCGCGGCCGCAGGGTGTCGAGCGAAACGTGGTCATCACCGAGTGGGACTGGGCCGATCCCAAAGCGTATCTGCACGATGAGATCTCGACCGACAAGCGCAATCCCACGGTCAATGCCAACGGTGCGCTCTACGGCGCGCCGGAGTTGAGCACGGATTACCTGCCAATGCTCGATCCGGTGCACTTCACCACGGGCAAGGTGCCGCTGCCGGTGCGCACGCCGGACACGACGATGGTGTCGGGCAAGGTGCTGCAGCCTTCGGCTTACTGGGGAGACGAGGCAATCTGGGATAGCAAGACGAACGTCCACAACCCGATGTTCGATGAGAAGGGGCGCGTGTGGTTCACCTCGCGAATCCGGAATGAGGACAACCCGGCGTTCTGCAAAGAAGGATCGAGCCATCCGTCGGCGAAGCTGTTCCCGCTCGATAGGAGCAGCCGCCACCTGGCGGTATACGATCCGAAAACGAAAGAGGTCTCGCTCATCGGCACCTGTTTCGCTACGCACCACCTGCAGTTCGCCGAGGATGCCAATCAGACGCTGTGGACCAGCAGCGGCGGCGGGGGCGGGGCCGTGGGCTGGCTGAACCGGAAGATGTGGGACGAGACGCACGACGAGGAGAAGTCGCAGGGCTGGACGGCGCTCATCCTCGACACCAACGGCAACGGCAAGCGGGACGAGTATGTGGAGCCCGACCAGCCGGTCGATCCCAAGAAGGATAAGCGGATCAACGCGGCATTTTACGGCGTGGTCCCGAGCCCGGTGGATGGTTCCGTGTGGGGGTCAGTCCTGGGGTTCCCGGGTTCCATCGTGCGGCTGAGCCCGGGGTCGAATCCACCGGCGACGGCGCTCGCGGAAGTTTACGAGCTGCCGTGGAACAATCCGAAGGCGCGCGTGCAAGGCTTCGGACCCCGCGGGCTCGACATCGATCGCAACGGCGTCGTCTGGCTGCCGAGCGCCAGCGGGCACTTCGCGAGCTTCGACCGGCGCAAGTGCAAGGGGCCGCTCAACGGGCCCACCGCGACGGGACAGCATTGTCCCGAGGGCTGGACGCTCTATCCAATGCCGGGGCCGCAGTTCAAGAACGTCACCGATTCGGGCAGCGCGGAGGCCAGCTACTACGACTGGGTGGACCAGTTCGACACCTTCGGCCTCGGCAAGAACGTGCCGATCGCCACGGGCAACGGGAACGACGCGCTGATGGCCCTGGTGAACGGGAAGTGGGTGGTGCTGCGCGTGCCGTATCCGATCGGATTCTTCGCGAAGGGCATGGATGGCAGGATCGACGATCCGAAGGCCGGGTGGAAGGGCAAGGGGCTGTGGTCCACCTACGCGACGCGGGCGCCGTTTCACACCGAGACGGGCAAAGGGACGATGAGCAAGGTGCTGCACTTCCAGCTTCGTCCCGACCCGCTGGCGAAGTGAGGGAGGTTTCAGATTGAATAGACGCCAATTCCTGACGAACACACTAGCGGCGGCGGCTCCGAGCCTGCTCGCGCAGACGCCGTCACGGTGGGGTGGACCGGTTCTGGACATTCACCTGCACTTGCGGCCGAATCCGGAGTCCGACTTCGACCATATCGAAGGGTGCGGGGTGACCAAGGCCGTGCTGCTGACCCCGGCGCAGTCGGTCGAGCGGGCGAAGGCGGCCATTGACAAGCACCCGGGCCGGTTCGTGTTCTTTACGAGCGTGAACGTGACACAGCCGGACGCGGTCGCTTCGTTGAGGAAGACGGTGGAGGCCGGGTCCAAAGGATTCGGCGAGCTGAAGACCGCTGACATGGCGGTAGACGGGCCTGAAATGCGTCGCGTCTACGAGCTGGCCGCGGACGTTCAGATGCCGGTGCTCATCCACTTTCAGGACTATCCCTCGCAACCGGGAGGCAGTGATGTATTCAATACCGGAATCAGCCGCCTTCCCGCCGTTCTCAAAGCGTATCCCAAGACTACTTTCATCGGCCATGCGAATTCGTTCTGGGCTAACATCAGCGCCGACGTTCCGCCGGTTTCGTATCCCCCGGGCCGCGTGAAGCCGGGTGGCCTCACCGACCGGATGCTGGCGGATTACCCCAACCTCTACGGCGATCTTTCCGCCAATTCCGGACGCAACTCTCTCGGCCGCGATCCCGAGTTCGCCGCCGAATTTCTGAAGCGACACCAGAACAAACTGATGCTGGGCAGCGACTGCCCTTGCCGGGATGGTCACGGCGCCGGACAGGTATCGAAAGAACCCTGGATCAACGGCAAGTGTGTGGCCGAGGAGACCCTGACGGCGCTCAAGAAGCTGGCCTCCCCCGAGGTGTTCCGCAAGATTACCTGGGATAACGGCATCAAGCTGCTTAAAATCAGTGCGTGATTGCTAGCGAAGTGAAGGGACTGACCGGCGGGCTCCGTTGATTATTGCGGCCAATTCGTCGGCGCGCTGGGAGCCGATGAGAACGCGCTTGCCGCTGGTGAGGACGAGCTGCACGCCACGGTCGCCACTCACGTTGTAAGCCATGCCCGAAGATCCCCCGCGGATTCCCCAGCCGCCGTACTCGCGGAGGGGGCGGTAGGTGCGGGCTTCGCAGCTTTGGATCTCGGTTAGGGGGATGGTCCGGCGGGCCAGGGGAAGGAAGCGGAGGCGAATTTCGGTCGCGTCGACGCGGGTCTCGAGCCGTAGGGCGGAGAAGAGCGACAGGAGGACCAGGTTTACGAACGCCGGGATCCACGAGTGGACGAGCGAGCCGGCCCACAGGGTGAGAAGGCAGGATCCGCCCAGGATGGCCCACAGCCACCACTGGCGGAAGCGCTGATCTTCTTCAAAAAGGGGCATGGATAGCGCGGACGGGCGGCAGAAATGGGGACCTTACTTCTGCCGCGGCAGGCTCTTGACCAGGTCACCGGTTTTCGGCGTTTCGGTTCCGTTGAAAGTCGCGATCGCCGAGATATCGTTCACCGTCGTTGCGACGGCTTCCCCGAGCAGGGTGTCGTCCCGCAGCAGCACCTTTCCGGTGGCCGGATCGCGAACCTCCTTACCGGCTCTCCAAACCTGGAGGCGGTCGCCCGGCTTGAGTCCGTTTTGGGAGCCGACATTCAAGATGAGGCGCCCCGATTCATTGGCGTCGGCCACCAGACCATCAATCACCGGCGTGCGCGCGGGCAGCTTCGCGAAGGCCGGGTTCAGTTCGGTGACAAGTTGCACGATGGCGTTGTCCATGGCCTCGTTCATGATGGGGTTGTTGGCGGTCCCCCCCATCATGTCGGCGCCTCGGGCCGAATCCCGGAGATCCACCTTGACGCCCTTGCGGACGATTTCACCGCGGCCCTGAGCGACGGCGACCACTTCCGCGGTGTCGGGACTGACCAGGCGCGCACTGAGCTGCACGATGGCCTGGATGTCGTGTTTGGTGCTCATAATGGAGCCCCGGCCGAACATCCCAAAGCCGCCGCCACCACCGCCCGTCGTGCGGTCGTTGTAATCGTGGCGGGTGATGCTGCCCAGGACGATGACGTCGACGCCCAATATCCGGCCCAATTTGGCGGCGGTCAGGGGGTCGGTGCGGTCGCTGTTGGTGAGGTTCTGCTCCGCGAGCAGTTTGTCGATGGCGGCTCGCTCGATGACCGTGACGGCGCCGCCCTGCACCAGGCGGTTGATCAGAAGATTGCTGGCGGCCTGGCCGACGTTCGGAGGTTTTGCACCCTCAAAGACACTCAAGGTCATGCCGCCCTGCACCGCGGCGTTGTCGAAGTCGAATACGGCGACGCGTTTCTTCGCCGGAACCTGCCCCGATAGGACCGGCAGAGTTCCCGTGGCCAAGAGTGCGGCGAGCGCTATTTTCCGCATGGCTACCCCTGGCGTGATTATAGTGCCGGACCCCCGGCAGATCAACTTCGCGAGACGAGACTTCACGAGACAAGACGGCGGAGGCTCTGCCGGAGGTCTTCGCCGAATTCGGGGTCGGCGAGGGCGAACTCGAGGAAGGTCTCGAAGTAGCTGCGGAAGTTGCCGATATCGTAGCGACGCTCGGCGGGGGCGAGCTTCACGCCGATCACGCGCTTGCCGAGATCCACCAGCAGGCGGATGGCGTCGGTGAGCTGAATCTCGCCGCGGCGGTCGGGGCTCACTTCGCGAATCATGTCAAAGATGATCGGCGAGAAAACGTAACGGCCGGCGATGGCGAGGTTGCTGGGGGCGGTTTCGGGGGAGGGCTTCTCGACCAGGTCCTTGATGCGGAAGACGTCGCCCTCGGTTTCCGGCGCGACGACGCCGTAGTGCGCGGTCATTTCGCGCGGCACTTCCTCGACCGCGATCACGCAACTGGCGCGCTCGCCCTCGTAAACCTCGGCAATGCGCCGGCTGATGCTGGATTCGCCGTTCAGCCCGATGATCGAGTCGCCCAGGGCCACCAGGAACGACTCCTCGCCGGCGAAGTTCTCGCCGCACAGGATGGCGTCGCCGAGTCCTTTCTGGAGACGCTGGCGCGTGTAGAGGTAGTGTACCGAGAGCCGCTCGAACTCCAGGGTTTCGAGCAGGCCGTCCTGTTTGTTTTGGGCCAGGGAGCGGGAGAGCTCGGGATCGTGATCGAAGTGGTTCTCGATGGACGTCTTGCCGCGGCCGGTGACGAACAGGATGCGTTCGATGCCCGCGCGGACCAATTCCTCGACCACGTACTGCACGATGGGCTTCTTCGCCACCGGGAGCATCTCTTTCGGCTGCGACTTGGTGGCCGGCAGCAGGCGGGTGCCGAGTCCGGCGACGGGGATGACAGCGCTCTTGATCACGAAGTGGCCTTAATCAGAAAACCCTTATCGTAACACTGGGAGGAAGGAGGGCCAGGCGGTAGACTGTCCACTATGCTCTCGCCCGTCCGGCTGTTCCGCCGCTTCGGTGAAGATCTCTCCCAGTTCACCCAACGCTGGGTCCCCGATTCCTGGACCATCTGCCTGCTGCTCACGGTGGCGGCGCTGCTGCTGGCGATGTTCGGCGCCGGGGCGAGCCCGCAGCAGGCGGCGCTGGCGTGGGGCGCGGGACTGTGGCGGCTGCTGGAGCTGGCCATGCAGTTCACGATCCTGATGACGATGGCGCACGCCTGTGTGTCGTCGCCTCCGGTCTACCGGCTGATGAATCGCCTGGCGAGCCTGCCGGACCCGGAGAAGCCGCTCCAGGCCGTGCTGGTCACCGCTGTTTTCTCGCTTATCACGGCCTATCTGAACTGGGCGCTTTCGATCGTGGCGGGGGCCCTGTTCGTGCCGTTTGTGTGCCGGCGCAACCCGAAGGCCGACGTACGGATTCTGGTGGCCGCGGCCTACCTGGGCCTCGGCACCGCCTTCGCGGGCGGGCTTTCGGCGTCCGCCCCGCTGATTCTCGCGACGCCCGGCAACGCCTTGCTCCCTGTCGTCAACCGCCTCATTCCGGTCACCGAGACGCTCTTCACGCCCTTCAACCTGATCTTCACGTCCGTGTTCAGCCTGGCCGGACTCCTGGCGGTGCTCGCGCTCCACCCCCATCGCAATCCTGTCACGCTGACGCCCGAGCAGATCGAGCGGATCCTGCCCGCGCCTCCACCCCCGCGCGCGGCCCCCGCCACGCCCGCGCAACACCTGGACCAGTTCCGGGGCTGGATTCTGCTGGCGGCGGTGCTCTTCGCGTATCCGCTGGGACACTCCATCGTGACCCGCGGCTTCGGGGCCACCTGGACCATCAACGCCTACAACGTCGTGTTCATCGTCGCGGCGCTGCTGCTGCACGGCCGGCCCGGGTCGTTCCTGAACGCGTGCCGGCAGGGCGTCGGTCCGACTTGGGGAGTCATTCTGCAATTTCCGTTTTACGCCGGGATCTTCGGCCTCATGACCGAGACGGGACTGGGGGCCTGGCTGGGGAACTTCTTCGCGGGGTTCGCGACCCAGAAAACCTTTCCCTTGGTCGTCTATGTTTACTCCGGGTTCATGAACCTCTTCGTGCCCTCGGCCGGTTCGAAGTGGTTCATCGAAGCGCCTTACCTCATCCCGGCCGGCCGGACGCTCGGCGTGTCGCCCGGGACGATCGTCATGGCCTATATGTACGGCGACGCCAACACGAACCTGATCCAGCCGTTCTGGGCGATTCCCATTCTCGCGGTCACCGGACTGCGGTTTGGGGAGGTCGTGGGGTACACGCTGATGGTGGCACTGGTCTGCATGGCGGTGGGCATGGCGGGGATGTGGGTGATGCCGCCGAATCTGTAGGCGCGGCCCCGGTATTGTGGAGCATAATCGACATGTGCCCGCGATTCAGGTGGTCTTGGACGATGAACTGTTTCGCGCCGCCAATCGGGCGGCCCGTGGGGTTCGCAAGAACGGCTCGGCCCTGATCTGCGATGGCCTGCGCGAACACCTGAAACACCTGCGCCTCCAGGAACTGGAACGGCGCGATCGCCGGGGATACGAGAGTCATCCCAACCAGGACGATCTGGCTGCATGGGAGCGGGTGGCGGCGTGGCCGGGGAACTAGCGCGCGGCGACGTCCGCTTGTAGCGGGTTCCCGCGCCACACGAGGCAGCACCGATTTGTCCGGACAAAGACCGCTCCCTCACGGTCGCGGCTCTGAAACCGCAGCGTTCGTTGGTCGGAAGACAGTTACTGAGCCGCGCACCCTTGGAGACGGCGCATGTGACGCCAGACTAGCCGCGTCCGATCACCTGCACGACCACGCCATCCGGATCGCGGAACTGCGGGGAGGCGGGGGTGCTTTCCGGGTGCATCACGGCGCCGCGCGCCTCGAGCCCCTTGACAGCGGTGGCTTGGTCGAACTTCTCGACTGCGACGCAGAAGTGATCGATGCCGGGACGCTGGCCCGCGGCGAGCGGCGCGAGTCCCAGGCGCGACTTGCCGAACTGGAACCAGTCGCGGGGCGGCTCCTTGGTCCGCTGGGACGCCGGACCGAAGAGCTTCTGATAGAACCCCAGCGACTTCTCCGGGTCGGGGACCCCGAGAAGCAGGTGGTCGAGACCGATCGGACGAAACAGCGGCTCCTCTCCGGAGGCGGGCGGCTCGGGCGCGGACTGGTTCAGCTTCCACGACTCCATATTCCAAAGCTGGATGACGATGCCGTCCGGATCGTCGACGTAGAGGCCCACGTTCACCGGCCGGGAGGCGATGCCGCGCTGATCGAGCTTGGTTTTGAGGCCGGCGGAGTCGAAGCCCTCGATGCCCGTACAGAAGTGGTCGGCGCGGCGGGGCTGGCCGGCCGGCGCCGAGGCGATCGCGATGTAACAGTTTCCGATCATGAAGTAGCGCCGGTCGCCATTAACGCCTTTCAGCACGTGGTGACCAAAAATCCGGCGGTAGAAGGCGATGGACTTCGCGGCGTCGGCCCCGAGGATGGAGACGTGATCGAGCCCCACGACCCGCAGGAGAGGTTCTTGAGCGCCGGCCTTTCCAGCCGCCAGCGCGCCCAGCATGGTCAGCACTTCGCGTCGGTTAAGGCGGCCAAGGCGATCGTTGGACATGGTTTCCTCCTGGCGTCCGGGGACGTAGAGGATTATAGCGCCGGTGGCTCGCGCCCGGAGATTTAGAAATCCAGCCGCAACATGAACTGGAGCCGGCGCGGCGTGCCGGTACCCGCGACCCCAGAATTCAGCACGCTGGTGATCTGCCCGAACCGGGCGGGCGCCGAGACGTTGTTGAACGGGCTCGCGTAAATCGGGTGATTGAACAGGTTGAAGGCCTCGGCGCGGAAGCTCAGGCTGGTGTGCTCAGTCACCGCCGTCCGCTTCTCGAGTCCCAGGTCGATTTCATAGAGGCCCGGCCCTCGCGCGTTGTTGCGCCCCAGGTTGCCCCAGGTGCCTTTGGCCGGCACCTTGAACGCCGCCAGATTGAACCAGTTGTAGATCGTCTGCCCGCCGGACGGGTAAATCGACACGCCCGGCGCGAGATCCGGCCGCTGGTTGGTTCGGTTTCCGTCGGGCAGATCGCCCGCGGCCCGCGTTACGAGGATGTTCACCGGCCGGCCGGTGCTGGCGGTCGCGAGGCCACTCATCTCCCAGCCTCCGATCAGTTTTCCGGCTACGCCGCCAGCGTGCAAATAGCGCCGTCCCGGGCCGAACGGAAGCTGGTAGATCGAATTTATGGTGATGGTATGGCGAACGTCATAGGCGCTGTCGCCCCGGTCGCAGGCGCGGCAGGAGGCGTTTTGAACCGCGATGTTTTCTCCCGCCCCAACCGAGCCGTCGCTAATGGCGTGCGACCACATATACTGCGTCTGCCACAGCCAGCCACCGGTGAAACGGCGCTGTAACGACGCCTGCAGCGCGTTGAAGTTGTTGTTCGCGTCGTTCCGTTTCACGCCGAACTGGCCGAACGTCGGGAAGGGGCGCTTCTTCGTCACCGGGTCGAGGAGATTGGCGGGACGGTTGGTGAAAAGCTTATGGCCTTCGCTCGCGACGTAACCCACTTGGCCCACGAAGCCGTGCCGCAATTGTTGCTGGACGAGAAAATCCCAGTTTTCGTAGTAGAGATCGCGCCGGTCGCGAGCGATCCCTTTGGGCGCTACGCCCTCGGTCGTAGCCTGGCCCAGAAACCTGGTAATCGGGTACGAAAGGCTGGGCACGTCATCCGCGGTAAGGGAAAGCCGGCTCGCCGTGCTTTCGTGAGGATCACTGAAATCGTCGTTTTGCCCGGCGCCATAGTAAACGCCGAAGCCCGCGCGGATGACCGTCTTTCCCTTGAAGCGCGCCGGGGACCAGGCAAGACCGACCCGCGGGGCAAAGTTGTTGCGGTCCGGCGAGTAATAGGGCGTGCCCGGCGGGCAGAAGCCGCCGCACCCGAGCAGGTCCACCACCGCCGCGCGGTCTTTCACTTCATGCATCACGGAATAGTATTCGTATCGCACGCCCAGGTTGAGCGTGAGATTGGACCGCACTTTGATCTCATCCTGTCCGTAACCCATCCAGAAGGTCCGCCGCATGCCGCCGATGCCCAAGGCCGCATCCACAGCGACGGAGTCGAGCCGGTTGTGGATGAAGTCGTCCAGAGTCGCGTAGGAAATCGCGGCGCTGTCGAGGGCGTTGCCCGAATTGTTGAGGCGAACCCTCTTGATGTCCACGCCCAGCTTCCAGGTGTGGCGCCCGCGGATAATGGTCAGGTTGTCGACCCAGGAGAAGGTTGTGCCGATCTCTTCGTCGAGCGTGCTGTTCGGCAGGTCGTCAAAGCCCGGCACGCTGACGAGCTGCGGAAAGACCCCGACCACCGGATGAACGTACGCCGAGCGGTTCATGCCCGTCTTCGCTTCATTAATCACAGTCGGCGAGAAGACATGCAACAGTCCAAGCACCAGGTTCGACGGGCGGATGGCGATCGTGTCCCTCGCTCCCAGCGGCCCGCTCGGCGAGTCGATGAACCCGTCGTCCACCGTGTAGCGGGCAAACATCGTCGTGCTGTCCGTGAACCTGTGATCGATGCGGACGGTGCCGCTATCTTCGCGCACCGCATTCCGTGATTGCACTCTGAACTGGTCGTAGTTGGCGTCGAGGTGCGTTAGGCCCGCCGGAGCGGGGTACGCCTGGATCATCGGTTGCAGGACCGACGACGCCGCGACCACTTGGGCTCGCAGCGCCGCGCCCGGTACGGTCCCGGTCAGCGTCTGCCCCAGGCTCTGCCGAATTCCTTCATAATTGGCGAAGAAAAACGTCTTGTCTTTCTTGATCGGCCCGCCCACGTTGGCGCCGAACTGGTTGAGATGGAACGGCGGCAATTGCGAGGGGTCGAACGGCGAGCGGGCGTTGAGCTTGTCGTTGCGAAAGAACTCGAAGGCGCTGCCGTGGAACTGGTTGGTGCCCGACTTCGACACCACGTTAATCTGCGCTCCGCCGCCCGCTCCACTCTCGGCCGTATACACCGCGGAATTCACGCGGAACTCGGCGATCGAATCGAGCGAAATATTCAGCCGCACGTCCGACTTCTGAGGCGACTCTTGCACGCCGCTGGCGTCAATGCCGTCGAACGTGTAGTTGTTGTCGTCGCGGGAGCGTCCGACGAACCGGATGCTGGTCTGGCTGCCGCCGCCCACGTTGATGGCGCCCGGGGCGAGCAGCATCAGGCTGGCCCAGTTTCGCCCGTTCAGCGGGACGTTGCGCACTTGTTGCGTCTCAATCACCCCGCCGATCTCCGCCGAGGTGCGGTTCACCTCCGCGGCCTCCGCGACCACCTCGACCTGCGTGGTAAGAGCGCCAACTTCCAACTGCGCATCGAGCGTGCGCGACTGCCCGACGGAAAGCTCCACGTCGGTGTAGCGCGCGGTCTTGAACCCCTCATGCGAGAACGTGACCGTATAGGGGCCGATGGGCAGCCCGGGCATTAGATAGGAGCCGTTCGCGCCGGTCTGCACTTCGCGGCGCAAGGCGGTGGCGGCCGAAGTAGCCTCCACCTTCGCGTTGGTAACCACTGCGCCGCTCGAGTCGGTGACTGTTCCGTTCAGGGTGGCTCGATCGACCTGAGCCGCTGACGGTAGGATGAAACAAGTCAGGAATAGAAGAACCGCAAGCCCGCGAAACAGGGACATAGACCCTCCTTCGCCCCGCGCGTCGGGGCAGACGATAAACGCCGAGTGTTGTAAGGATCATATCACGGGGCGATCACTAGGGGACGTTATTTTTTTGGTAAAGAGTGGTTGTGGTTCTCGCAAACGTCGAAGATGAATAGGGCCTTCTCCCGAATTCATTCCACACAGATTACAATCGAGACTGCGTGCTCCGGCTTCTCCTTTCTGCGGTTCTCCTTCCGGTCGCCTTCAAGCTCGCTGTCGCCTGCGATTCGCAGCCCGCATCGAAGCCCTTCCTTTTCCATGTGGGACCGGTGGCATTGCGGCCCTCGGGTTTCTTCGAAGGCATTGCGATGTATCGGACCGGTACCACAGGAGACACTGTCAGCACGCGTTTTGAGCGCATTCCTCTACAGCCCACTCCCTCGGAGATCCTCCTCTCTGCAGGGCACTCGCGCATCCAGATGTGCACCCAGGCGGGCAACCTGGCGGTTTACCTGGAAACCGATTTCCTCAACGCTCCAGGCAAGGAGCCGTACCGTTTTCGACAGTACTGGGGAGAGTACCGTATCGGCAAGTGGCGAATTCTGGCTGGGCAGGCGTGGAGTCTGTTGCGCCCCAACCGTGTGGGCATTGATAGCGAAGCTCGGCTGATGAATCCACTGGTCATTGAACCCGCGTACCATGTAGGGCTTGCCGGTGTCCGCAATCGGCAGTTGCGAATCACGCGGGAGGACGGGAATTGGCGCGCCTCCGTTTCCTACGAGGCGGGTAAAAGTTTCCTCGGAAAGTTGGCACACGACAGCAATCGGCTGCATCTGGAAGCCATGGGACTTGGCAGCGCTCATCGGAGGGCGGCAAGCGTCGCGGCGGTGATCCACGCTTCGCGCCCGATCGATATCGTCACGCAGCAGGTGGTCTCACATGGGGTGGGGCCGGAGTTACTCAATACGATACCCGCAGGTGTAGATGCACATTCCACGATACTGGGAGTCGAGGTCCGCGCGCGGCCCACGCTCGAGCTGTTCGCATACGGAGGGATCGCGTATGGAGGGCGTTCCCCCGGCAACCGCACGGTGCGACAGTGGACCGCGGGGTTGATCCAGCACCTGTTCGAGGAGCAGCCTTGGGGCGCCGCCAGTCTTTCGGCGCAGATCTCACAACTGGACCGTTCCACCTGGCCGGGTGGGAACGGTGACCTGAACTACGTCCAGTTCTCATTTCGCTACTCGCTGCCGGGGTCACGGTCGATGTTTGCCGGAAGGGACCATCGTGGTGTCCGTCCAAGTGGCCTCCCGTAGCCCCGGCGCTTGCCCGGATTACAGGTTTCGGCGAGAGCGGCCTCGGACGTACACGGCGCGCGGATGGTTCTATTTCGCGTCGTGGCCCAACTGTTGCGAGCGCTTCGGGCCGAGTAACACTGGCAGTTTCGCCACACTTGAGAGGATGTGGGTGTGCGGCTCATGGCGAAGTTGTTCCGCTGTACCCGCGCCGGAGAGTACTCCGACCACGCCACGCAAACCCGCATTGCTGGCCGCTCGAAGATCGAGTGGCGTGTCTCCGACGGCCATCACTTCGGCAACGCTGTTTACACGCGCCGTTTCCATCGCGTGAAAAATCATGTAAGGAGCAGGCCTTCCCTGAGAGACATCGTCACTCGTAACGATCGCAACAAAGTGCTTCTCCCAGCCGAGACGGCGAAAGATAGGCATTACGATTTCGCGGTCAAAGCCGGTCGTGGCGGCGAGGAGATAATCGTTTTCGCGCAGCTTTCGAATTGTTTCCTCGGCGCCCGCGATTGGCGGCACAGATCTGTACGCCTCATTGACCCGTCCAACGAAGTTCTTGTAGATCTCGCCCGCCAGCGTTTGCCGGTCTACATCGTTCAGTCTTGATCGTTCGTCGACAAAGTGTTGAATTACTGCCCGTTTCGATGCTCCCCTCCATGGCCCGATTTCAGCTGCACTGACGATTATGTCGCGCTGCGCCATCGCGCCTTGTAACGCTTCTACGACGTCCCCGCGGTCCTCGAGAATGGTTCCTCCGACGTCGAGTACCACTAGACGAAAACTATGGGCTGGCACACTGCCGGGCGAAGGCCAGGCAACCGCCGCTGTCAAAGCCTTCAGAGATTGTCTTCTGGACAGTTTCACACAGCCTCCTTGCGCAACAGAGCACGGTATCAGTTAATGATAACGTCTCCGAGGGCCAAACCTCAGCAGATCGTAGGTCGCTGACTTCCCCTTGTTGGACAGGGTCGTCGGGGCGCTCTACGGTAAGTCGTAGGCTCCTGGAGTGGGTTCCGTGGCGCTGCGCCCGCCTGTTTGACTACTATTAGATGGCCGTTTCAGGGGATCGGCTGCCGTTGATCAACCAGACCATCTCGCACTACCGCATCCTCGAGAAGCTGGGCTCGGGCGGGATGGGTGTGGTCTATCGAGCCGAGGACCTCAAGCTGAAGCGGCACGTGGCCCTGAAGTTCCTCCCCGAAGGGCTGGCCCAGGACCGCCAGGCCCTGGAGCGTTTCCGGCGCGAGGCGCAAGCGGCGTCCGCCTTGAACCACCCCAACATCTGCACGACTTACGAAATCGACGAGGACGGCGGCCGGCACTTCATCGCCATGGAGCTGCTCGAAGGCCAGACGCTGAAGGACCGCATCGACTCCGGGCCACTCCCTACCGAGCAGCTTCTCGACCTCGCGATCCAGGCCGCCGACGCGCTCGACGCGGCCCACACCGCCGGCATCACGCACCGCGACATCAAGCCGGCGAATATCTTCATCACCCGGCGCGGGCAGGCCAAGGTTCTGGACTTTGGTCTCGCCAAGCTCGACTCTACTCCGGACACTCCGACGCTCGATCAGGCGCTGCTCACCCACCCCGGCTCCACGCTCGGCACCGTCGCTTACATGTCGCCCGAGCAGGCCCGTGGAGAAGCGCTAGACCCGCGTACCGACCTCTTCTCCTTCGGGGCCGTCCTGTACCAGATGGCGACCGGCGCGCCGGCCTTCCCGGGCGGCTCGACAGCGGTGATCTTTGAAGCGATTCTCAACAAGCCACCGGTCCCCGCCGGCCGCTTGCGTCCCGAGCTGCCGGTGGAGCTAGAGCGGATTATCGGCAAGGCCCTCGAGAAAGACCGCGAAGTCCGCTACCAGTCGGCCCGCGAGATGCTGGGCGATCTGCGGCGTCTCAAACGCGACAGCGAGTCGGGACGCACGGCGGCCGCGCCGGCCGTTACTCCGAAGAGGTCCAAGCTCCCTTGGATAGCGCCGGTGGCAGCCGTCGTGGTGGTGGCACTGGCTGCCGGGCTGTACCTGTCCGCGGGCCGCCGCCAGACCATCGATTCGCTAGCCGTCCTGCCGTTTTCGAACATCGGCGGCGATGCCGATACCGAGTACCTGAGCGACGGGATCACCGAGAGCCTGATCAACAACCTGTCGCGCCTGCCGCAATTGCGAGTCCTGCCGCGCAGCACGGTCTTTCGCTACAAAGGCCAACAGGTGGACCTGAGCAAGATCGGACGCGAGCTGAAGGTGCGAGCCGTGCTGACCGGCCGGGTGGTACAGCGGGGCGACAGCCTGAGCATCCAGACCGAACTGGTGGAGGTCGCCGGCAATTCTCAACTCTGGGGCGAGCGGTACAACCGCAGGCTGGCCGACATCGGCGCCATCGAGGAGGAGATCGCCCGGGAAATCTCCGATAAGCTGCGCCTGCGGCTGACCGGTGAAGAACAGAAAGGGCTGGCCCGCCATCCCACTGAGAATGCCGAGGCGTACCAGGAATACCTCAAAGGACGTTACCAGTGGAACCGGCGCACCGTCTCGAGCCTAAGGACCGGTGTTGCGCATTTTGAGAATGCCATCGCTAAGGATCCGGGGTTTGCTCTCGCCCACGCCGGGCTGGCCGACAGCTATGGCTTGATCGGTGAGTACGACGCGGCGACGCCGCCGCGGGAGTCCTATCCGAAAGCGAAGGCCGCCGCGCAACGGGCTCTGGCGCTCGACGACACCCTGGCCGAAGCGTACACCACCCTGGGCCTGGTCCAACAGGACTATGAATGGGACTGGGCCGGCGCCGAAAGAAGTTACAAAAGAGCGATAGAGCTGAAGCCCGGCTATGCCACGGCTCACCAGTGGTATGGAGAGTTTCTGCTGGGCGTGGGACGCTTCGAGGAAGCCATCGCCGCGGAGAAGCGCGCCCAGGAGATAGATCCCCTTTCACTGATCATCCAGTCTGACCTGGGACGAGTTTACCTCTGGGCGGGCCGGTACGATGAAGCGATGGAGCAATTCCGCGCGACTCTCGCCATGGACCCGAACTTTGGCATCGTCCACAGGTTTCTGGGTTCGGCATACACTGTCAAATCCAGGTATCCGGAAGCGATCCGCGAGTATCAAACGGCGGCGAAGCTGATGGGGGGGGATCTGGGTTCGACGTCCGCCTTGGGTCAGGTCTACGGCCGTACCGGAAGAAAGGCTGAGGCGCAGAAGATCCTCGGCGACTTACTGGAACGATCCAAACGCGGCCATGTTCCGGCTTTCGCCATAGCGACAGTCTATGAGGGGCTGGGGGACAAGGATCGCGCTTTCGAGTGGCTGGAAAAGGCCTTCGAAGAACGGAGCCCCATCATGGCTCAGAATATCAAGGTCGATCCTCGTTGGGACCGCCTTCGCTCCGACCCTCGCTTCACGGACTTGCTGCGGCGCATGAACCTAGAGCGGTAAAGTCCGTGATTCTCGAAGCCACCGCACAGGACGCCGGCTCGCGCCTCGATCAGTTCCTCGCGCAGAAGCTGCCGGAGGCCAGCCGGGCGCGACTGCAAGAGTGGATCAAGCAAGGGAAGGTACGAGTGGGCGCGGCCCCAGCCAAGTCCTCGCTGCGGCTGCGCGGCGGCGAGCGCGTCGAGGTGGCGGCCGAGTTGGACGAAGCGCGTCCGCCGCTCGCCCGCGCCTTCGCGGAAGAGATTCCGCTCGAAGTGCTCTACGAGGATGACGACCTGGCGGTCATCAACAAGCCCGCGGGGATGACGGTCCATGCCGGGGCGGGGGTGTCGCAAGGCACGGTGGTCAACGCGCTGCTACACCACTTTGGGAAGCTCTCGGACGTGGGGGGTGCGCTGCGGCCGGGGATCGTCCATCGGCTTGACCGGCTGACGAGCGGCGTGTTGCTGGTGGCGAAGAACGATGCCGCGCACCGCGCGCTCGCGAGCCAGTTCGCCGGGCGGAGCGTCGAAAAGACCTACCTCGCGCTCGTGCAAGGAACGATGCCGGAGAACCGCGGCCGCGCGGTGTGGGACGAGAGCGTGCGGTGGACCCGCCTCGAAATGCCGATCCAGCGGGACCGCTTGCGGCGCACGCGCATGACCGCCCGGGCGAAGGAGGGCCGCGCGGCGGTCACCGACTTCCGGGTGCTCGAGCGGTGGCCGGCATTCTCCTTCCTCGAAGTACGAATTCACACCGGCCGAACCCACCAGATCCGGGCACACCTGGCGGCGGTCGGATATCCGGTCGCGGGCGATAAGCTCTATGGGGCGGCGGCCAGGCCCGGTTTGGGGCGGATTTTCCTGCACGCCGCCGAGATCGGGTTCACGCACCCGGTGAGCGGGGAGAAGATCGTCGTCCGGGCGCCGCTCGCACCGGAGCTGGAGGCGCTGCTGTTACAATTGCGCGGCCAGCGAGAGCGTGAGGCTCTGTTATAATCCGGCTGGGGGAAAAAGCTGCTCATGAGGGCGCTGAGTTTACTGCTGCTGGCCGGTCTCGTGCCCCTAGGGGCGCAGGACGCCAAGCAGTCACGTCCTCCCAACACCGAATCCCAGATCGTCGTCGAAGTCCCCCGCGTCCCGCTGCTGTTTACCGTTTCCGACAAGCGGGGGCGGTTCGTCACCGATCTGAAGCAGGAAGAGTTTCAGATTCTTGACAACCGCAAGAAGCAACAAATTATCGCGTTCGCCCGCGAGAGCGACCTGCCGCTCCGCATCGGCATCCTGATCGACACCAGCAACAGCATCCGCGACCGGTTCCGCTTCGAGCAGGAGGCGGCCATCGAGTTTCTGAAGAGCGTCCTGCACGAAGAGAAGGACAAGGCTTTCCTTGTCAGCTTCGACACCGCCGCGGAGCTGGTGGTGGACTTTACGCACGACATCGAGCGGCTGGCCAAAGGCGTCCGCAGCCTGCGGGCCGGGGGCGGCACGGCCCTCTATGACGCCGTCTTTTTCGCCTGCCGCGACAAGCTCCCCGAGGATTCCCCGCCCGAACAGTTCCGGCGGGCGCTCGTGATCTTGAGCGACGGCGACGACAACCAGAGCCGGATCAGCCGCGAGCAGGCGCTCGAAATGGCCCACCGGGCGGAGGCCGTGCTCTTCACGATTTCCACCAATCGCAGCGGCATCAAGATGGACGGTGACCGCGTGATGTCCCGTTTTTCCGAGCAAACCGGCGGGCTGAGCCTCTTCCCTTTCCAGGTCGAGGACCTCTCGCGGTCGTTTGACAACATAGCCAATGAGCTTCGGCACCAGTATTTTCTGCTGTACGCCCCGAGTCCCTTCGTGGCCGACGGGCGCTTCCACGAAGTGGAAATCAAGGCCCAGACGAAGGACCTGCGGGTGCGGGCCCGCCGGGGTTATTACGCGCCGCAGCGGTAAGCCGGCGAGGCGGCGCCCCAAAATTTTTCTTTCGCTTTTTGTTCGCCTCTGGTATACTCAGGCTGTAACCCACAAAGGAGCAGTTTTTTATGGATGATCGCGAACGCGCGCGCGCCCTCGAACTGGCCCTCGGGCAGATCGAGAAGCAATTCGGCAAGGGCTCGATTTTGCGCCTTGGCTCGAAGGACGCTATTGTGCCGGTGGCTGTCATCCCCACCGGGTCGGTCGCCCTCGATTGGGCGCTGGGGGTCGGCGGTTTCCCCCGCGGGCGGGTAGTCGAAATTTACGGGCCGGAATCGTCGGGCAAGACGACGCTGGCGCTGGAGTGCATCGCGCACGCCCAGAAAGCGGGCGGCATGGCGGCCTTCATCGACGCCGAGCACGCTCTCGACCCCATCTACGCCCGCAAGCTGGGCGTGGACGTGGATAACCTGCTGGTCTCGCAACCGGACTACGGCGAGCAGGCACTCGAGATCGCCGAAGCGCTGATAAGGTCGAGCGCCATCGACGTGCTGGTGGTGGATTCGGTGGCGGCGCTGGTGCCCAAGGCCGAGCTCGACGGCGAGATGGGCGACAGCCACATGGGCCTGCAAGCGCGCCTCATGTCGCAGGCGCTACGCAAGCTGACGGGCATTCTCAGCCGCACGCATTGCTGCCTCATCTTCATCAACCAATTG
>JBGPDC010000076.1:0-23556 GCA_041482115.1 Terriglobia bacterium | reverse complement strand
CTGAGGAAGATGCGTATGTGCATCTTGTATTTCTTCTTTTCGAGGTAGGCGAAGAAGTCCTGGATATGCGCCAGGATGATCTCGCGCTCGGCGCGGGGCAGCTCGCGGAAGGGGACGTTGTAGCGCAAGCTGCCGCGCGCCTGACGCTTCGAGCGCAACAGGAAGCGGCGGTAGGCGGGCTTGGTCCACGGCTCGATGGCGCCTTCGTCGAGTGAGCGCGTGGGGTCCGGGATCACGCGGCCGAGGTCGTAGTCCATGACGTTGCCGAACCCCTGGCAGCGCGGGCACGCCCCCACGGGACTGTTGAAGCTGAAGAGCTGCGGCGCCGGCTCCTGGTATTCGAGGCGGCACGTCTTGCACTCGAACTTTTCGCTGAAGCGCAGGTGGCGGCTGGGGTCGGCGGCCGATTCGAAAATCGCCTCGCCGGCCTCGCGGAAGCAGATTTCGACGGTGTCGACCACGCGCTGCCGCAGGTCCGCCGAGATGGCGAGCCGGTCGGCGAGGGCGAAGAGCGGCTGCTTGAAGTCGATCTCGAGCAGCGACTCGGGGGTGGAGAATTCGAAGGTCCGCCCGGCTTGGAAAAGGCGGTTGAAGCCCTTGCCACGCAACTCGAACAGGTGCGACTTGAGCGTGTCGGGGGAGGCTTCTGGGCCCGTTCCGCGTACCGGGAAGAGCACGTACCACCGCGAGCCTGCCTCCAGCGCCAGCACCTGCGCCGCGATTTCGTCCACGGTGTCTTTGCGGACCTGCACGCCGCACTGCGTGCAGAAAGTCCGGCCGGCCCGCGCGAAGAGCAGCCGCAGAAAATCGTAGACCTCGGTCGCGGTAGCGACGGTCGAGCGCGGGTTCCGCGTGGTGTTCTTCTGGCGGATGGCGATGGGCGGCGCGATGCCGTCGATATCGTCCACGTCGGGCTTGGTGATGCGCTCGAGGAACTGCCGCGCGTAGGCCGACATCGACTCGACGTAGCGCCGCTGTCCCTCGGCGTAGATGGTGTCGAAGGCGAGCGAAGACTTCCCGGAGCCCGAGACCCCGGTGATGACGGTGATCTGGTTGTGGGGCAGGCGCAGGCTGACGTTCTTCAGGTTGTGAACCCGCGCGCCACGGATATCGAGATGGTCCTGAGACAAGACGGCTACCTACGGTGCGGATCGAGGGTGGAGGAAAACCTTTCATTATACCAGTCACGGGATTTTGAGAAAAATTTGCGGAGGCCAACTTCGCAGGGGCGCGAGACTTACCGCTGCGGCGCGCGGACGGAGGGGGCGAAAGGCTTGGAGGCGGTCCGTAGAATGGAGGTAGGGGGAGGTTAGTTTCAAAATGAGCGAAAAGGGACGGGAGTTTCACCCGGTGGCGGATTTGTTTCCGTTGCTGGAGGGGGCGGCCTTCGAGGAGCTGGTGGCCGACATCCGGAGGAATGGGTTGCGGGAGCCGATCTTGTGCGACGCGCAGGACCGGATTGTGGACGGGCGGAACCGGTACCGGGCTTGTCTCGCGGCGGGGGTGGAGCCGCGCTTCGAGCAGGCGCCGGAGGAGGGGGCGGCGCTGACGGAGATGGCGCTCAGCCGGAACCTGCGGCGGCGGCACCTGGACGAGTCGCAGCGGGCGATGGTGGCGGCGCGGCTGACGATCGTGATGGAAGGAGAAACAGGCGAGCGGCGTGGCCGGAAAAAAGTTGCAGATCTGCAACTTTTAAGGTCGGGGAAGTCCGGGGAGCAGGCCGCCGAGAGGGTCAACGTCTCGGCCCGCCTTGTAAATTCAGCACTTAGGGTTCTGCGGAATGGCTGCCGGGAACTGATCGCGGCGGTGCAGGCGCGCAAGCTGAAGGTCACGACGGCGGCGGCGCTGGCGGGTTTGCCGGCGGAGGAGCAGCAGAGCGTCGTGGCGGCGGGCGCGAAGGAGGCGGCCCGGAAGGTGCGGGAGCTGCGCGGCGGGAAGGGGAATGCGGAGGGGATGCCAGCGGAGGCGCGTCCTTCGCCGGGGGTGTTCGGGGTGGTGGGAGTGACGGCCTCGGGGATGCCGCCGGAGGTCGCAGTGGCAAGGCGGGAGGAGGCGGGCGATCCGGACGGCGTGGTGTTGCTATGGGTGCCGGCGCGCGGGTTGGGGGAGGCGGTGGAGGCGCTGAAGGGGAGGGGGTTTCGGTGGGTGGGGGGCGAGATGGGGTCGAGGCCGCCGGAGTCAGCGTAGGGCGACAGGCCGACTGTAGGTCCAAGGGTCACACTGCTGGAGTCCCAGCTCGACGCCTGGGCGTCTTGCGGCCAAGTGTTCCGGCCACTCTAGTGTCGTCCGGAGTTCGCGGTGGACGCATTCTGACTTCCTGACAATTCTCGGGCAGGGGAGTGTTTGTTGGCGACGCAGCTCGTCGAACCTACGCCAATTGAACGACATGTATGTGGAAGTGTCTCCGTACCGGCGCCGCACAATCCGCTAGAACCTTCTCTGTGACGAAGATTGACGGATCAAGTCCGTCTACGGCCGCTGCCAACAAATGTTGATCGTGGCTGGGCCATCCGCAGCGTGTTGTGGCAGTGTCGTAGTTCTGACGTGACAGACTGCTTCGAGGCACGCGGACCGACCGCTCAGAGTCGAGTACCTGAAACAAGAGGTGAACGACATCGTTTCGGTATTCTTGAATCAGGCGGCTGTACTCGCCTAGCAATCTAGTGTTGTAACGCAATCGCCGATGACCTCGGACGACTTCTTCAATCACGAGTAAACGGCGGTCAAACACGTTGCCTCGTCGCCTTGCAGCCAGATCCCCATTGGCGAAAGCAACCACCGTCGCGTCTAGCACGCAGTCAGGCATCGCGCTTACCTGCCGCGTGCAACAATGCTACGCGGTCGTCTAGCGCCTGGCTCATGAAACCTGTGGGCAAGTTCTTGAACTGAAACGAGCCGCCGATCTCGAGTTCCCGCACGGCAGCTTCCCGGTCTGACCCAGTAAGGAGGACGGCCACATCATCTACGGTTATTGGTGCGGCGTCTTCCCGAGCAGGGCTCGATCCTACGATAAGTGGCTTCGCCCCTTCAGCAAGTCGCCTACGCAACCGAAGCAGCAGGTATTCACTGTGAGTTTCAACGACCGTGATGACCCCTTGACTGGCCAGATACATGAAGAAATCAGCGAGGCCCGCCTGGGCGTCGGGATGAAGGTGAATTTCCGGCTGCTGCACTAGGTAGATTCCCCCTCGACGCATGAGAAGTCCCTGAACCAATACCGGCAATACCTGGGAAATTCCAAAGCCCACATCGGTAAAATTGGCTTTCGTGCCCGGACGGGCTCCCTTAATGTCGACCTCAAAGAGGTTGAGGCGCTTAGCTAGGTCTCGAACGTCAAGCGACCGGGCAAGTCGCAAATGCTTAATCCAGAAGGAAACGGCGTCATGGAGCGATCTCTGACCGGGCGATCGTAATAACGCTTCGGTGATCAATAGGTCGACTGCTTGCTCACCAGTTGTTCCGGTTCGCCTGGCGCTGAAGCCACCAAAAGCATAACGCCGTTCGGGGGGCGTTCGAAAAGGTCCGATCATGTCGCTCTGCAAAATCGAGTCGCTGACATAGCGCAGCATTGAATGGCCGGCTGCAAGGAATGCCCGGATGCGGTGTTTAGTTCTGGGTGCGCTATGTCGGTAAGAGGCTGACCGACTTTCAATCAATGGGAAAAAACTCCGGGCTGTTGGTCTAAACGCCAACGACTGGCGAGGCAGCAAAGTAGTATATACACGCCAGTGTTGCTTGCGTTCGAGACCGGTAGTCCGGACGAAGGAAGCCGTGCCCACGTTGGAGACTTCGATCTCAAATCGACAGAGACTGGGCCCGAAACGCTTGTCTGCCGAGAATGCAAGGGACATCGTGACTGACCCTACTTTCGGAAGTAACTTAGGATCTACCCAGCGCAAAAAGAAGCGTTGTTGCATAGATGCAGGACGAGGAAGCGCCAAATCGACCAGCTGACCATGGTTGCCACGGGCTTCTTTTTGCAGGTCTGCTAGCGATGCAGAAAAGGAAAACGACATTTCCAACGATTCATCGTGATCGTGAACGACATCGGAATAGTTACCAAGATCGCAATATGGCCCAGAGAGCATTAGAGGCGCTTGTGCAGTACCCACAGCTTGTTGTTCTAGGCTCTGTTTTAGGAGCAGGATTGAGGAAACAATAGACGACTTTCCACTGCTGTTTCTGCCTACTAGACAGGTTAGCGGCGCTAGCCTAAACCAGCCCGAATCACGAAATAGGCGAAAGTTCTCAAGGCGTAACCTTAAGGAAGGGCGTTTCCCTGTTGATACGCTACTAGGGCGTTCTGAATCCATCGCTACTCTCCGTTAGAGCCGACCAAAGAGAGAACACAAAAAACGCCGGTCAGCTCGACGACGGTTTCCAGGCTAACATACCTACCCGCAGAAGCTTGACTTTTTCGCTTCGCGTCTCTGCCTTTGTGGCGCCTTTGCGCAATCCGGCTTGGTGTTCGTCCACGCTCTCTGTATCGGGGTCTTCCTAACCCTGTCCTCTACGCGCTGGGGCGCCCACTCGGAAACAATCCGCCTGACCGCGTCGTCGGCATGTCAGACCTGTGATCACAGACCTTGAGGGTCCACAAACGGCGCTTCGGGATTGACTCTGCCGCCGGATCGACTGTGCATGAAGGACCGTTCCGGGTCTGCACAGTCCAAAGCGTTAGGGGCGCTGGGTTGGAAGGCGAGCGGGCGTCTTCAAACCGTATAATGAGTTCATGAAACGACCGTTCGCGGCGACCGTCTGGCGTGAGGGGGACTGGTATGTCTCGCAGTGCCTCGAGGTCGATGTCGCGAGCCAGGGCCAGACGGAAGAAGAAGCGCTGGCGAATTTGAAGGAAGCGCTGGAACTGCACTTCGAACCGCCGCAGGCGACGCGACCAGCCAAGGTGCGAATGATCGAGGTCGAGGTTGGGGCGGCTTAAGCCGCAGCCCTTCCGTGAGTCAAGCGCCGGCTGGAGGCCGCGGGGTTCGTCGAAGCCAGCCAGAAGGGAAGTCACGTCAAGTTCGTCCGAAGACAGGGCGAGATCGTTGACACCGCCATTGTTCCGAGGAAGCCTGAAGTCCCGGTGGGCACGCTGCGGAGCATCCTGAACCAGGCTCATATCGACCCGGAGGACTGGGAGAAGCTGGGCTGACAGCCTTGCGGACGGTGTCCCCGATTGAGTCATACGTTTGATTAAATCAAACGTTTGATTTAATTTGCCGGGCGCGAAAACAGGCGCTGGGGACGCTTTTATGACACCAAAAGGGTCATTTGGGGCGTGATTTGGCCAGAGATCCCTCGGCGGGGGCGAAGAGGACCAGCACGGTCAGTTCGGTCGTGACGGAATGAAAGTGATGGGGGACCTGCGCCGGCACGTAGACCACGGCTCCCGCCTCGACCGCGCGATCCTGCCCGGCGATCTCGATTTTCCCAGCCCCGGCGATGACGTAGTAGACTTCGTCCTCGGTGTGGGGTTGCTGGGGCACCTCGATGCCGGGCGGGTGCCGGTAGAGGCCGAGGCTCAGCGCCGGGACGCGGAGGAACTCCCGGTAGACGTCGGCCGTTCCCAAGGTCAGGTCGGCCAGGCGGACCACTTGTGGCGGGGTTTCCATGTGGCCATTGTTGCATTTGCTCCGGAGTAGAGGCCGGCCAGGGGGCCGGCTGCGGGCGAGGGCGCCCGCCCCACGGGGCCAATTGCTCCGGCTTGCGCCGCGCTGTAGACTGGAGCCATGCGAGGATTAGCCCCGTTGGTGGTTTTCTTAGCTCTGGCTGCCGGCCAGGTCCTGTCCGCCCAAAACTCGTCTGGTGAAACGATGGGCCTCGAGCTGCGCGACAGCCCGGTCCTGGGGCGCCAGGATGCGCCGCTCACCATGATCGAGTTCACCGACTACCAGTGCGGGTTCTGCCGGCGGTTCCACGTCAACACGTTTCCGGAGATCAAGAAGAAGTACATCGACGCCGGCACGCTGCGGTTCGCGAGCCGCGACCTGCCGCTGAGCATGCACAAGAACGCTTTCGCGGCCGCCAACGCCGCGCGGTGCGCCGGGGAGCAGGCCAAGTTCTGGGAGCTGCGCGACGTGATGATCAACAATGCCGCGAATCTCGGGGCGCCGGCGATCGTGGGTTACGCGGACGGGCTGAAGCTCGATCCGGCCAGGTTCCGGCCCTGCCTGGATAGCATGAAATACAAGGCGCAGATCCAGAAGGATATGCACGAAGCCGAGGAGGTGGGGCTCGACGCGACGCCGTCCTTTTTGCTGGGCTGGACGACGGCGCGGGGCGTGGAAGGGAAGTTCCTGGTCGGCGCGCATCCGCTGGCGACCTTTGAGCAGGCCATCCAGGAGATGCTGCGCGGGCGTCCTTAAGAGGCACACAGGAGATCAGAAGAGGCCTTCTTCATCTACAACGCGCTCGATTCGGGAAGCGGGGATTATAGGCGCGTTCGCCGGCACATCAAAGGTCGGGAAACGCCTTCGACGCTTCGGGTTCTTCGGCGGGGAAACTGCCAGAGCCAAACCCCGGCGAGCCAGCTTCGATAAGACCTTCCCCAACCCTTCCCCGGAGACACGCGACAGGTGGAGCGCCGCCTCGTGCACGTCGTCATCCAGCGTCACACTCGTCCTCATAAGCTGCGCGTGATACGGAAAAACCGCTCCCTCACGGTCGCGGCTCTGCCAAAAAACGGCGGTCGTTAGCAGGCGGTGCTTCTAATCGATGCGGCAGACCCAGCCGACGTGGGGGCTGCCAGTCAGCTTGCCGTCGGGCGCGATGCCGGCGTCGGAAATAATGAGGTGGCCGTCGTGCATGCACATGCCGTGCGGCTCGGGATCTTCGGGCGCGACGGTGATGACCTCGAGAATCGCGCCGTCCTTGGCGCTGAGCTTGTGGATGGTGCGCCGGCCGGTGTGGACCGCCCAGAGAGCGCCGTGGTCATAGGCGATGCCGTGGGGACGCGGCAGGTGGAAGGGGATCTCGTGCTGGTGCGAGAAGTCCTTGGGATCGAGCTGCACCAGCTTCTCATCCTTGATGAAAGCCGCCCACAGCGAGTTGTCGGCATACTCGAGGCCGTGCACGCCGCCGCCGCTGGGAATGGAATAGCGGGCGACCGTCTTGCCGGTCTTGGGGTCGGCCTTTACGATGATGCCCTGCTCCCCCACAGCGTCGTTGGCGCGCGCGGGGCGGTTCATGGCGTGGCCGTTGGCGGACATCCACAGGAAGCCGCCGCCGTAGGCGATTCCGCTGGTGTTGGAGGCCTCGGTCTGGACCTTGCGGAGGACCTTGCCCTTCCAATCGACCAGGAAGGCCGTGTCGCTGATCTGCTCGGCGATCCAGAGGCCCTCGGAAGTGGTTTCGAGACCGTTCGGGTTGCCTTCCGGAGATTTGAAGAGCTTCGTTACTTTCGCGACGCGCGTGGGCGGATTGTCGGCCGGGGCTGCGAGTGCGGATCCGGCCAGGGCCGCAAGGAAATACCGGCGATTCAGCATGTTTGTTCCCCTCCCCCTACAGACTTGAAATTGTATGATACTCGCGCGAATCGGTCGAGCGCAAGTCGGGCGGCGGCGGGGCTACGCGGTTTCCATCTTGGCCGCTTTTTCCAAACCGCGCTCCTGGATCTCGCGCTCGCGGATCTTGAACTTTTGGATCTTGCCGGTGACGGTCATGGGGAAGGCGTCGACGATGCGGATGTACTGGGGGACTTTGAAGTGTGCGATCTTGTGCCGGCAGTATTCGCGGATCTCGTGCTCGGTTGCGGTGGCGCCGGCCTTGAGACGAATCCAGGCCAGGACGACCTCGCCCAGCTTCAGGTCGGGCAGTCCGACGACCTGCACGTCGGCGATCTGGGGGTGGGTGTAGAGGAACTCCTCGATCTCGCGCGGGTAGATGTTCTCGCCGCCGCGGATGATCATGTCCTTGGCGCGGCCGGTGATGCGGAAGTAGCCGTTGGGCTGCATCACGGCGAGGTCGCCGCTGTGGAGCCAGCCTGCGGCATCGACGGCACAGCGCGTGGCTTCCTCTTCGCCGTCGTAGCCCGTCATTACCATGTAGCCGCGCGCGCACAGCTCGCCCTGCTCGCCGACCGGCAGCGTCTCGTCCGACACCGGCGCGACGATCTTTACCTCGGCGTTGGGGATGGCGCAGCCCACCGTTGAGACGCGGATTTCGAGCGGGTCGTCCACGCTCGAGAGCGTAATCAGAGGCGAGGCCTCGGTCTGTCCATAGCCGATGGTCATCTCGCGGCAGTGCATCTGATCGACCACGCGGCGCATGACCTCGATCGGGCAGGGAGCGCCGGCCATGACTCCGGTGCGGAGGGAGGTGAGGTCGAACTGGTGAAAGTCGGGGTGCTCGAGCTCGGCGATGAACATGGTCGGGACGCCGTAAAGCGACGTGGCGCGCTCGGCATGGACGGCTTCGAGCGTGGCGCGAGCGTCGAACTGGGGCGAGGGCAAGAGGAGCGCGGCGCCGCTGACGACGGCGGAGAGCGAGGCCATGACACAGCCGAAGCAATGATAGAGGGGGACGGGACAGCAGATGCGGTCCGCGGCGGTGTATTTCAAGCCAAGCGCCAGGGCCCAGGCGTTGTTGACGAGGTTGCGGTGCGTGAGGAGAACGCCTTTGGGAGAGCCGGTCGTGCCCGAAGTGTACTGGATGTTCACGACGTCATGAGGCGAGGCATCGAGGGCAGGGAGGTCGCAGCCGGTGGAGAGCATGCGGTCCCAGGCGGGGTCGTCGAGCAGGATGGCGTGCTCGAGCGGGAGGCTCGCGCCCTGGCGGGCTTCGGCGAGGATGGCGGCGTACTCGGCGCGGGGGTCGCGCTCGCGGAGGAACAGGGCCCGCATGCCGGACTTGCGCAGCACGAAGGCCAGCTCGTGCGAGCGGTAGGCGGGGTTCACGTTGACGAGCACGGCGCCGAGGCGCGCGCAGGCCAGTTGCAGGAGAATCCACTCGACGCAGTTGGAGGACCAGACGCCGATGCGGTCGCCGGGGACGAGGCCGAGTCCGGCGAGACCGCGGGCGGTCTGCTCGACGCGCGCGGCCAGCTCCTGCCAGGTCAGGCGGGCGTTCTGGTGGCGGACGACCAGGGCGTCCCGGGCGGGGAACTTGGCCGCCGTTTCGGCCAGCACCTGCGGAATCGTTTTCTCGAGAATCGGTACGTCGGGCCCGCGCGTGTAGCTCAGCATGCCACCCCTCGAATCCAGCCGATTCTACCTTATGGGGGCAGCCCCATGCGCCGGAGCATGCTTTGGAAGCGCGGGTCGGAGCGGAGGCCATCCAGCATGGGATCGCGGAAATGAATGGGGTCTATGGATTTCTCCTGCAGGGCCCTTTCGAAGAACGCAAAAGCCTGGTTCTTTTCCCCCAAGCTGGCGTAGATCATCGCCGGAAGGTGAGGAGCGACGAAGATCTTCGGGGAGAGATCGAGCAGTTCCTGGAGCAATTTCCGGGCTTCCTCGCGCCGGCCCAAGAAAGCGGCAGTGCCCCCGGCATAGGACAGCGCGGTACCGCTGCGGTGGCTTAGTTGGAGCGCCTGCTCGAGTTCGGCCATTGCTTCCGGCGCCTTCCCTTGGAGCGCATACGTCATTCCCAGAGCGTTGTGCGTCAGGTAGAAAGAGGGGTCCACTTCCAACGCTATCTTCGCCTGCCGGACTGCCTGGTCGTACTGCCGCGCGTAGTAATGGAGAATAATTGCACCTGAATTGATGCTGGGCGCCAGAGGCTCCAACTCGCGAGCCCGGCGTGACTCCGCCAGGGCCTCCGGAAACCGTCCCATTACTGCCAAATAAAAGGCGTAGTTATGGTGGCCAAATCCGTAGTCCGGGTTCAGGTCGATCGCCTGCTGATACTCGCGTTGGGCTGCCGGCCAGTCCCACTCGTATTGATCCTTGACATTTGCGAGGGAGGTGTGGGGTTCGGCCAGCGTATTATCCAGCTCGATGGCCCGACTGGCCGCGGTTCTGGCCTTAGGGAAAGCCTCCGCGGCCGGCAGCCAGCCGTACCCTCCTAGTATCAGGAAGGCATCGGCGAGGCCACCCCAGGCGGGCGCGTAACTCGCATCCTTGTCGATGGCCTGCTGAAAGTAATCGGCGCTTTTCCGGACGGCATCTTCTGTCCGCCGGGTCCACCAGTAGCGACCCTGGAGGTAGAGCCGGTAGGCCTCGGGGTTGCGGGGGGCGGCCCGCGCCAGGCGCTGCTGGTCTTTTCCGGTCAGCCGCAACCGCAACTGCTGGGTGATCTCCTTCGAGATCTGCTGTTGCGTGGCCAGCAGGTCGGCGGTCCGCCGATCGTATTGGTCGCGCCAGAGGACGTTGCCATCGCTCGCGTCTACCAGCTCGGCGCTGATGGCCAGCGCATCGCCGCGCTGGACGACACGTCCTGTCAGCACAGCCCGGACGCCGAGATCGCGGCCCACCTGCTGGGCGTCTTTATCGCGCCGTTGGTAGCGGAACACCGTGTCGCGCGACTTGACCTTCAGATGGGGCACACGAGAGAGGCCCGTAATGAGACTCTCGCTGAGGCCCTCGCTCAGGTATTCAGTGTTGGGGTCGCTGCCGGGGTTGACGAAAGGCAGGACCGCGAGGGACTCGATGGGCGGGTTACGGTGAGCGACGAACCACCAGACGGAGGCGGCCAACACCAGCAGCAGCGCGGCGGCTGCCGCTGCCAGGCGAGGGCCTCGGCCTAGACGGCGGTCAAGAGGCGGAGCCGCGGGGGGAGCCGAGGGCTGGGTTCCGGATTCCTGAATCGAACGCAAGGCGAAGGCGAGGTCGTGGGCGGATTGAAAGCGCTCGGCCAGGTCCTTAGCGAGACAGCGCGCGATGAGACGATCGAGCTCGGGGCCGGCTCCGGCCGGGGGAGGGTCATCCCGCAGGATCGCCGCCAGGGTCTCGATGGGGGTACGCCGCGAGAAGGGGCGCCGTCCGGTGAGCATCTCGTAGAGCATCGCGCCGAAGGAGAAAATGTCGGACCGGCCGTCGACCTTCGCGCCCTGCGCCTGCTCGGGGGACATGTAGGCGACGGTCCCGAGGAGAGCCCCTTCCTCGGTTTGCGCGACCTGGGTCCGCGTGGCGGCGGAATCAACAGCAGCGTCGGGCTCCGTGAGCTTGGCCAGGCCGAAATCCACCAGCTTGACGTGGCCCTTGCCGGTAACCATGACGTTGGCGGGCTTGAGATCGCGGTGGACGATGCCAGCTTCGTGGGCGGCAGCGAGGGCGTCGGCGACCTGAGCGGCGTATTTCAAAGCGTCGGCGCGCGGCAGGCCGGAGGGGCCGAGGAGGCGGTCGAGGGGCTGGCCCGCGACGTACTCCATAGCGATGTAGTCGGCGCCGTCGTCGTTGCTGATGTCGTAAATGTGGATGATGTTGGGGTGATTCAAGGCGGAGGCCGACTTCGCTTCCTGGACGAAGCGGCGCTTGCGCTCGGGGTTGGCGACGGCGTCGGGGCGGAGGACCTTGATGGCGACGAGGCGGTCAAGGTGGGTGTCGCGGGCGCGGTAGACCACGCCCATGCCGCCTTCGCCGAGCTTTTCTTCGATGCGGTAGTGGCCGAGGGTTTGGCCGATCACGTGAGTGCATTATGCCACGAACCCTATGCTCTACCTCATTCCCCTATAATCGAGGCATGAGGCGCGTCGTGATTCTGGCGCTCGCAGCGGCGGCGATGGCTGCGGCGGCCGAGGTGCGCACGGCGCCGATTCCGGGGGGCGGCATCGCTCCAGACGCGGTGGTTGATGCCAAGGGCGTGGTCCATCTCGCTTACGGACGCGAAGGAAACGCTTTCTATATTCGCTCGGCGGATAACGGCCGCACTTTTTCCGCGCCGCTGCGGATCAACACGGCAGACGGCGTGGTCAGCGTGGGGCATGAGCGGGGTCCCAAGCTTTCGTTAGGGCGCGCGGGAGTGGTGCACGTGGCGTGGATCGGCACCAAGGGGCAGGGCGCCTGGTATACGCATCTCGAAGGCGGCAAGTTCTTGCCGGAGCGCAACCTGAACGACGCGGGGTCCGCCGTGGACGGCACGACGGTCGCGGCCGACGCGCGCGGACGCGTGTGGGTCTTCTGGCTCGACAGCCGGCTGCCCGAGGATCCGAAGAGCCCGGTTGCCCAGGCCATCTTCTACGCGCGGTCCGACGATAATGGCAAGACTTTTGGCGACAACCGGCAGGTCAAGAGCGAGTACCCGGGGCGGGCCTGCGCCTGCTGCACCCTGGCGGCGGATGCCGATGCGGCGGGGGTGATCCGGCTGGCGTTCCGGGGCGGCTACGAGGCGTTGCGCAACATCGAGCTGGTCGAGAGCCACGACGGCGAGACCTTTAAGTGGCGCGAGGTCCACAACGATGGGTGGAAGATTGTCGGCTGCCCGATGTCGGGGGCGGACCTGAAGGTGGCCAAGGGTGTCGCCGCCGTCGCCTGGATGAGCCAGGGAGACATCTTCTACCGCATCGGCGACGGTCCGCGGCTGGGGCCTGCCGCTCCGAAGAAGATCGCGCGAAATTTTCCGTTGCTGCTCTTCAACGCTGCCGGCGACCGGCTGCTGGCGTGGACCGAGGGCATGGAACTGCGCTGGGAACTGACGAGCGCGGCCGGGGTGGTCCGGGCCGGCGTGGAGAAGACGGTGACGCACGCTTCGCGTCCCGGGGGCTTCACTGGCCTCGACGGCAACTTCTACCTGATCCCCTGATGGAACGCTTTACGATCGGCCTGATCCAGATGGCCTGCACCCCGGACCCGGCCGAGAATCTCGCCCGCGGCGTCGATCGCGTCACGGAGGCCGCGCGCCGCGGGGCGCAGGTGATCTGTCTGCCGGAGTTGTTCCGCTCGCAGTACTTTTGCCAGAAGGAGGACATTGCGCTTTTCGACCTGGCCGAGCCGGTGCCGGGTCCTACGACGGAGGTCCTTGCCCGCGTGGCCCGCGAGCATGAGGTGGTCGTGCTGGCGCCGGTTTTCGAGCGGCGCGCGGCGGGCGTGTATCACAATTCGGTCGCGGTGCTCGATGCCGATGGGCGACTGGCGGGGCTCTACCGCAAGACCCACATCCCGGACGATCCGCTTTATTACGAGAAGTTTTACTTCACGCCGGGGGACCTCGGCTATCCGGCTTTCGATACGCGCTACGGGCGGCTGGGCGCGCTCATCTGCTGGGACCAGTGGTATCCCGAGGCGGCGCGCCTCGTCGCGTTGCGTGGCGCGGTCGCGCTGTTCTATCCGACGGCGATCGGCTGGCATCCGCGCGAGAAAGCCACCGAAGGCCGCCTGCAGCACGACGCCTGGCGGACCATGCAGCGCGCCCACGCCATTGCGAGCGGCGTCTATGTCGCGGCGGCCAACCGCGTCGGCCACGAGGGGCCGGCCGACGCGGGCCTGGAGTTCTTCGGGGGGTCCTTCATCTGCGATCCGTTTGGGGTGGTGGTGGCCGAGGCCTCGCACGATCGGGAAGAGATCCTGTGCGGCGAGGTGGACCTGGCGCGCCTCGAGGAGGTGCGCCGCAACTGGCCGTTCCTGCGCGACCGTCGCATCGATACCTACTCTCAGCTGGCGTCGCGCCTGCTTGATTGATGCCTGCCGCGAAAACTCCAGCCGCCCTCGGCTACCGCATGCCCGCCGAGTGGGAGCCGCACGCCGCCACCTGGCTCGCCTGGCCGCATAACCGCGACGACTGGCCGGGGAAGTTCACTCCCATCCCGTGGCTCTATGTCGAGATTGTGCGGCACCTGCACCGCTCCGAGCGGGTCCGCATCCTGACGAGGGATCGCGAGCGTCCGGCCCGGATGCTGGTGCGCGCCGGCGTGGATCTCGCGCAGGTCGACTTCCTGCCGTACGATACCGACCGCGTCTGGACGCGTGATTACGGTCCCATGTTCATCCGGCGGGGGCGCGGGCTCGCCATCAACAACTGGCGGTTTAACGGCTGGGCCAAGTACGCGAATTGGAAGCGCGACGACCGCATTGCGGCGCGCGTGGCCCGCGCCCGCAAGTTGCGGCTGTTCGAGCCCGGCCTGGTGCTGGAGGGCGGCGCGATCGACGTGAACGGGGCAGGGGATTTGCTGACCACCGAGGAGTGCCTGCTGAGCCCGGTGCAGGCCCGCAACCCCGGCCGCTCTCGCGAAGAGGTTGCGCAGGCGCTGCGCGATTACCTGGGCGTGCGGCGCGTGCTGTGGCTCGGGCGCGGGATCGAGGGTGACGACACCCACGGCCACATCGATGACATCGCCCGCTTCGTGGGACCGTCGACGGTGGTCGCCGCGGTCGAGCCCGAGCGGGGAGACCCCAACCACGAGCCTCTCGCGGAGAATCTGGAGCGCCTGCGGGCTGTGAAGGGCCTGCGTGTGGTGCGGATGCCGATGCCGGGGCCGGTCCTTTTCGACGGGCGGCGGCTGCCGGCGAGCTACCTGAATTTTTATATTGCGAATAAGGTCGTGTTGATGCCTACGTTTCACGACCCGCAGGACCGGGTGGCGCTGGGGATTTTGGCGGAGTTGTTCCCGGATCGCGCGGTCATTGGCATCCACAGCGTGGATTTGGTTTGGGGCTTGGGGACCTTGCACTGCCTGACGCAGCAGGAGCCGTCGGTTTAGCGTGGTGTCCGGAAGGACCGCTCCCTCACGGTCGCGGCTCGGCGAGAGGGCGATCGTTGGTTTCGGAGGTTTCTTCTTCAGCTAGAACTAACGCTGGCCGACGCGCTCCTCGAGGCGCGCCACTCGCTCCGACAGGGTGACGGACTGGAATCGAGCGTCGAAGACCTGTTCCATTCGCACCAGGTCCGTGTGCAGGTTGTTGATCTCCTGGTGCATCTCGGCCCGCAGTTGCGAAACGTCCGCCCGAACCTGGGCGATCTCTCCCCGAACTTCGGCGAGTTGCGGGGCTAAGAATTCTTGCAGGGCCTTCTTGACGTCGTCGTACACTGCCATGTGTTGATTGTACGTCTTCCCTACGGCGAATCCACGGCGTGGACCCGGCCGTTCAGCGATCGCAGGAAGGCGATGAGGTCGGCGCGCTGTGGCGGGGTGAGGACGATCTTGCGGACCTCGTTTTTCTCGTCCTCCACCATGTCCTTGCCTTGGTAAAAATCGAGGACCGCCTCGAAGGGCCGCAGCGTGCCGTTGTGCATGAAGGCCGCGCGCAGCACGACGTCCCGCAGCGAAGGGGTCTTGTAGCGCGCGCCTTGCGGGGCGTCGCCCATGGTTTCCCGGACGCCGATGTAGTGCATTTGCTGGTCCGAAAGCAGCGGGCCGTTGTGGCACCGCACGCAGCCGAACTCGCCGGTGAAAAGCGCCATGCCGCGCCTGGCCGGCTCGCTTAGCGCTGCGGTGTCGCCGGTCAGGTAGCGGTCGAGGTCGCTGTCGTAGGAAACCAGCGTGCGCTGGTAGGTGGACAGGGCCTGGGCCGCCAGCGCCCAGCGCATCGGCTGGCCCGGGAAGGCGGCCTGAAACAGCTTCTGGTATTCCTCGTCCCCGCTGAGGCGGCGGATGGCTTCTTCCGGATCGAGGTCCATTTCGAGCTCGTTCTTCAGCGGCATGGCGGCCTGCTGCTCGAGCGTATCGGCGCGGGCGTCATGGAACATCTTGCGGTGCCAGCCAATGTTGTAAAGGTTGGGGGTCTTGCGGCGCAGCTCGTATTCTTTCAGGCCCCAGGCGCGGGAAAGCCCGTCGGAGAAAAGCAGCTCGGGGCGGTGGCAGGTGCCGCAACTGCGGTTGCCGATCCCGGAGAGCCGGTTTTCGAAAAATAACTTTTCGCCCAGCTCGACTTTGGCTTTGGAAGGCGGATTGTCGGGTGGGAAGGGCGGCTTGCCGGTGAGCGGGGCGAGTCCCGGCTCGGCCGCGGCCAGTACGGCCGCCGCTGCCAACGCCGCCACAAACAATCTGCGCATCACCGCCTCGCTATCTCGCCTTGCTAAACAGGACGCCGCAAGTCCAACTACAACCGCTCCCTCACGGTCGCGGCTCGGTTACGCGCCAGCAAGAGCTTGCGCAACACATTTTCGGCGCTGTGTCTATCTATAGATACTAACGCATCTCAGAGCTTCCCACTCGCGACGACCGCGTCGTGCTCGATCCGGTAGGGACGCGGCGCTTCACTGCACGCCGGCAAGGCCCGCCCGGCGTAATATTGCAGGCCGTATTCGATCTGCCGGGGGACGTCGCCGACGCAGACCTCGTCCCGGTGGGCTTGAGCTTCGCGCCACAGCCAGCGGGCGCTGGCGGCCCGGTCCACGGCAGTAAAAATCTCTTGTTTCATCGTCACATAGCCGGCCACTGAGGCGATGGCGAGCGCGGCTATGGCGAGGCCCCGGCGTCCGTTCCGCTCCGCCCACCACACGCCCGCCGCGAGCGCCGCCACCGCCGCCAGGGCCGGAGCCGGAAAACGGACCTGTCCGAGCGCCTGCCGCAATCCGGTTTCGAGCGCTCCGGGCAGCACCGCCGCGGCGGCCGACAGCAGCGCTAAGGTCAGGGCACTCAGCGGCAGCACCACGGCCAGCCGGCGCGGCCGCGCGAGAGTGATTCCGGCCAGCGCCGCGAGAGCCGGCAGCGCGGGCAGCACGTAGCCGGGCAGCTTATCCCGCGAGAGCGAAAAGAACACGACGGTGGTTGCGAACCAGCCGCATAGGAAATAACCGGCCGGTTCACGCCACGGCTTGTCGGCGGCCGCGCGGAAGTAAAGCGGCGTCCAGGGCAGCAGTCCCAGCGCCAGGACCGGCACGAAGAACCACACCGGCTGGTTGTGCGCCAACTCCCCGGCGAACCGCGTCACGTGGTGCTTCCAGAAGAAGTCCTCGAGGAATGCCGGACCGTTGCGCGCGAAACACAGCCCGTACCAGGGCGCGGCCACCGCGAGGAAGATCAGCGCGGGCGCGGGGCGCAGCAAGCCCCGCAGCGCGCCCGAGCCTTGCCGCGCCGTCCAGGCGAGCACGGCGAGGCCGGCGAGCACCGGGCCGACCAGTCCTTTGGCCAGCATGGAGAGTCCCAGCAGAGCGGCGAAAGTTGCGAGCCAGCGGGCCTCGCCGCGCCGGAGCCAGGTGAGAAGCGCGAGCATGGCGGCCCCACAGGTGGCCGTCAAGGGCAGATCGAACACCGCCGCGTGGCTATAGGCGACCCAGCCGGCCGAGGTCCCGAGCACGGCCGTGGCGTAACGAGCTTCGTTCTGGCCAAACTCGGCCTGCATACGCCAGAAGAAGAACGCCAGGAATAGCACGCTGAGCACGGCCACCGGCAGCCGCGGCGCCGCTTCTTCGCCGAGCCCCAGGCGGAATCCGGCGGCTGTCATCCAATAGAGCAGGGCCGGCTTTTCGAACCACGGCTCGCCCCACAGGCGCGGCGTCACCCAGTCGCCGGAAGCGGCCATGGCGCGCGCTACGGCGGCGTAGCGGGGCTCATCGGGCCCGACCAGGCCTGCGCCCGTCAGCCGGAAGAAGAAGAGAAAGTAAGCGGCCGCGGCGGCCGCGATCCACCCGCGCACTCCCTCAGTGTAGCCGCCGGCCGCCGCAGCGTCCCCCTGGCGCCGGTTATATTGTCAGGGGATGTCCAAACATGGCGCGGGGCGCGACCTGGCCGAGTGGGCGCTGGTCTGGTCCAGTCTGAAAAAGCTGGAGTACCTGCCGCTGCCCCTCGCCCGCTTCTCGGCGAAAGTCCTGGCAGCCGCGCTGCGCCTGGCGGTCCCGCGGCTCTCGCAGGTCGCGCGCCGCAACCTGGCGTTGGCCTTTCCCGGCCTCTCCGAGGGTCGCCGCGAAGAGATTCTCCGGGGCGTCTACCGGTCGCTCGGCCGCTCGTTGCTCGTCTTCGCGCGCTTCCCGCGCCTTCGCCCGGACAACCTCGACCGGTGGATCCGCTACGAGGGCTTCGAACACTTCGAGCGGGCCCAGGCGGGCGGACGCGGCGTCTTATTCCTGACGGGACACCTCGGCCACTGGGAGCTCTCGGCGCTGGCCCACGGCTTTTACGGCCACCCGCTCAATGTTCTTGTGCGGCCTTTGGACAATCCCTACATCGACCGGCTGGTCGCCCGCTACCGCACCCTCTCGGGCAACCGCCTCATCGAAAAGCTCGACTCTCCGCGCCGGATAATGGAAGCCCTGCGCGCGGGTGAAGCGGTGGGCATGCTGGTGGACCAGAATGCCTCCCTCGACGGCGGGGTCTTTGTCGATTTCTTCGGGGTGAAAGCGTGCGCCTCGACCGGCCTGGTCCGAATTGCTCTGCGCACCGGGGCGCCCATTGTGCCGGGCTTTGCATTGTGGGACGAGCGCGAGCAGCGCTACGTGCTGCGCTTCTGGCCTCCGCTCGAAATGGTGCGCTCTTCCGACCCCGAGGCGGACGTGCAGGTGAACATCCAGCGCGTGCACACGCTGCTCGAGCAGATCATCCGCCAGTGGCCGGACCAGTGGCTGTGGATCCACCGCCGCTGGAAGACCCGGCCTCCCGGCGAAGCGGGGCTCTACTGAGCCGCCCGTGCAGCGCTGGTCTGGTCGGCGCCGTTTTCCGCCGCCTGGCTCTCGAACGTGCTCTCCACGCGGTTGCGCCCGCTCAGCTTGGCGTTGTGCAGCGCGGAGGCCGCGAGCCGCAGGAGGTGATCGGCCTCCAGGCTGCCCTCGCCAGCGGCGGTCACCCCCAGGCTTATCGTCACCGCCACCGACTCGCCGATAACATCGATGGGTTCCGCCGCCACGGCTTTCCGGAGCTTATCGGCCAGGCTCAACAAATCCCGCGGCTCGCAGCCGGGGGCGACAATCAGGTACTCGCCGCCGCCATAGCGTCCGAGCGAGTCATAGATGCGTACCGTCGAGCGCAGCCGCCGGGCGGCCTCCCGCAGGATGCCGTCGCCGGCGCGCGGTCCATGGGTGTTGTTGAGGTGCCGGAAGTGGTCGAGCGAGGCCAGGATGACCCCGACCGGCGCTCCGGTCCGGCGCTCGCGGGTGAGCTGCCGCAGGATGCCCAGAATGGCCTCCCGGTTCCACAGACCCGTCAGGAAGTCGTGCGTCGCCGGAAACCGCTGGGCCTCGCCCGACGAGAGCAGGTAGTCCTGCAGGTCCAGGATCCGCCGCCCGGCCCGCAGCCGCACCCGCAGCTCATTGGCGTCGAAGGGCTTCGTCAGGTAGTCGTCGGCGCCGGCCTCCAGCCCCTCCACGACGTCCTGCTTCTGCGTTTTGGCCGTCAGCAGGATCAGGTAGGTATAAGGCTGCCCGGTCCGTTTGCGGACTTCGCGGCAAATAGTGGCCCCATCCATGCCCGGCATCATCCAGTCGAGGACGGCCAGGTGCGGGGCGTCCTCGCGCTGCAGGATCCACCAGGCCTCGTCCCCATCGCTGGCCGAGACTACCTCGTAGCCCCACTGCTGTAAGAAGCGCTCCAACAAAAGGCGGCTGACCGGCTCGTCTTCTGCAATCAAGATTCTCATCGCGCAATCTCCTCTCCTAACGCCACAAGCTCCGGGCCGAGACGCCCGATTTCGTTCTTTAATTCACCGATGTGGGCTATGGCGCGGGTCAGGTCCCCCTGCCGGGCCACCGTTTCGAGCCGCAGGGCCGCGGCGGTCGCGGCCTGCGCCGAAAGCTGACTCAACGAGCCTTTCAAAGCGTGAGCGGCAAAGGCCAGCGCTTTGCCGTCCCGCTGTTCTACGGCCTTGTCGATATCCGCCAGCAGCGTCGGGTAGACGGCCTGGAACAGGCGGATGAGGTCTCGCGCCAGCTCCAGGTTCCCCTCGACCCGGGCGAGCAGTCCCGTCTGATCGATCGCATCCGCCGCCGGCTCCGGGGGGCGCGGTGCAGTGGTCGCCTTGGCAGGCGCCGCCACAGCCGTCGCCGGAGTCGGGGAGGCCAGCCGCTCGATAGTCTCAAACAGCTCCTGGGGACTGACGGGCTTCGAGATATAACCATCCATACCCGCTTCCATGCAGCGCTCGCGGTCCCCCGTCATCGCGTGGGCCGTCATGGCGATGATGGGGGTGTGCCGGCCGTTCGGCTTTTCGTACGCCCGGATGCGGGCCGTGGCTTCGAAGCCGCTCATCTCGGGCATCTGGACATCCATCAGTACGAGGTCGAAATCTCTCTCGCGAATGGCTTCCACCGCTTCTTTGCCGTTGTTCGCCAACACCGTGGTGTGGCCCCGTTTTTCGAGCAGCCGCAGGGCCAGCATCTGGTTCACGGCGTTGTCCTCGGCCAGCAGGACGCGCAACGGCGCCGACACCCGCGAGGAAGTGGTCACGGTTCCGAGCGCGGGTGGACCGGGCACTCCCAGGGCCTGTTGAATGGTTTCCGCCAAACGCCCCGCCAGCACCGGCTTGAGCATCGTGGTGGCCGCTCCGGCCGCCGTGCCCCGTCCGACGTCTCCGGGCCGCCCCGTCGTCAGGAGCAGCAGGATGGTGGCCGGGGCCGGATGCAGATTCTCGCGCATCCACTCCGCCAGGGCGAATCCGTCCATGCCGGGCATGCTGGCATCCACCAGCGCCAGCCGGAAGGGCCGGCCATCCTGTTGGGCTCTTTCGAGAACGGTGAGGCCGGTTTCCGCGTTGTTCACCACCGAGGGCTTCATTCGCCAGCCCGCCAGCAGTTCGGCGACGGCGGCTCCGGCGGAGGCGTTGTCATCCACCACAAGCACCGGCACGCCCTCGAACGGCGCGGGCCTCGCCGCCCACCCGGGCGCCGCGGCGGTCCCCAGACTGAGCGTAAAGTGAAACACACTCCCCTGGCCGGGCGCGCTCTCCACCGACATGCGGCCGCCCATCATCTCTACCAGGCGCGCCGAGATGGTGAGGCCCAGTCCGGTCCCGCCGTACTTCCGCGTCGTGGAGGTGTCGGCCTGCTGGAAGGGCTCGAAGATCGACTGTTGTTTCTCCGGCGAGATCCCAATCCCGGTATCTGCCACGCTGAAACGCAGGGCCAGGCCGCTCCCGGCCTGCCGCTCCCGCTCGACCCGTACCACCACCTCGCCCTGTTCGGTGAACTTGATCGCGTTGCCCGCCAGGTTGATCAGAATCTGCCGCAGCCGGTTGGAGTCCCCTACCAGCTCTTCCGGCACGTCGGGAGCCACCCGGTAGACGAGCTCCAGGCCTTTCTGGTGCGCCCGCACGGCCAGCACGCTGGCCGTATCGGCGAAGCAGTCCCGCATGCGGAACGGGGTCAGGTCGAGCTCCAGCTTGCCGGCCTCGATCTTCGAGAAGTCGAGGATATCGTTGATGACGGTCAGCAGCGAGCCGGCCGAACTCTTGACCGCCCGCAGATATTCGCGCTGCTCGCCGGTCAGATCGGTGTCGAGCGTCAGCTCCGTCATGCCCAGAATCCCGTTGAGGGGCGTGCGGATCTCGTGGCTCATGTTGGCCACGAACTCGCTCTTGGCGCGATTGGCGGCTTCGGCCGCCTCCCGGGCTTGCCGCGACTCCTCTTCCGCCCTCTTGCGGTCGGTGATGTCGAGCAACGCCGTCTGCATCCCGGTGATGGCGCCCTTGGAATCCCGGATCAGGCCGTCGTGAATCTCGACGACGCGCGGCGTGCCATCCCGGCGCACGTACACGCGCTGGGTCGGGGTCAACGCTTCCTGTCCGGCGAGTTTACGCTCGACCGACTCCCGGCTGGCGTCGCGTCCCTCCGAAGCCACGAATTGCCATACGGACCGCCCCAAAATCTCCTCCGGCTTCAGCCCCAGCAGCTTGCACTCCGCCTGGTTCACGCGGCGCACCACCCCGTCGCGGTCGATCTCGTGGTAAGGAACCGGCGCCTCCTCAAACAGCAGCCGAAAACGCTCCTCGCTTTCCCGCAGCGCCCCTTCGGCGTGCTTCAGCTCCGTGATGTCCACCATGTAGAAGAACACCCGGTTGCGCTTGAGGAGGAAGCAGATCTTTTGGTGGAACACCCGCTCGCCGAGAGTGATCTCCCGGCTGAAGGTTTCCCGGGTGCCCCATTGGAAGTCCCGGAACACCGGTCCCAGATCGGCCAGCAGTGGATGCGCCAGGCCGTCCTCCTCCAGGTCCGAGAACAGGCGCTTGGCCTCCGGATTCAGATACATCACCCGGCCGTTGAGCTCCACTTCCACGAAGGGATTGGGATTTTGATCGGGAAACGAGGCCGCCCGAACCAGCTTTTCTTCGGCCTGCTTGCGCTCCTCGATGAGTTTTTCCAGCAGCTCCCGGGCCGAGTCCAGCTCCCGGCGGCTGGGCAGCGCCACGAGCCGGGAGAGCAGCGGAAGAGCCGCCCCGGCGGTGCCCAGCGACGCCGCGGCGGCGGCCCAGGTTGCCAGACCGGAGGCCTCCGCGCCGGGAACCCAGGCCTCTCGCAGGTAGATGCTCCCGCAGGCTACCGCCAGACTTCCAAGAAATAGAAACGTGCGCCGCGAGAACATCATGTCCCGGTGGCCCGCCGACCGGAATAACGCGACGGCGACGGCGAAGTAGCAAATCGCGATCACCCAATCGGAAATGGACGCGAACGACATGGTGTTTCGGCGAAGTGGGAGACGCCGGTTTCAGCAGATCTCTCCCTCGTCTTAAGGGCGTAGACAAGTTGCCCCGAAGGTATAATATGGGAGTCACGCCCGCAGCAGGAGTAGTCAACCTCTTAGTCTTTTGGTCGTATTGCCCCGAAAGCCACCGGGGATTCGACTTAGTACCTCAACTCCGGAATACTATGGCGTTTGGCCTAGAGTGGTGCTAACAGCGTCTGGCCTCAACCGCGCTAGAATGCGTGGCATGGCCTTGGACTGGCAGGCGGTTCGCGAACAGTTCCCCGTGCTGGGTGACTGGGCGTATCTAAACACGGCCACTTTCGGTCCCGTGCCCCGCTGCGCCATGGAGGCGATGGAGGGCTACTTCCGCCGCCGCGATGAACGCGCCTGCCTGGATTTTGTCGAGTGGTTTGACGATGCCGCCCACGTGCGCTCGCTGGCCGCCGCGCTGATCCACGCCGAGCCCTCCGACATAGCTTTCGCGCCCAGCACCGGCCCCGTGCTGGGATGGCTCGTGCAGGGCCTGGACTGGCGTCCGGGCGACCGCGTGGTGGCGCTCGAGCACGAGTTCCCCACCAACAGCTACACCGCCCACTCGCTCGCCGCGCACGGCGTGGAATTCGTCGAGGTTCCGCTGCCGGCGGGCGAGTTTCGGCTGGACCGCTTCCTCGAGGCGATTGACGCCCGCACGCGCCTGGTCCTGCTGAGCGCCGTGAGTTATTCGAGCGGCCTGCGCCCGCCGCTCGCCGAGATAGGGCGGGCGCTGCGCGAGCGCGGCGTCCGGCTTTACGTGGACGCCACCCAGAGTCTCGGCGCGCTCCACTTCGATGTCCGCAGCGTGCCGGTCGACGTGCTGGCCGTCCACGCCTACAAGTGGCTGTGCTCCCCGCCCGGTATCGGCTTCGCTTACATCCCGCCGGAGACCCGCGCATGGCTGGGGCCGGCGTTCTATAGCTGGCGCAGCCACCGGGACTGGCGCCAAGTCGAGCAGTTGCACACCGGCCCGCCCGAGCTGCCGGAAAGCGCCGAGAAATATGAGGGCGGTATCCAGAATTTCTCCGGCATTTTCGCGCTGGGCGCGGTTCTGGAGATGATGCTGGGTCTCGGCGTGGAGCGGATCGAGCGGCGCGTGCTGG
>JBGPDC010000075.1:0-23563 GCA_041482115.1 Terriglobia bacterium | reverse complement strand
TTTGAAGTCCGGCTGCGCCGGGCCACTCTCAAGCGGCTGATTGGGGCGGCGGTAGGCTCGCTGCTGGGCATGGTGGGCGCTCTGGTAATCAGCCTGGTGCTCGACTTGAGCGACGCGTTCCATTACCAGACCCTTTCGTTCCTGGAGATCAGCCTGCTGCTCCTGATGAGCTACATCGGGCTGGTGGTGGGCGCCTCCAAGGGCGACATGCTGAATCTGGCGGCGCTGGGCGGCCTGTTCGGCGCGGAAAGGAACGCCAAGAGGTCGTCTAAAATCCTGGACACCAGCGTCATCATCGACGGCCGCATCGCGGATATTTGCGAAACCAGCTTCGTCGATGGCGCCCTCGTGGTTCCGCAATTCGTCTTGCGCGAGCTGCAATTGGTGGCTGATTCGGCCGACGCGATGAAGCGCAACCGCGGCCGCCGGGGCCTCGACGTGCTCCAGCGCATCCAGAAAATGGCCAACGTCGACGTGCAGATCGTCGAGGACGACTTCCCCCACGTCCGGGAGGTCGATATGAAGCTCATCGAGCTGGCCAAGAAGTACGACGGCAAGATTGTCACCAACGACTTCAACTTGAACAAGGTCGCCCAGCTCCATGGCATCGAGGTGCTCAACATCAACGAGCTGACCAACGCCCTGAAGCCGGTCGTGCTGCCGGGCGAGCTCATGCGCGTCTTTATCCTCAAGGAAGGGAAGGAGTATAACCAGGGCGTGGCCTATCTCGATGACGGCACCATGGTCGTCGTGGACAACGCCAAGCGCATGATCTCGAAAACCATCGACGTCTCGGTGACGAGCGTGCTCCAGACCACCGCGGGCAAGATGATCTTCGGCCGCTACGACGAGCGCCTGCAGCAGACGCCGCCCACGCAGGGACAGGAGCGTGGCACCGGTTCCGCCGATCGCGCCGAGCCCCGGCCCGAGCCCGCCCGTCCCGACACCCCGCGACCGGAGCCGCGGGGACGATCCGAGCAGGTCGTGGGCCGTTAGCGCCCGCTCCCCCTGCTTCATTGCTAGACGCCATGAACGTCGCTGCCATCCTTCCCGCCGCCGGCCTCGGCACCCGCATGGGGCGGGCTCCCACCGAGAAGCTGCCCGTGGAGAAATCCGCCGCCGAGAAGAGCGGCACCAGCCGCAAACAGTTCATGCTGCTCGATGGCGCTCCGATCCTGCTGCACACCCTGCGCAAGTTTCTGGCCTGCCCGCTCGTGGACGAAATCGTCGTGGCCCTGCGCCCCGAAGATCTCAATTGGTTCCGCGAGCAACTGGCCGCGCATGGGCTGGCGGCCGGTGCGGTCCCCAAACCCTTGCGCCTGGTGGCCGGCGGCGAGCATCGCCAGGAATCGGTGCGCAACGGCCTCGCCCGCGTCTCGCCCGGCGTGGACCTGGTAGCCGTGCACGACGCCGTCCGCCCCTTCGTCGCCGTGGAGCTGATTCAAAACGTTATCCAAGCCGCGGCCGCCACCGGCGCCGCCGTCCTCGCCATTCCCCCGGTGGACACCATCAAGCAAGTGGACCGTTCCCGGATCTGCTCGACCCTGCCGCGCGACCGCATCGCGCTCGCCCAGACGCCCCAGGTCTTCCGCCGGGAGCTGTTGGAGCGCGCCTACGAGCAGGCCGAGCGGGATGGCTTCATCGGCACCGATGAAGCGAGCCTCGTGGAGCACCTCGACGTCGAGGTCGCGGTCGTCCTGGGCAGCGACCGCAACATCAAGATCACCCGTCCGAGCGATATGGCCCTGGCCCGCCTGTTCCTGCAGGAGGAAAAGGACCAGGCCGCCGCTCCGGCCCCGGCATGAGCGAGTTCCGGACCGGCCTCGGCTACGACCTGCACGCGCTGGTCGAGGGCCGCCCGCTCATTTTGGGCGGCGTCGAGATCCTGCACGATCGCGGCTTCGCCGGCCACTCCGATGCCGATATCATCGCCCACGCCGCTACCGACGCTTTGCTCGGCGCCGCGGCCCTGGGCGACATTGGGGAGCATTTCCCGCCCTCCGATCCGCGCTGGAAGGATGCCCCCAGCCTGCTCTTCCTCGAGCACGCCCGGCGTCTGCTCGAAGCGCACGGCTACTCGATCGTGAACCTTGATATTGTGATCGTGATCGAGCGCCCCAAGATCCTGCCCCACCGCGCCCGGATTCGCGAAAGCCTCGCCCGCACTCTGGGCCTCGAGGTCGGGGCCATTTCCGTCAAGGCGAAGACCGCCGAAGGCCTCGGTCCGGTCGGCCAGGGACTGGCCGCGGAAGCCCACGCGGTCGCCACGGTCAAGCGCAGCTGACGCCAGCGCCCACCGTCAATACAGCGGAATCTTCATCCGCAGGCTCGTCCCCGTCCCCGGCTGGGAGTCGAGGCTCATCTCGCCCCCCAGCGCCCTCATGCGCTGCTTGATGCTGTTCGGCCCCAGGCGCAACTGCTCCAGCTCCTCCAGGGTGTATTTGCCTCCAAAGCGGAACCCCCGGCCGTTGTCGTTCACGGCGATCACCAACTGCTTGTCATTCTGCTCCAGCGAAAACTGCACATGGGTCGCCTCGGCGTGCTTGTAGATGTTGTGCAGCGCCTCCCGGATGATTTGCAGGATGTCCACCCCGATCTTGCCGGGCAGGCGAATCGGCTCCGGGCCGCTCACAAACGTCACCGGCACGTTGCTCTCTTTCTGGAAGTCATCCACCAGGCGCCGTGCTGCCGCCGCCAGGCTGCTGGTATTCGTCTCGACCGGCCGCATGGCGTTGACAAACGTGCGCATATCGGCCACCTGGCGGCGGGCGATTTCCTGAAGCTGGTCGAGCTCCGCGGCGGCCTTCGCCGGGTCGCGCTCCAGCAGCTTGGCAATGGTGTGCACCCGCATCTGGAAGCTGATCACGCTCTGCAGCGGCCCGTCGTGGAAGTCCTGTGCCACCCGGCTCCGTTCCCGCTCGTAGGCGGCCTGCTCCACCTCCAGGATGATCGTTACGTGCCGCACCAGCCGGGCAAAAGACGGCGCCACCTGCTGGAGCCTTTTCAGCATCGGCGGCCGAAACGGCGAAGGCCGGTTGATCAGCAGCAGGCGTCCCACGAGCTGGCCTTCGAAGGACAGCCCGCAACCGAGCGCATTGTGGATCTCAAACTTTTTGATCAAGTGGGGATGCAGGTCGTAGGGAGCTGCCTCCGTCCCGGTCTCGGCGGTCACGTCGTTCGCCGCCAGATCCAGCCGCTCGCCCCGAAACACTGACCATTCCCGGCTCTCTTCGAGTTCCGGCGCGCCCCCCGGCGGCGGATACCGGCACAGGCAGAAATGGTCGTAGCGCTCGTCCCAAAAAGCCAGCAAAGCGTGCGAGCAGCGGAACCACCGGCACAGCTCCTCGAGCGCGTCTCGCATGGACGTGACGGTGGCCGGGATGGAGGCGCCTCCGCTGCGGTTGGCGATGGCGGCGATCCGGCGCTCCGCCAGATAACGCTCATCGGAAACCAAAAAGGCCAGCAACCCCGCCACCACCAGCAGGAACAGCACGCTCTCGACGGTCACCGCGAACGCCGCCCGCCCGCCGTGCGTCCGCGCGGCGTAGGCCACCAGCGCCAGCGCCGTGGCGATCAGGATCACCTCGCGCGCTTCCTGTTGCGCCCAGCTCTCCAGCACCAGGAAGCCGTAGAACAGCGCGGCCAGCGTCACGCCCTGCCAGGTAACGCCAAAGAAGATCAGCGAAAGCAGGAACGTCAGGTCGAGGAACAGCACCCACAGGCGCGACTGCCGGACCAGCGGGCTCGCGTGCCCCGCCAGCAGGCCTCCGCTGTAAAGCACAAACAGCGCGATCACGGCCCAGCCGGCCCCCCCCGGCCCCGCGGGATTCAGCCCCGCTTCCGCCGCCAGGTAGAGCCCGGCCAGCAACGCCCGGAACAGCGCCATATAGAAGGAGCCGCGCTGGCGGGTTAGCCCGGCTGCTGGGGGTGAGCTGGTCATAGCCCGGCTTCCATTCTACCCTGCCACCAGGCCCGACCAAAACGGTTTGGGGCGCAATGCTCGAAACATCCGCCACCGGTCCTGTTTGCTTACCCGCGTACTTAGAGCGATCGCTCCGCCAGCTCGCCGATCAGGGGCAGGGAATGCCGCTCTTCGCGGCTGGCCTTCACCATCATGAAAATCGAGATGCCGATCACCAGCAGCTTCAGCATGGCGCGCAGCGGAAAGAAATGAGGATGAAACGGACCGAACCACGGCACCCAGTCGATCAGCAGCGCCCCCACAAACAGATAAAGGCCCTGGAAGGCGTGAAACCGGGCGTCCTTGTCGTTCCGGAAGCGCTGCGATCCCAGCACAAAGAGCGCCGCAATCCACCCGGCAAACGGCAGGTAGCACAGCATGGAGGCCGTCCGCGGTGTCATCCCCGGCGCTCCGCCCGGCGCCTGGTAGACTCCCGGCGTGCCGGGCACCGGTTGCCGGGCCCCGCATTTGCTGCAGTAGAAGGCCTGGTCTGCCAGGGAGGTTCCGCACTGTGAGCAGAAGGCCACTTCTCGTCTCCTGCCCTAGAATACGCGAGTTGCGAGGGGAATGTTCCCGCCCGGAGCCCTCATACCACCAGCACCTGGTGGTCCAGGCAGTCGAACCGGATCGCCTCGTGCAGCGTTCCGAGCAGGTCGGGGCCGTGGCAGGCAAGGAAGGGAAGCACGGAATAGAGCCGCTCCTGCAGGGTCTTCTCGGGGTAGATGAGGTGGCGCAGGTAAGCGGCGTCGGCTCCCGCCCGGGCGGTGCGCCGCAGGCCCTCGCGAGCCGCCTTGGCCTGGATCTTCGAAAACTGGTACTCGATCTTCCGCCGCGATTTGTCGAGGGCCGCGGCCAGCGTCGCGTCGAAAGCCAGGAGCTCGGCTTCGACCCCCTGAAGCGCCTCCCGGATCTTTTCCTGGTTCGCCTGGAAAGCGCCCTGTAACGGCGGCGGGATCAGCCGCTCCGCGATGCGCTGCTCCAAGGTGTCCGAAGGTTGCATCACGTCGAGGACGTTCAGGCCGTAGCGCTCGAGCCGCTTGCGCCCCCGGGTGTCGAGCAGCGTGAAAAAGGCGCGGGGCAGCGCCACCGGCATCCGGCTCAGCAGGCGTCGGTAGATCGGCTCGGCCTGCGCGAGATAAGCCAGCTCGGCCGGACCGCCGATGTAGGCCACCGTGGGCAGCAGGAAATCCTGCACCACGGGCCGCAGCAGGGCGTTGGGCGAGAAAGCCTCCGGCTCACCCCCCATGCGCTGCAGCAGTTCGGCCGTCGTGAAGGTCTTGGCCCCGTTGCCCGCTTCCTGGTAGGAGTCACCGTTGCGGTCGAGATGGGTCCGGCGGCCGTTCTCGAGCAGGAAGAAGAACGAGGTGCTCTCCTCCACGTGCACCTGCAGGTGGTATCCCGCCGCCTCGAGCGCGCGGCCCCGTTCGAGCACGGCCGCCGACAGTTCCGGGGCGCGTTCCACCGCCTGCGCCATTAAAGGCGCCGCCAACCGCCGTACGGCCGGAGCCAGCGGATCCACCAGCAACACGCCGTAGGGTTCGAGCAGCCGCGCCAGCAGCCGCCGGAACCCGCTGCCGAACGTCGCGCCGTCGCCGTACGCTTCCCGGGCCTCCCGTGCGACCGCCTCGCCAAACGGCAGGTCACCGAGCGCCGTCTGGAGTGCCTCTCCAGCGCTCTCAATCAGCCGGATGCCCCCCACGGGCTCCCGGTTGCTGCGCGCCGCCTGGGCTTCGAGGCGCACCGGCCGGTGCGCCGCGTCGAACACCCAGACATGGTTCACCTCGGCGAGGTCGTGGTCCTCGGTGGCCAGCCAGAAGACCGGCACTGCCGGCGTCCCACGGGCGGTGAGGTCCTGGGCGAGCTTGGCCGCGCTGAGCGCCTTGTAGATCGTGAAAATCGGCCCGCCATAGAGACCCACTTGCTGGCCACTCGTTACCGCCAGGGTGCCGGCTTGACCCAGCCGATCGAGGTTGTTCTGGGCCGCCGGGCCCGCGTCGCGGTTGGTCTCCCCGAGTGCAGCCACGAGCGCCGCGCGGTGGGCCGGCTCCATCCGCACGTCGGCTGCGGCGCGCTCGAAGGTCCCGGCGCCCCCCGGCGGATAGGCGTAGAACTGCGCCACGCGGTCGAAATGGTAGAGCAGGTCCGCGAACAGGCGCGTCGTGTGTGGAAGCTCGGTGTGCCGGATACACTCAGGCATGCAGTTAGGAAGACCTGTGCCCCAGTCTGAGCTGCGATACTTCGATAGAATACCAGAAAGGATGCTCTGCCCACCGGAGCCGCGATCCGCTTAGACGATGGCTGGCGTTTACATTTCCTTCCCGTTCTGCGCGCAGAAGTGCACCTACTGCAACTTCGCCTCCGGCGTGTTCCCCGCGGCGCTGCGTGCGGACTACCTCGCCGCGCTCCACGCCGAGATCGCCGCCGAGCGTTGGGCCGGGCCGCCCGACACCCTGTACCTCGGCGGCGGGACCCCGAGCCTGCTCGACCCGTCCGAGCTCGAGCCCCTCCTGGCCTCCTTCGCCCCGGTGCGCTGGCGCGAGGCGACCATGGAGGCCGCGCCCGGCAGCATCACCGCCGAACGCGCCGCCGCCTGGCGCCGCCTGGGATTCGACCGTGTCAGCCTCGGCGTGCAATCGTTCGTACCGGCCGAGATAGCGGCCACGGGCCGCAAGCACACCGCCGCGCGCGTGGCCGAAGAAATGGCGCTCCTCCGCGACGCTGGCTTCGAGAAAATCAACGTCGATCTCATCGCGGGCCTGGCGCACCAGACGCCCGCCAGTTGGCGCGAGTCGCTCGAGTGGGTGGCCCGTCTCTCGCCGCCCCACGTCTCGGTCTACATGCTCGAGGTGGACGACGAAAGCCGCCTCGGCCGCGAAATCCTGGCCGGCGGCGCGCGCTACGGAGCCTCCGACCGCCTGGCGGACGACGCCGTCGCCGAGCTCTACCTCGCGGCGGTCGAATTTCTCTTGGGCCTCGGCCTTCACCGCTACGAGATCTCGAACTTCGCCCGGCCGGGCTGCGAATCCGTCCACAATTTGAAGTATTGGCGTCTCGAGCCGTACCGCGGCTTCGGCGCCGACGCCCACTCCTACGACGGCGCGTGGCGTTGGTCGAACGTCGAATCGCCCCAGGACTACGTCAATTGCTGGCGCGCCGGCCAGCCTTTCATCCTCCATTGGGACCCGGTGGACCGCTCCCGCTCCATGGAGGAGCATTTCTTCGTCGGCCTGCGCCAGGACGCCGGCATCGAGCCGGACGCCGAAGAGTGGCGCCGCTTCGCCGTCCCCATCCGCCGGCTCACCGACGACGGTCTTCTGCTCCACGAAGGCTCCCGCCTCCGCCTCACCGGCCGGGGCGTCCTGCTCTCGAATCTTGTTTTTGAGGAGTTTATCGCTTGATCGACTTCCGCAGCGACACCGTCACCCGTCCCACTCCCGAAATGCGCCGCGCCATGGCCGAGGCCGAAGTCGGCGACGACGTCTACCGCGAAGACCCCACCGTCAACCGCCTCGAACAGCGCGCCGCCGAGATCCTAGGCAAGGAAGCGGCGCTCTTCGTGCCCTCCGGCACCATGGGCAACCAGATCGCGGTCAAGGTCCACACCCGCCCCGGCCAGGAGATCATCTGCGACGAGCGGGCCCACATGTATAACTTCGAGATGGGCGCCATGGCGGCCCTCTCCGGCTGCCAGGGACGCACCATCGCGACCGACGACGGCATCCTCTCCTGGGACCTCATCCGCCCGAAGCTCCGTCCCGGCATCTACTACTACTCCCGCCCCGGACTCATCGCCCTCGAGAATACCCACAACATGGCCGGCGGCACGGTCTACCAGCTCGCCACCATGCAGGACATCTGCGCCCACGCTCACGAGCTGGGCATCCCCGTACACCTCGACGGCGCGCGCATCTTCAACGCCGCCACCCACCTCGGCCGCCCGGTCCACGAGCTGGCCGCGCCGTTCGACTCGGTGATGTTCTGTCTCTCGAAAGGACTCGGCGCCCCGGTCGGCTCGATGCTGGTAGGCCGCCGCGCCTTTATCGACGAGGCCCTGCGCCTTCGCAAGACTTTTGGCGGCGGCATGCGTCAGGCGGGTATTCTCGCTGCGGCAGGATTAATCGCGCTCGAGAAGCACCCGGCGAAGCTCGTCGAGGATCACGCCAACGCCTGCTTCCTGGCCGAGTCCCTCAACCGCCTCCCCGGAATCACGGTCGACCTCCGCAAGGTGCAGACCAACATCCTCATGCTGGATGTCTCGGGAACCGGTCTTAGCGCCGCCGAATTCTCCACCCGCCTCAAAGCGCAGGGTGTTCTGATCAACCCCACGACCGATCGCGCCTTGCGACTCGTAACCCACTCTGACGTTGGACGCGAGGATTGCGAGCGGGCGCTCGCCTTGATCGCCGCGGTAGCAGCCGGCGCCCGATAGGCTAGCGGGCGGGTTCCGGAAAAAGCTTCTGGATAGCGGCTTCCAGCTCTTCGGGACGGAAGCCGCGCGGGCCGGGCCCGCTCTTATAGGCAACCTTGCCGCCGGTGTCGATCAGGTAGAGCCGATCGGGCCAGCCGGTGTAAGCCAGTTCTGCCCCGTTATTCATGTCGTCGAGGAGCGTCGGGATCTCGATACCGAGGTTGCGCACACAGGCGCTGGCGTTTTCGAGCTTATGCCCCGCATCGCGCGGAGCGGTTAAAAGCACGCGGTCGCGTTCGTTGGCGCCTACTTGCCACCCATCCGTAGGATGGGCCTCGCGTATATAGACCACGTAAAACTCCACGCGGTCCATGTATTGCTTATACATTCGGTTGAGGACGCCGACCTGCGCCCGAAAAGGTGGTCAAGTGTAACTCCCGAACACCAGAGCCACCGGCTTCTTGCCTTGCCACGCCGAGAGCCGCACACGGCCTTCCGCTTTCAGCAGGGGCAGTTCGAAGTCGGGAGCGGGATCGCCCGCCCGTAGCCGGCCGGTCCGGTCCGTGCCCCAGTACCGTCCGAGCGAGCCGCGCAGGCGCATTTCGAGGCCGCTCCCGGGCGGGACGAAGGTACGCGGGTCGTCCCGCCCGCGCAGCCAGGCCAGGCCAAGCGTGGCCGTGGAGCACACCACCGCAACCACGGTAACCGTCCATAGGAGCCAGAGGCGGCGCTTCATGGTCTCTTATCTTAGCGCACAGACCGCGAGCCATATGATCAGTCGGGCCTTGAGCGGATGCGAAGGGGTGTGTTAACAAATCGAACGAATAAGGAATATTTGTTTGACAACGTTTCCGGCGGATCGTAAACTCATCTCCAGATTGGCATTCCAGGAGGTTATGGGGATGAGAAAGCTCTTGGCTGGGGTGTTTCTTCTTGCAACTTCCGCTTGGTCTCAGTCTTATACCGCGTCCGTCCGGGGTACGGTGACGGATGCGTCCCACGCCGCGGTACCCAACGCCAAGGTGACGGCGACGGACGCCGATCGCAACGTGGAATACCCTACTAGGACCGATGCCGCCGGCCGTTACATCTTCACTACCTTGCCGCCCGCCCGCTACACCTTGACCGTCGAGGCGCCCGGGTTCCAGAAGGCGACGGAACCTCCGTTTCGGCTGGAGGTGCAGCAGCAAGCGACTCTTGATGTGGAACTGGCGGTCGGTGACGTGACGACTAGCGTCGAGGTGAAGGCGTCCGCGCCGCTGCTCAACACCACCTCCGCGAGCCTGGGGCAGGTGGTGGAAAGCCGGGTTTTCATGTCGGCGCCCAACCAGGGCCGCTCGCCGCTCTCTATGGTGTCGGTGGCGCCTGGTATCACTGGCGCGATCGGCGGCGTCGCCTTCGTCTCCAACGGAGTCCGGAATAATGCGTCCGCCGTGCTGATGGACGGCGGGGCGCTGACCGGCATCGAGCAGAACGGCGGCATCACCGACGTAAAGTACCAGCCGACGGTGGACGTCATCGAAGAGTTCAAGGTGCAGACGAACTTCTTCAGCGCGGAGTTCGGCAACACGGGCGGCACCGTGGTCAACATGGTCTCCAAAAGCGGCACCAATGAGCTTCACGGAGTCGGCTACTTTTTCCGCCGCGACAATGCGCTGAACGCCAACAGCTTTTTTTCCAACCGCAACGGACTGGCGCTCGTCGATTCCCACCGCAACAACCTGGGCGGCACCGGCGGCGGGCCCGTTTACATTCCGAAGCTCTACAACGGAAAGAACCGGACGTTCTTCTTCGCCGATTTCGATGGCTATAAAGAATTGGGTGCGACCTCGGAAACCGCCAGCGTGCCGACCGCCCAGCAGTTGAGTGGCGACTTTTCGGATACCCGTCTCGCCAACGGCAACATGATTACCATCTACAACCCCTTCGACACCTTCAAGAACGCCGCTGGCACCACGTTGCGAAACCCCTTCCTGGGCAACAAGATTCCGCTCTCCATGCAGAACCAGATCACGCGGAACATGGACGCTTACTTCCCGGCGCCCACCTCCGCCGGGAACGCCTTTACTCGTGTGAACAACTTCTTTGCACAGGGATCCATCCCCAGCGCCAACTATAAACTCGACGGCAAAATCGACCACAACATCTCGGACAAGCAGCGCTTTACTGCGCGGTATAGCGTCAATTGGGGATGGAGCGATGTCGCCAATCTGACCGGCAACATCTCTCATAACGGGAACCCCGGCAACAACCGGGCCCAACAGTTTGTCTTGGACTACACGCGCACGCATAGCCCGACCACGATCTTCAACGGCCGCGTGGGCGTGACCCGCGTGCGCTCGATCCGCGACCCGCTCAGCACGGGTTTCGACCAAACCTCGCTGGGCTTTCCCAAGCTCATTCAATATACCGGCGTCCTGGCGTTTCCCCGTTACCAGACCACTACCTATCGGGCCATGGGCGCGGGCGGATTCGCGGTCATCCACCGCTTCGAGGATGTCTACCAGGCCACCGGCTCCGTAACCAAGATCGTGGGTGGTCACACCTTGAAGGCCGGCGCCGAATATCAGCTTTATCACGAGAACTACTACCAGCCGAACCTGCCCCAGGGCGGCTTTGTCTTCCGGCGCAATGAAACGGCAGCGAACCCATTGGTGGGCAGCTCGAGCCAGGGGGACGGCCTCGCCTCCGCGCTGGTCGGCTTTGGCAACGGAGGGGCTTTAACGATCGACTATCCCACGGCGCAGTCTTCCGGCTATTTCGGGACGTTTATCAACGATGACTGGAGAATCACCCGGAGACTGACTTTCAACCTGGGCTTGCGCTACGACTTCGACATCCCGCGGACGGACCGGTTCAACCGCCTCAACTGGTTCGACATCGGCTCGCCGTCTCCCATCCGCGACCAGGTGAAGTCGGTGTTCCCCAATCTGAATGGCGTCATGAAGTTCGTGGACGACAACCACAAGAGCCCGTTCGACGGCGATTGGAACAACGTGCAGCCGCGGTTCGGGTTCGCCTTTGCGTTAAACAACAAGACTTCGCTTCGCGGGGCCTACGGCATCTTCTACACGGTATCCCGCCACACCATCAAGGGAGAAGTAGGGTCGGCGTTCGGGCTGGTGGATTCCTCCGTCCAGTGGACCAACGACAGTCATCTGACGCAGCTCGGCACCCTGCAAAATCCGTGGCCAAACGGTTTGACGCTGCCGCCTGGCCGGAACCCGCTGGCGTTCCTGGGCCAGGACGCCGGCGCGAACTTCCCCCACGACGACAATCCGCAGTACCAGCAGTGGAACTTCTCTATTCAACGGGAAGTGCCTGGTCACGGCGTGGTGGAAGTCAACTATGTCGGCACCAAAGGTACGCACCTATACTTCGGCACCAGTGACATCGTATCGGATCTCAACAAGCTCGACCCCATCTACTGGGGCCTGGGCCGGGACAAGCTGACCTCGCAGGTGCCGAACCCCTTCTATAGGATCATTACGAGTCCCCAAGCCATTGAGTTAAATGGTCCCACCGTGGAGTTGCAGAGGCTCCTGCGCGCCTTCCCGCAGTACGCTGGATCGATAGGCGGCTACCGCGCGACTCCGAACATCGGCAACTCCATGTACCACGCAGCCCAGTTCAAGTACGAGAAGCGGTTTTCGTACGGCCTGAGCATGATCGCTCATTACACGATCTCGAAGATGATCAGCGACTCCGACGTGGCCGGCACCGATGTGGACTTCATCACGGGCGGTTCGAGCATCCAGAACTGGAAGAATCTCCGCCTGGAACGCTCCCTGTCGGCGTTTGACGTCCCGCAGCGCGCGGTGATCAGCTTTGATTACCTCTTGCCGATTGGCAGAAGCCGAACCTTAGGAAAGAGCATGAATCGCATCCTGGACGGCGCCATTGGTGGATGGGAGTTGAGCTCGGTCATTACATTTAGCTCCGGAACGCCGCTGGCGGTCGTTCAATCCGACAACAACTTGTGGGAAGGGGACCAACGTCCGAACCTGATCGGGAACCCCAGTATGCCGGGATCGGTGAAGGACAGGCTGAACAACTACTTCAACGTGAAAGCGTTCTCGGCGGTGCCGGAGGATACTTATGGCTCGGGGCCACGGACGCTGAATTATCGGGGACCTGGGCTTCGGAACGCCGATCTCACGATGGCCAAGAATTTCGTCATAAGGGAGCACAAGTCCCTGCAACTGCGGCTCGAAGCTTACAACGTGACGAACACTACGACCTTTGGGTTTTCCACTGCCAATGCCAACGGTGCCGCTAACCGTTCGTTTGGCGACACGTCCTTCGGCGTGATCAGCGCCTACGCCCCAGGCCGTACGCCTCGCCAGCTTCAGGTGGCGTTGAAGTTCTACTACTGAGCAGGTTGCTGGAAAGCCATTTCCGTCACCTGACGCGTGCGGCAGCCTGTTCTGAGCCGCGATCGTGAGGGAGCGGTCGCCGGCATTGTGAAGTACTCTGCCAGGGCCGGCTTTAGATCCCAGCCAGGTTGGGATGAATTTTGTGGTACCCGTGCTCCTGGGCCCACAGGTCCAGGGGCAGCCCGGCGAGCTCGTCCACCTCCGGGATCGCGGCAGGCTCGCGGGCAAGATCCACCAACTGCAAGTAGGCATGGCAGGTCTCGCACGCCTGGATTTGCAGGTGCGGAAATTCAGGCGCCGCGTATAGGATCACGCCTCCCTGGCCCGCTTCGCCGCACGCCGGACACCGCAGCCGCGGAGCGTCCCAGCGGCCCAGGCACAGGGAACACACGAGGCGCAGCGCCTGGCCCTCGCCGAGGGTTTCGAGGCAGCCGGCCTGGGGCCGCCGATGCGCCGTGCCGCAGAAAGCGGACGGCTGCCGCGCAGCGACGGCAAAGAAGCTCTCCGGCGGGGGGACGTCGAGGTCCGGAAGCCCGGTGAGTCCGGTCGCCGCCCGGGCGAGATCCGGCGGACCGGCGCGGCCGACCAGCTCGGCCAGCTCCGGCAGCGCCTGCTCCGGCGAAAGCCGGCGCGCGGCCGCTGTGCCTTGCCACTCCGCGAGCTCAGCGTAGAAAAGCAGGATCGCGCGCGTAGCGGGATAGCGGTCCGCGAGATGCCGGGCGCGAGCCGCGCGCTCCACCCACATGCTCTAACGCCGGGTCACTTCGCGGTACCACTTGGGGTGGTGGGTCGCCGCCCAGCCGCGAGAAACGTAGCCTTCGATCATGCTGCGCAGCGCCCCCGGAATCGCCGCCGTGCCCATGTAAACGTGGACGATCAGGCCGGTCAGCGAGGCCACCGCGGCCACCGGATGCAGCAGCACCGCCGCCAGGCGAACACCGCGCGGCATGACTTCCGGGAACCAGAGCACCAGGCCCGAGAGCACCAGGATCACAGCGCTCGCCGCCTGCATCCAGTAGAGGGCTTTCTGTCCGCCGTTGAAGCGTCCCGATTCGAGTACGCCGAACTCCTCGTGCAGAATGAACCGGTGTCCGTGGCGCAGCCACAGCCGGTCATCGGCATCTAGGCGCATCTGCCGGTGCCAGCGGCTCGACATGAGCGCGAAGACCAGGGCAAACAGCAGGCCTCCCAAGGGATGCCACGCGCTCACCGTAGCCCCGCCGCCGAAGATACCGGCCACCCAATAGAGTCGCGGCGACCACAAGCCGATGCCGGTAAAGGCGGCATAGAGAAACGACAGCGCCACCGACCAGTGGATCAAGCGCTCGGCGAGGCTGAAGCGCGCGAGGCGGCGGTCAGGCGGCATCGTCAGGCTCCTCTTTCGTTTTCCAGGGACCGAAGCGAATGTAGTGGAAAACGGCTCCCAGAACGCCGCCGGCCAGCAGCGCGTTGCCCAGCCACTTGAGCGGACCCTTCCACAGCGCGACCGTCCACGGGATGCGGGGATCGCGCGGCAGTCCGTAGTTTTCCGGATGGTCCGCATGGGCCAGGACGTAGAGCACGTGCGTGCCGCCCACGCCGGCCGGATTGTAGATGCCGGCCCCGCGGCGGCCATCGGCCCGCAAGTCCTCGACGCGGGCCTCGGCCTTGGCGAGCAGGTTCTCGCGCGTCCCGAAGCTAAGGCAGTTGGTGGGGCAAGCCTTGATGCAGGCGGGCTCCAGGCCCACGCTCACGCGGTCCGTACACAGCGTACACTTCTGAACTTTCTTCGTCACCGGATTCAGCTTCGGCACGTCGAAGGGGCAGCCGGTCATGCAGTAGCCGCAACCGATACACTGGTCGGAGTTGAAATCGACGATGCCGTTCGTGTATTGCACGATGGCGCCCGGGGCCGGGCAGGCGCGCAGGCAGCCGGGGTCGGCGCAGTGCATGCACTGGTACTTCGCCATGAGCCACAGCAGGTGTCCGTCCTCCTGCTCGCGCTCGTTGAACTTGATCAGGTTCCAGAAATTCGGGGCGAGGTCCGGCTGGGTCTGGTAGGTCCCCGCGTAAGCGCCCACCTGGAACGGCTGATCGTTCCACTCCTGGCACGCCACCTCGCACGCCTTGCACCCGATGCAGAGGCTGGTATCGATGAGCTTGGCGACCGTGCCGGTCTGGCGCGTGGCGCCGGGACCCGGCTGCGGTGTAGCGGAAATGGCCTTGAGCGCCCCGCTCACAGTTTCTCCAGGTTCACAAGGAACCCCTTGTACTCGGGCGTCCCGGAGTTGGGGTCGAGCACGCTCGCGCTCAGGTTGTTGATCAGGGGCCCCTTCACGCGCCCCAGGAAGCCCCAGTGGATCGGCATGCCGATCTGATAGACCGTCTTGCCGCCGATCTGCAAAGTCCTGATGCGCCGGGTGACGAGGGCGCGGCCTTCGACCGAGCCCCGTGCCGAGCGCACCCGCACCTGGTCGCCGCTCGCGATCTGTTTCTCGCGGGCCAGCTCGGCCGGAATCTCGACGAAGAAGTGCGGCTGGAGCTGCGAGTTGGGGGCCAGGTGCTTGGTCCAATAGTGGAAGTGCTCGGTCAGGCGGTAGGTCGTGCCAATATATGGATAGTCCGCCACGGTGCCCAGCTTGTCGAGGTCGCCCTGGAACGTCTTGATGGCGGGGTTGCCGCGCACCTTGGGATGCAGCGCGTTCTCACACGGCGACTCGACCGGCTCGTAATGCTCCGGGAAGGGGCCCTCCACAAAATCGGTGGCGAAGATCCGCGCCACCCCCTCGGGATTCATGATGAACGCGCCGTAGGTCTCCGGCGCGGCATCGGCGCGATAGTCCGGCACGTCGCCGATCCACGCCTTGCCGTTCCAGCGCAGCAGCGGACGGGTAGCATCGCGGGGACGTCCCTGGGCGTCCGCCGACGCGCGGTTGTAAAGGACGCGGCGGTTGGCAGGCCAATTCCACGACCAGTCGGCATAAAGCCCCAGCCCGCTCGGATCCTCTTGTCCGCGCCGCGCCATCTGGTTACCCGCGGCGGTGAACGACCCGGCGTAGAGCCAGTTGCCGCAGGTCGTCGTGCCATCGGCGGCGAGCGCGCCGTAGTTGGGCAACTGCGCTCCGGCGGCATCGCGGCCGTTGATCTCCTTCGCGACCTCCATCAGCGACGGCGAGAACGGATTCTGGTAGTTCCAGCTCATGGCGAGCAGCGGCTCGGGGGCCGCGCCGCCTTCCTTCTCATATAGCTCGCGGATCTTCAGGAACATCCGCGCGATGATCTCCTGGTCGGGCCGGGCTTCGCCGGGCGCATCGAGCGCCTGGTTCTTCCACTGCACCCAGCGGGACGAGTTGACAAACGATCCTTCCTTCTCGGCGAAGCAAGCCGCCGGCAGCAAAAAGACCTCCGTCGAAATATCCTTCGCCGTCGGAGCGCCCGGGTAGTAGTTGCTCGCGAGCTCTTTGGCCTTCCAGAACGCGGCCGTTTCCGTCTCGAACACATCGGCCACGATCAGCCACTTCAGTTTGGCCAGCGCCGCCAGCATCTTTGGCGTATTGGGCCCGTTGGCCACCGGATTCATCCCGAACGCCATCAGGCCCTGCATCTCGCCCCGGTACATGTGGTCGAAGATGTAGCCCCAACTGAAGTTGTCCGTCTCGCCGAGCTTGGGAAGGTTCGAGTAACCAAAATCCTTTGCAGCCGTGCCGTAATAAGACGTCAGCAGGCTCGCCATGAACTTCGGCGTATTCGACCAGTAGTTCATGGCGTTAGGCCGCAGCGGCTTCGGCGTGTTCATCTTGAGATACGCGTCGAGGGTCGTCTGGTCGGCGCGAGGCATCTTCAGGTAGCCAGGCAGCATGTTCCACGCGCCCATGTCCGTCGCGCCCTGTATGTTGGAGTGACCACGCTGCGCGTTGACGCCGCCGCCGGCCACGCCGATGTTGCCGAGGATAAGCTGCAAGATCGCCGCGGTCCGTATCAGTTGCACCGAGTGGCTGTGCTGGGTCCAGCCAAGGGCGTAGAGAATCGTTCCCGCGCGTCCGGGTTGAGCCGTGGAGCAGATCACCGCCGCGGCCTTGGCGAATTCTTCCACCGTACATCCGCACATGCCGGCGACGGTCTCCGGCGTGTACCGCGAGTAGTGCTTCTTCAGAAGCTGGAAGACCGACCGCGGGTGTTCGAGCGTGGCATCGACGCGCGCGTAGCCCTGGGCGTCGAGCTCGTAAGCCCAGCTCGATTTGTCGTAGGCCTTCTTCTGCTCATCCCAGCCCGAGAAGAGGCCGTCCTCGAACCCGAACCCCTCGCGGATCAGGAATGGAGCATTCGTGTGCAACCGGAGGTACTCGGCGTCCAAGAGGTCGTGGCTGAGCGCGTAGTGGACGAGACCTCCCAAGAACACGATGTCCGAGCCGGAGCGGATCGGCACATATTGGTCGGCGACAGCGGCGGTGCGGTTGAAGCGCGGGTCCACGCACACCAGTCGCGCCTTCCGCTTGAGCTTCGCTTCCATCACGAAGCGGAAGCCCACCGGATGATTCTCAGCCGGATTTCCCCCCATCACCAGCACGACATCCGCATTCGCGACGTCGGTCCACCCGTTCGTCATGGCCCCCCGGCCAAACGTGGCGGCCAGACTGGCCACCGTGGGGCCGTGTCAAAGCCGGGCCTGATTCTCGTAGGCGGCCACGCCCAGCCCGAACCGAAACTTGCCGAGCAGAAAGTTAATCTCGTTGGTGTCGGTGCAGCCGCCGATCATGGCCAGGTTCGTCAGCCGGTTGACGGTGCGGCCCTGCGCATCGGTGCGCTCGAAACCCGCGTCCCGCGTGGCCTTGATGAGACGGGCCATCCGGTCGAGAGCCTCTTCCCACGAGATCGCCTTCCACTCGGTCGAGCCCGGCGCCCGATAGAGCGGACGCGTCAAGCGGTCTTCACTCGTGATGAAGTGCTTGAGCGTGATGCCCTTCGAGCACAGCGCCCCACGGTTGATCGGGTTGTCCGGGTCCCCTTCGACGTGCACGACGGTCGGCCTGACGTTGTGCGCCTTGTCGCCCAGGGTATGAATGATGACCCCGCAGGCGACGGCGCAATACGGGCAGATGCTGTGCGTCTGGGTAGTGCGGGAAATCTTCAGCTCCTGAGCCTGGGCCAGCGCCGGGGCGACGTCAAAACCGAACGCCGTCGTAAGCGCCGCACCGGAACCCGCTGCGCGGATGAATCCCCTCCGAGACAGCTCCATCTTGTATACGATACTCTCTCGGGACGGTTCGCGCCATGCCAGCCGGGACGGACTCCACTTTCGCCACCGTGGGACTCGCGCTAGTCGCATTCCAGATTGTCATGGGTCTCTCCGCCGCTGGCATGGCCTGGTGGCTATTCCGGGTGGCGCGCGCGGCACAGCAGACGGGACAGTGGCCTCCGCCGGGGACCAGGATGCTGCGCCGGCGCGAGCCGATCACGGGCGACCAGGCGCGCCGGACAGCGGCGGCGATAATTATTACTGCCATGGTGATGGCCGGAGCAGGACTCTACATGGTCTATCTGGCTTTCCGCTTCGCCCGGCTCTTTGGGGTCGGATCTGCAACCTACTGAATCCAAGCACCTTAAACTCCGCCGCAAATTTGCGGCTGAAAATAGGCGGATTATAGCGGCTCGTCCGGCGTGAACTCGACGGGCAGTCCCTCGCCCCAGCCGTACTTCTTCTGCTCGAGATCCTGGGCCATTTGGTAAATCGCGGCGTCGCGCTGGAGGTCGAGCACGCGCCCGGTAGCAGCAAATTCGCGCTCCCCGAGCCGAATGCGCACGCGCGGATCGGCCCTGATGTTCTGCACCCAGTGCGCCTTGTGAGCGTGCTCGGCGAGAATGTACAGCTTGCCGTCGTTCTGCACGAACCAAATCTCGATCTCGCGCGGCAGGCCGCTCTTGCGGCCCGTGGTGGTGAGGTAGAGGAACTTATCTTCCATACTCATTTCTTGATAAACAGCGAAATCGCCATCGCGAAGCCGACCGCGATCACGATGCGCCGCACCGCCACCGGACCCAAGCGGCGCGCCACCCCGACGCCTCCGTACCCCCCGGCCACCGCCCCCGCGGCCATGATGAGGACGTCCGGCCAGTAAACCATCTTCGCCCAAATGAAGTAGAACACCGCCACGCCGTTGATGCACACCGCAAAGAACGTCTTGAGTCCGTTCATCTGGTGGATGTCGGTGAGCCCCAGGATGCTCAGGGCCGCCAGCATCAGGATGCCGATGCCCGCCCCGAAATAGCCGCCGTAGATGGCGACCAATAACTGAAACAGCATCGCTCCGGCCAGCCAGCGCCCGGACTCGTGCGCCGGCCCGGCGGTGGGCTTCTGCAGCCTCTGCTGCACCGGCCGCTGGACCAGGAACAGCACTGTCGCGCCCAAAATGGGAAAGGGGACCAGGCGATCGAACACCGCCGTCGGGGTTGAGCGCAGCAGCAGCGCGCCGATGAGTCCTCCGGCCAGGCAGGGCCCCACCAACGCGAGCAGGCGCGGCTCGGAGGCGCCGAGCTCCTGCCGGTAAGCCCACATGCTTCCGAGCGACCCCGGCCACACGGCCACGGTGCTGGTGGCGTTGGCCGTGATCGAATTGAGTCCGAGCCAGATCAGCGTGGGGAAGGTGAGAAGCGTGCCGCCGCCGGCGACCGAGTTGATCGCCCCGGCGAGAAATGCCGCGCCAAACGCCACCGCTGCATGCAGGGGACTCAGAGCAGGGATGATATCATCGAACCATATGGACGTCGAGCGGACGATGGAATTCATCCTCGAGCAGCAGGCGAAGTCGGCGGTGTGGCAACAAAAAACCGACCGGAAGATGGCGGGTATTCAAAAGCTGGTCGTGACGGGCATGAAAATGCTCGTCAAGCACGACCGGGACCAGGCTGAATTCCGAAAGGAGCTGCTCGCTCTCAAGAAGGAGATGGCCGAGCAAAAGCGGGAGATGGCCGAGCAGGCCAAGAGGACCGACAAGAGGGTCGCGCAAGGCGAGGCGAAGTTTGAGCGTCTGATCGCTGCCCTGCTGCGGCAGCGTCCGAACGGCCGCCACTAGGCGGTGTGGCGAGACGGCTCCCGCCGCTTGCGGAATCGGAGACCGGACGTGAACGATAGCGGAAGCGCGGAGTCCTTCGCCGAGGAAATCGCCGGCCTGCAGCCGGTGCGCGGCTTCCTGCACCGGCCGGCGGGGCTGGTGGGTGATGGCCTGGTGCTGACGCACGGCGCGGGGTCCGATTGCCGAACGCCTCTGCTGGTCTCCGTGGCGGAGGCTTTCGTCGCCGCGGGGTTCACGGTGCTGCGGTGCGATCTGCCGTTCCGGCAGCGGCGGATGCACGGGCCGCCTATGGGCAAGGCCGATTTTATCGACCGCGATGGCCTGCGCGCGGCGGCGCTGGCGTTGCGAAAGCTGGTCCCGGGGCGCGTGTTTCTCGGCGGCCACTCCTACGGGGGGCGGCAGGCGTCGATGCTGATGGCGGAGGATTCGCTCGTGGCGGCCGGGCTGCTGCTGCTGGCATTTCCTCTCCATGTCCCTAAGACCCTGTACAGATTTCGCCGCGGGCCCGATGGGAAGCTGATACAGGAATTGCGGTACCCCGAGAATCCCCTGCGGATGCGCACAGAGCACTTCCCCGCGCTGCGGGCCCCCGTGCTGTTCGTCCACGGCACGAAGGACCGCTTCGGCACGGTCGAGGAGTTGCAGGCGGCTCTGCCCCTCATCCCGGCCGCGACGCGGCTACTGGTGGTGGAGAACGCCCTGCACGAGCTGAAGGGCGTGGCGCCGGAAAAGATTGTCGAAGCCTTTCGGGACCTGACCGGGTAGCAGTTCTACACGCCCACTTCGACCGGCTTGCGCGCGGCGGTGGCCGTGCTTTCGAGGTAGCCGAGCGCCGCCGCGACCCCGCCCTTCTTGAACGGAACTCCGGCGAGCGCGAGTCCCATCTCGACGCCGCAGAGTGTCCCGGCCAGCATCAGCTCGTTGAAATCGCCTAAGTGGCCGATGCGGAAGACGCGGTTCTGCATCTTGGTGAGGCCGTTGCCCAGGGACATGTTGAAGTTCTCGAGGATCACCTTGCGCAGCTCGTCGGCGCTGTGACCTTCCGGGACCCGCACGGCGGTGAGCGAGTTCGAGTGCTCGAGCGGATGCGCGCACTGGGTTTCAAGACCCCAGGCCGCGACGCACCGCCGCGCGGCCTCGCCCAGGCGGGCGTGGCGGGCGAAAACGTTCTCGAGGCCCTCTTCCTGCAGCAGCATCTGCAGGGCCTCGCGCAATCCATAGAGCAGGTTCGTGCCGGGCGTATAGGGAAAGTAGCCGTTGCGGTTGGCGGCGAGCATCGGCTCCCAATTCCAGTAGGACCTCCGCAGCTTCGCCGACTTCGAGGCGGCGATGGCCTTCTCGCTCACGGCGTTGAAGCTCAAGCCCGGCGGCAGCATGAGGCCCTTCTGCGAACCGGCCACAGTGACATCGACGCCCCACTCGTCCTGGCGGTAATCGATCGAAGCGAGCGAGGAGATCGTATCCACGAGCAGCAGGGCGGGGTGGCCGGCACGGTTCATCGCGCGGCGGATTTCGCCGATGCGGCTCGCGACCCCCGTCGAGGTCTCGTTGTGGACCACCGCTACTGCCTTGATCTCGCGCCGCGTGTCCTCGGTCAGTTTGGCTTCGACGATGTCCGGGTCGGCGCCGCGCCGCCAGTCGGTGGGAACGAAATCGACCTCCAGGCCCAGCTCGCCGGCCATGCCGCGCCACAGCAGCGCGAAGTGGCCGGTCTCAAACATGAGGACCTTGTCGCCTGGAGAAAGCGTGTTGACCAGGGCCGCTTCCCACGCCCCCGTGCCCGAGGCCGGGTAGATGATCACCGGGCCGGAGGTCTGGAACACCTCTTTCAAGCCCTCCAGCACCTCTTGGCCGAGCAGTCCGAATTCCGGGCCGCGATGGTCCATGGTGGGCCGGGCCATGGCGCGCAGGATGCGCTCCGGCACATTGGTCGGGCCGGGGATTTGCAGGAAGTGACGTCCGCTGGCAAAGCTCATGTAGTGATCCTCAGGGTGTTCCTTTTATTATAATTCAGCGGACGCGGCAGCCGGGGCGGGGAGGGGCGCTTCCGCCAGGCAGCGGGCGGCGACTTCGGGGGCCACGGGATTGTAGTAGAAGCCGGAGGCCCACTCGAAGCCCTCCAGGGGAAAAATCTGCGGCAGGATGTCGAAGTGCCAGTGGAAGTCCTGGTCGACGGTGGTCCAGTAGCCTTCGTGGCGGCGCCGTTGGGGGCTGTTGTGGAGGGAGAGATTGTAAGGGGGGCTGCCGACGGTGTGGTCGAGGCGCTGCAGCACGTCTCGCAGCAGCGGCGCCAGGCTGTGGATGTGGCCGGTTTCCAAAGTGGCGAAGTCGCTCGCGTGGGCTTTGGGCAGAATCATCGTCTCGAACGGGAAGCGGGAAGCGAAGGGAGCGAAGGCGACGAAGTGCTCGTTCTCGGCCACGAGGCGCCGCTGGTCCCTCCTCTCCTGCTGGAGCACGTCACAGTAGATGCAGCGTTCCTTGGCCGCGTAGTATTCCTTGGAGACGATCAGCTTGTTCCGGAGGGACCGCGGCGTTACGGGGAGGGCCAGCAGTTGCGAGATGGAGTGAGTAATGACGTGGGCGCCGGCCGCCTCCCCGTGATTCTTGTAGACGACGACGTAGCGCAACCGCTCGTCCTGCCGCAGGTCCCGGATGCGGGCCACCCAGGTTTCGAGCACGGCGGCGATGCCGGCAGGTTCGAGCTGGTGCAGGCTGAGGTCATGACGGGGCGTCTCGATCACGACCTCGTGCGCGCCGATGCCGTTCATCAAGTCGTGGAAGCCTTCGGCCCGGCGGTTGAGTTGCCCTTCGATTCGCAAACGAGGTTTGACATTCGGCACCACCCGCACCGTCCAGCCGGGCCCGTTGGGGTGTGAATCCGGCCGGCGCTGGGCGAACACTTCCGGAGGCGTCAGCGCCTCGTTGGTCTCGCAAAACGGGCAGAAACTGGGCTCGTGCGTGACCTTCTTGAAGTGAAAGTGGCTCGGCTCGACCGGGGCGGCCTCCTCGACGATCGCCCACCGGCCGGTAAAGATGTCTCGGCGGATTTCCGACATGCGCGGGCTTCCTTTCCAACCCCTGCCTTCGAGCGTACTAAAATAGCAAAGAGACCGCGCCACACATCATGAAGATTTCCCCGTTGGGCAGTTCCCGGACCATCATCATCGAAGACGTCACCCTGCACCTGGCGCATCCGGACGAGATCCCGATCCGGTGGGTCGGGCAGCCCGATATCATGCGGCAATTGCTCGCGGCCTGGATGCTGGTCGAGGAGCGCGACGTGCCCATGAACCCGCGGCTGCTCGGCAAGCCCGGGGTAGGGAAGACCACCCTCGCTTACGCCGCCGCCCAGCAACTCGGCCGCGACGCCTATATCATGCAGGCCACGCTCGACACGCGCCCCGAGGACCTGCTGGTCACCCCCGTCATCGAGACCGGCGGCAAGCTGCGCTACGTCGCCTCGCCGCTTGTCACCGCCATGCTGCGCGGCGGCGTCGTGGTGCTCGACGAGGGCAACCGCATGAGCGAGAAAAGCTGGGCTTCGCTCGCGCCGCTGCTCGACAGCCGGCGGTACGTGGAGTCGATCGTGGCCGGCATCAAGATCCACGCCCACCCGGACTTCCGCCTGGTGGCCACGATGAACGACGACGCCTCGACGTTTGAGCTGCCCGAGTATATCCATTCGCGGCTGCAGCCCCAGATCCTGCTCGACTTCCCCGAGCGCGAAGAGGAGCTGCTGATCCTGCGGGAGAACCTGCCGTTCGCCGAG
>JBGPDC010000074.1:0-24068 GCA_041482115.1 Terriglobia bacterium | reverse complement strand
TCGGTGCTGAAGCGGAAGGCCGCGGCCACGCTCGAGTTGTCGATGAGATTGCGCGCCTGCCCGTAGAAGGCGTCCATCGCCTGCACGGAGACGCCGAGGGGCGAGTTCAGGCGCAGCGGGTCATCGAGTTGGTGCAGCAGCTTGTAGCGCGCGTCGAGCACGCCCGGGCCGCCCATCGCGGTCGAACTGGTGTTAGTAAGTCCGCCGGCGGAGGGCGCCGTCTGAAAGGGGGCGTACTGGGCGGGGAGGTAGCCCTGGCTCGCGGCGGTCCCGGAGTTCAACCCCAGGAAAGTCGGCAGGACGTCGGTGGGCCGCCGCTCGGCGTCCTTCTCGATCGCCACCACGCTGCCGATGTTGGGGGCAATGGAGCCTAGCGCCGCGGCGGGGTTGCGTCCGATCTGCGCCCAGGTCTGGGCCAGCCCGTGGACCAGTGCCCACGCCCGCATCGACCGCACGATGGCGATGTCGGAAAGGTTGTCCTTGAGCTTCGGGAACAGGCCGGCCGGGAAGCGCCCGATGCCGTCGATCGTCTCCGGTGCGAATTCCATCGGCGTGGCGCCGGAAACCTCCTTCAGATCGAAGGTATCGGTGTGGCTCGGGGCGCCGGCCAGCAGGATGAAGATGACGTTGCGCGCCTGGTTCTGCGGGGTGACCGCGGCCTGCGACACGACCTCGGCCGCCCGCGCCCGGTCGGCGAGGACGAATCCGGTGACGCCCGCGCCCATCACTTCGAAGAACCGCCGCCGCGTCCAGTGGGGCCGCTCGAAGAAGTTCGGGGCGTGGGGATGCGGATATCTCTGAATAAAGCGGTTGAATTTTTCCGAGGCGTTCATCGCAGTCTCCGGCTAGTAATTGAAAACGAAGTCCACCTTGTTGTAGAGCGTCCACAACAGGTTCTGGGCGTTCTGGCTGCGGTTGCCGCTCTTCAACTGCGCCAGAGCTTGCTCGCGCTCGGTGTCGGTCGGGTAGCGGGAGAGCACGTTGAGGAACAGCGTCTGAACGAGCTGGTCATCGGGCAGGCTGAGGCTACGGCCGAGCAGGCCCGTCGCGGGCGTGGGGCGCGTGCGGCTCAGCACGAAGTTGTCATTCATCAGGCTCAGCGCTTGCGGCAGGCTGCTCGCGTTGTTGCGCGGCTGCTGGTCGCGGTCCCCGCGCAAGAAGCCGTCGAGGAAGTTCGAGACCGCGGCGTTGCCCGGCATCCGGACGGTCTCGGGGAACTGCATCGCCCACTGGACCGTGCCCAAGTCCGGGATCTGATAGCTGGCCGGGATGCCGCTCGCCTGCACCAGGGCGTCGTGGACTTCCTCGGCGTCGAGGCGCCGCACCAGCTTGCGCGCGTAGAGCTTGTCCCAGGAGGTGTTGTAGTTGCCGGAATAGCGCGTCGAAAGCTGGTACACCTGGGAGTTGGCGATTTCCCGCATCAGGGATTTCAGGTCATAGCGGCTGTTGACGAAGTCCTGCGCGAGCTGCTGCAAAAGCTGTGCATTAGAAGGCTGCAAAGTCCAGGGAGAAGGCGGGGGATTGCTCGCGTCGAGGCGCGCCAGGTCGAACTGATTCGCCGGTTCCACGATCGCCAGCCCGAAAAACTTCTTCCAGATGTAGTTGACCGTCGCCCGCGCGAATTGGAAATCGCTCGTGACCTCGCGCCCGAGGGCGGTGCGGTAATCCTCGCCGGAGGCCGGCGACTTGCCGCTGAACGGATAAACCGGAAGCACGGTCCGTGCCTGGCCCGGGCGCGGCTGCCGCTCGGGGCGGTTTCCCGTGGTGGTGTTCAAGGTGTAGTCTGTCGGGCGCACGCTGGTCTGTACCGACCAGTAGTACTGTGCGCTGCCTGATGCGATCGGTACCCGGGCGAGCTGCGTCTTGCCGAAGAAAGCCGAAAGGCCCCACGCCTGGTAGCGGGTGACTTTCGAGCCCCACAGGTTCAGGAAATCCAGGTGCCCCCGGCCGTCGTGGCACAGCAGGCAATCCATGTTGGCGAGTCCCAGGAACATTTCGGCCGTGTCGGCCGCTTGCCGGTCATAGGTGTCCTGCACCGGGCCGCCGGTGGTGAAGCCGCCGACGGCGAAATTCAGCTCGCCCTGCTGATAGCTGTTGGCGCCGGCCGCCGCGATCAGTTCGCGCGCCATCTGGTCATAGGGCTTGTTCTGGGTGAGCGAGGCCTTTAGGTAGTTATAGAAGGCATCTCGTCCCTCGGCAAAACGCACCACTTGCGTACTGCGGGTGGAGTTCTTGAAAAGGTCGCCGAAGAACATGGTCCACTTGTCGACCCACTCCGGCGATGCCACCAGGCGGTTCACTACGGCGATGCGCTTGTTGGGACTGGTGTCGGCCAGGAACGCCGTCAAGTCTTCGGGCTTGGGAATACGGCCGGTCAGATCGAGGGTGACGCGGCGCAGAAACTCCGCGTCGGTCGTGCGGTCGGCGGGCGTGACGCCGCTCGCTTTCATCGCCGCGAAGAGAATCTGGTCGATTGGGGCGAGGGGCGGGCCGTTGTCGAGCAGTCCCTGGGTGCGGCTGCGGGCGGGAGGGGGCAAGGCCCGCGCCACCTCGGTCGTCAGCTCCGAGAAGGCTGCCGCTTCCAGGACCGCGGCTTGCTGCCCGCCTCGGACGTAGCGGTCTCGCTGGGGACCGAGGTAGAGGCACTCGGCGTGCACCACTCCCGGGTCGCTTGCTTCGGCCTGGGGTTCATCGTCGCCGGCTCCCCGGACCACGGCCCAAGGCACTGCCAGCAGCGCTACCGAACCTGCCAGCAACAGATACTTCCAATTGCTGTGGGCTGTCATATGGTCCTGCAAACCCCGGGCCGAACGGAAAAGTTGCGGCGACTCTGCAACCGGTCCCGACAATGAGTATAACGGTAGGTGGGGAACACCGACAATGAGCCAAACCTCCTACCGCATCGAAAAAGACAGTATGGGTGACGTCCGGGTGCCGGCCGATGCCCTCTATGGGGCCCAGACCCAGCGGGCCGTGGACAACTTTCCAATTAGCGGGCTGCGGTTCCCCCGCGCTTTCATTAAAGCTCTCGGGATGATCAAAGGGGCTGCTGCCGCGGTCAACCTGGACCTCGGCCGCATGGACGCGGAGATGGCCGCCGCGATCCAGCAGGCGGCTCAGGAGGTCTCTGACGGCCGGCATGACGCCCATTTCCCGCTGGACATATACCAGACGGGGTCCGGTACCAGCACCAACATGAACGCCAACGAGGTGCTCGCCGCCTTGGCGTCCCAGCGGCTCGGCAAGAAGGTGCACCCGAACGACCACGTGAACATGGGCCAGAGCAGCAACGACGTGATTCCCACGGCCATTCACGTCAGCGCTTACGTGGAGGCCGCCGGCCACCTCGTGCCCGCCCTGCGCGGCCTCCAGGACGCGATCGACCGTAAAGCCGCCCAGGTGGACCACGTGGTGAAGACGGGCCGCACCCACCTGATGGATGCGCTCCCCATCCGGCTCAGCCAGGAGATGAGCGGCTGGAGCAGCCAACTGGTCCACGGCATCGCCCGGGTGGAAGGGACCTTCCCGCGGCTGGCGGAGCTGGCTCTGGGTGGTACGGCCATTGGGACCGGCCTCAACGCTCATCCCGAGTTCGGCGCCCGGGTGGCGGCCAAGCTCCACGCCACCACGGGCCTGCCGTTCGTGACGAGTCCCAATTACTTCTTCAGCCTGGCGAGCCAGGACACGGCGGTCGAGTTGAGCGGCCAGCTCAAGGCGGTGGCCGTGGCGTTGATGAAGATCGCCAACGATCTGCGCTGGATGAACAGCGGTCCGCAGGCGGGCCTCGCCGACATCGCGCTGCCGGACCTGCAGCCGGGGTCGAGCATCATGCCGGGGAAGGTGAACCCGGTGATTCCGGAGGCGGTTACGATGGTTGCGGCGCAGGTAATCGGCAACGACGCCGCCATTACGATCGGCGGCCAGGCGGGTAATTTTCAGCTCAACGTGATGCTGCCGGTGATTGCGTACAACCTTCTCCAAAGCATCACTTTGATGGCCCGGGTGGCGCCCTTGCTCGCTGAAAAGGCGATCGCCGGGTTCGTTCCGAACGAAAAGCGGGTGGCCGAGCTGGTGGGCCGGAACCCGATTATGGTTACGGCGCTGAATCCTGTGATCGGTTACGAGTTGGGGGCGAAGATTGCCAAGAAGGCGTATGCCGAAGGCCGTAGCGTGAAGGAAGTGGCGGCCGAGATGACCACTCTCAAGCCTGAGGAACTCGACGGGCTGCTGGATCCTCGCGGGATGACTGGGAAGTAAATCAAGTCCCGACAATTTCCATGGCGAGGCCGCAGGCGTCCCGCTCGGGCGCGAGCGGCACGCTCGTGGCGCGTCCTTCGGCGGCGAGGGAGGCGACCACCGCCGCCACCGCCGCATCGAGCAGGTCGTCCGGACCTACCCGGCTCGCCGGATACGTGCGGCGGGCGAGGCGCAACGCGGCGTCGAGGTTCGGGATCCAGCTTCGCAGCAACTCCCGCCGGACGCGCATCCCCGCCGGCGACTTCTTGGGGGTCTCGAGCGCATGGCCGTTATTCAGCAGCCAGAAGCACAGCTCGGGATGCGTTTCGCGCACGCGCTGCTGCAGGCCGGGGACCATGCGGAACACGGCATCGGCATCGCGAATCTTGGGGCAGATGTTCCACGACTGGCGGCTCAGGCCGCGCCGCAGGATCTCGCGGTTCAGGGTTCCCGCGGCTTCGTAGCTCTCGGCCCAGGCGGCTTCGCGCGCCGGCACGGGGAAGACCGACGAGGCGCGCGGTCCGAGCAGGCTGCGAGCCATGCCGTCGCACTGGCGGTCGTGCGGCCATTCTGCCGAGGGCAGGCCGATGGGGATGTCCACCAGCGTCAGCGACAGCGGCGTCACCTCGACGGCGAGCTCGGCAAAGGTCTTGACCAGGCGCAGCGCGACGAGCGAGCGGGAGGCATCCAGCACGGCCAGGACCCAGCCGCCGGGGGAGCCATCCGCTCCGGCCCACCGCGCGGGCGGAGCGCTACTCTTCGAAGACACCGTTTCGTCCCTTGGAAAGGATATCCCGCCAGGGTGGGTTTAAGGGCGCGAGCAGCCGTTTATGCAGCCGCCAGATCTCGCCCCGCAGTAAGGTCGCGTCGCGGCGCGCGAAAAACGCGGCCCACGCCGAGGCGAGCGGGCCGCTCTCGACGCGGACCAGTTCGACGAGCTCGCCGGTCTTCACGGTGCGCTCGCCCGGCACTTCCGGAAGATAGCTGCGGAAGGGGAGCGAGACTCGGTGCTCTTGCACCCAGCCGCTCCCCGCAAAATAAAGGAGCTGCGTCTCGGTGCCGGCGAACCCCAGAAGATGCAGCGTGAATTGGAGGTCGAGCGCGGCGGAGAGAGTGCGCGACTTGGCCCACGCCCCCCGGCGGCCGCAGCGCAGGAGCAACAGCGCGACCAGGGGTTCGGCCGCTTGGGCCTTCCCCCTCCACGTGGCGTTGGGCGCCGGGTCCGTCCACTGGCCGGAGACGGTGACGTCGAGGGAAGTAGCCGCGGGGAGCGTGAGCATCAGCGGCGGGCGGCGGGAAGGTCCGCCCAGATGGCGGGGTCTTCCGCCCCCAACACCCAGGCGGAAAAGCCGTGAAGACGCTGCTCGCGGGCCAGGTCGTAGCGCTCGCGGAAGCTGCGGGCGTCATTGTAGAAGACGTACTCGCGCAGGCCGTCGCGATAAAAGCTGAACCAGGGGGCGCGGTCCTCGCGGTCCCACTGGATGATGGTGTGCATCTGCTCGGCCAGGAGGACGGCTTCAGGCGACTTCAAGGTGGCGGTCGAGGCCTCCCCTTCGCCACCGGTCGCGCCGGCAAACCAGCGGCGTCCATAGAGAGGAATTCCGAGCGACAGCTTCCCGGCAGGCGCGAGGCGCAGGCAAATGTCGAGGGCCTGGCGCACCCAAGGAAGTGCGGCTATCGGACCCGGCGGGGTACGGGCGGTGTGCTGGTCGTACGTCATCACCGACAGGAAGTCGGCGTGTTTGGCGAGCTCCCGCAGGTCGTAGGCGGCGAGCCAGTTATCGTTGAGCCAGCGGCCATAGTCGGAGCCGGCGGCCTGGTCGGTGAGCTGGTACATGACCGCCACGCTGAGCCTGTAGCCCCCTGCGCCAAGCACGCTCGCTGTCTCCCGAACCAGGGCCGAGAAGACGTCCCGGTCCGCGGCCGGGATTTGCTCGAAGTCGAACTGGATGCCGTAGAGGCCATGGCGGCGGCACTGCTCGAGCAGCTCCTGAGCGAGGCGCGTCCGGGCCGTGGCGTCGTTGAGCAAAGCGTGAATGACCGGCTGGCGGAGACCCGGATTGACCACGATGGGCATCACGGGCACCTGGTGCTTGCGGGCGACCTCCAGCATCGGAGGGTCGGGGGAACCGCGCACGAGGCCTTGCTCGTTGGCCAGATAGGTGACCGGGATGATGAGGTCGATCTTCTCCCCATGGAGCAGAAATGACCGCAAGGCGCCGGTCTCGGCGTTCATGTAAAAGACAGCCTTCGGCTGCGCCGCGAGAGGGGCGGAACACGCCAAAAGGAGGCCGAGGATAAGCGCCATCAGGTGGCTCCCAGCGCCCGGGAGTCGTGCTACAGTATGGCTGTCTTTGCGAGGGAGGGTCAAGGCATGAACCGACGCACTTTCATTCTAGCGGCTGGCGCGGGCATCGCGGCGTCCCGGGCGGCGGGCGCGAACGATCGCGTGAACGTGGCCGTAATCGGGCTGCGTGGCCGGGGCCGCGAGCACGTCGGCATCTTCGGCTCGCAGCCGGACTCGACCGTGGCCGCCGTCGTCGATATCGACGACTCCATGTCGGAACGCGCGGTGGCGCAGGCGGAGAAGGTTCAGAACTCGAAGCCCAAGTCTTACCGGGACCTGCGGCGGATGCTGGAGGACAAGAACATCGACGCGGTCTCGATCGCGACCTGCAACCACTGGCACGCGCTCGCGACGATCTGGGCCGTCCAGGCCGGCAAGGACGTGTACTGCGAGAAGCCGGCCAGCCACAACATTTTTGAAGGCCGCAAGATGGTCGAGGCGGCGCGGAAATACAACCGCATGGTGCAAGTCGGCTGCCAGAGCCGCAGCATGATCCACAAGCGGCGGGGAATCGAGCTTCTGCAGCAAGGCGCCATCGGCAAGGTCTACATGGCCAAGGGACTTTGTTACAAGCTCCGTCCCTCGATCGGCAAATCGCCAAATGGCCCCGTTCCGCCGGGCATTGACTACGACACCTGGCTCGGTCCCGCGCCGATGCGGCCCTTCAATCCCAACCGTTTCCATTACAACTGGCATTGGTTCTGGGACACCGGCAATGGTGACATCGGCAACCAGGGCATCCACGAGATGGACCTGGCGCGCTGGGGGCTCGGCGTCAAGCTGCCGAAGGGCGTGTCTTCGACAGGCGGGAAGTTCGTCTACGACGACGATCAGGAAACCCCCAACACGCAGATTGCGACCTTCGATTACGGCGACAAGCAGTTGGTGTTTGAGGTGCGCGGCCTGCCGACCGGGAACGAGGCCGGCATGCCGCCGGTGCAGGGGCCGACCAATAACATCGGCGTGATTTATTGGGGCAGCGAAGGCTACATGACACTCGACGATATGGCGATCCGGGTCTATAAGGGCGAAAAGCTCGAGATGGCCGAGTCGATGAAATTCCAGGAGTCGAAGACCTCGGACACCGCTCCGCACATGAAGAATTTCCTGGCAGCGGTGAAGAGCCGGAAATATACCGACCTGCACGCCGACATCGAAGAGGGTCACGTCTCGGCCGCGCTGGTTCACCTTGCCAACGCTTCTTACCGGGTGGGTCGCACGCTCCATTTCGATCCGACGACTGAAAAGTTCGTCAACGACGCCGAAGCGAACAAGCTGATCACGAGGGAGTACCGGAAGCCCTTCGTGGTGCCGGAGCGCGTCTAAACTCACCGTGGGGCCTCTGACCAGGGGCCCCGTTTTCCCTTTCCTTCGCTAACACTCCCCGGGGTCGCGCGTCTAATTTCCGATGAGCGGCCTGGCCTCTGAAGTTCGGTTCGCCCTGCGGACGCTGGGGCGTAGTCCCTTGTTTGCCGCCGCTATGTTGCGAGTAGCCACCTGTGACCCCTTGAGCTTCTACATATCGTACGGTATATGTAGAAGTCCGACGTGTGAAATGAGCGCGCCCAAATCCGATCTTCCGCAGGGCACTCTGGATTTACTGATTCTCAAGGTGCTGGCGCTGGGACCGAATCATGGCTACGCGATTGCCCAGCGGATTCAGCAGATATCCCGTGAAGTGTTGCAGGTCCAGCAAGGGTTTCTCTATCCGGCGCTGCATCGGCTGGAGAACCGGGGCCTGCTGGCTGCGGAATGGAAGGATTCGGAAACCGGGCGCGAAGCGAAGTATTACCGGCTCACCAGGAAGGGACGGGCGCAGCTTCACACCGAGACCGCCAACTGGGCGCGCCTCGCCGAGGCCGTCGGCCAGATCCTTCAGACGGCTGCAGGTTAGACCATGGACATCGCACGCACCGATGTACGCCGGAAGAAGCTGATCCGCCGCGCCCTGATTGTGCTGGTGCTGGCGCTGTTGATCCCGGCGGCCACGATCGGGCTAGGGCGCCTGAAGCCCGCCGCCCCGCTGGTCGAGCGCGCGACCGTCTGGACGGACACCGTTAAGCGCGGGCCGCTAGTCATAGAGGTTCGCGGCCTGGGCACGCTGGTCCCGGAGGAGTTCCTCTGGCTTCCGGCCATGACGGACGGACGGGTCGCCAAGATCTACCTGCGGCCGGGTGCGCCGGTCAACCCGGACTCGGTCATCCTCAAGCTGTCTAACTCCGAATTGGACGTCGCGACGCTCGATTCCGAGTACCAGGTGAAGGCGGCCGAGGCGCGCTACAAAGACTTGGAAGTCCAGCTCCAGAGCCAGCGCTTGATGCAGCAGGCCGAGGTGGCGCGGATGGAGTCCGAGCAGATCCAGGCGAAATTGCGCGCCAACCGCGATGAACAGCTCGGCAAGGAGAACTTGATACCGGACTTGAACGTGCAGCTCTCGAAGACCGCCGCGGAGGAGTGGAGCAAGCGTCTCGCGATCGAGCGGCAGCGGCTGAAGATCCAACAGGACTCCCTGGAGGCGCAGCTCGCCGTGCAGCAGGCGGAGATCGACAAGCTGCGGGCCGTGGCAGGGCTCAAGCGCGAACAGGTGCAGGCGCTCGAGGTTCGCGCCGGCGCCGAGGGCGTGCTGCAAGAGCTGCCGGTCCAGGAAGGGCAGAGGATCATGGCCGGGGCAATCTTAGCCAAGGTCGCGCAGCCGGCCAAGCTCAAAGCGGAGCTGAAAATTCCCGAGACGCAGGCGAAGGATTTGACCATCGGCCAGCCGGCGCAAATCGATACGCGCAACGGCATTGTCCCGGGCCGCGTGGCGCGCGTTGACCCGGCGGCCCGCGAGGGCACCGTGCTGGTGGATATTCACCTGGAGGGGGCGCTGCCCGCGGGCGCCCGTCCCGACCTCAGCGTGGACGGCACCGTGGAAATCGAGCGGCTGGCGGACGTAATCTACGTCGGCCGGCCCGCCGCCGGGCAGGCCAACAGCACAGTGACGATGTTCAAGCTGTTGCCGGGCGGTAACGAAGCGGTGCGGGTCCCCGTGAAATTGGGACGGGCCTCGGTCAGCACCATCGAGGTTCGCGAGGGACTGAGCGTGGGCGACCAGGTGATTCTATCCGACATGTCGGCCTGGGACGGGCAGAATCGCCTGCGGTTGGGGAACTGAGAGGTTAGCCATGAACGACAATTTGATCCATCTCGAAGACGTGAAGAAAGTGTTTCAGACCGAAGAGGTGGAAACGCACGCGCTGGCGGGCATCAGCCTGGAGGTCCGCAAGGGCGAGTACCTGGCGATTGCCGGCCCGTCGGGCTGCGGCAAATCCACGTTGCTGTCGATTCTCGGCTTGCTCGACGCGCCCTCCGGCGGACGCTACGTGCTCAACGGCCAGCCGGTCGAGAACCTGAAGCCCGGCGAGCGCGCGCGCATCCGCAATCGCGAGATCGGTTTCATCTTCCAGGCTTTCAACCTGATCGGCGACCTGACGGTCTACGAGAACGTCGAGCTGCCGTTGACGTACCGCGGCATGGAGGGCACCGAGCGCAAGCGCCGCGTCCAGGAATCGCTCGAGCGCGTCGGAATGTCGCACCGGATGAAGCATTATCCGGCCCAACTTTCGGGCGGCCAGCAACAGCGGGTGGCGGTGGCGCGAGCCCTGGCCGGCGACCCCTTGATTCTGCTCGCCGATGAGCCCACGGGGAACCTCGACTCGATGAATGGCGAAGCCGTTATGGAACTGCTCCGCGGACTGCATCGGCAGGGGTCCACGCTCTGCATGGTCACACACGATCCCCGCTATGCCCAGCACGCCGACCGTTCCATTCACCTCTTCGACGGACGGATCGTCGAAACCACGGTGGCGGAGGGGGTCTAGATCTCACCCCAGCGGAACCACCACCGACTCCTTCGGGGTGGAGAGCACAATCGTGGTCCGGGTACGCAGCACGCCCGGCAGGCCCTTGAGCCGCTCCGACAACAGCGTATCGAGGTCGCGGGTGCCGCGGCAGCGCACCTTCAAGAGGTAATCGTCGTCTCCGGCGACGTGGTGACACTCGGCGACCTCCGCCATTTTGCTCACCTGTTTCAAGAACGGAATCCGGTGGCGGGGCCGGTCGAGAGCTACGGCCACGAACGCCGTGAGCGGGTAGTTGACGGCCTCCGGATCGATCAAGGCGGCATAGCTGCGGATGACGCCGCGTTCCTCCAGGCGCCGCACGCGGTCGGCGGCGGCCGGAGCCGACAGACCCAGGTGCTGGGCGAGTTCGGCCCAGCTTGCCCGGCCACGTTCCATCAACAGCCGCAGGGCCTTCAGATCCAAAGCATCGAGCATCATTCGTCCCAGAAAAGTTTGTCTTGACCTATATTATTCTTTGAATCATAATTAGAGTCAAGATATTACTTTGTTTATCAATGGCGGATACCGTGTTGACATTGGAATCCCTAGCCGACCCGCTGAAGAGCGAAGCGGCGCTGGACACCTTCCTGGCCGCGTTCGAGACCGGCACTTGGCCGCACTCCGCCTGGACCCACACCTCGCACGTCATAATGGCGGGCTGCTATTTGCTGGCTTGGCCGGAAGCCGAAGCGACCGAACGGATTCGTCAGGGCATCTGCCGGTACAACGAGAGCCAGGGCAACGTGAACACGGCCGACAGCGGTTACCACGAAACCCTGACGATCTTCTGGATACAGACGATCCGAGCCTGGCTGGCAGGAGAGCCGCCCGGGCGGACCCGCCTCGACGTGGTTCGCAGTCTCGCGGAAGAGTTCGGCTCGCGGCGCGACCTCTACAAGGACTACTACAGCTTCGATGTGTTGGGGTCGCGCGAGGCGCGGGCGCAATGGATCGCCCCGGACCGCAAGACGAACCGAGTCCGCTAGGATGAGATGACGGCTCGAGCGAACGGTAACCTCTCATACGGTACGAGAGCGCGCCATGGCCGAAAACAACCAGGGGTGGCTCTGTTCGGACTCGGATGCTCTGGCTGGTTGCTTGAAAGCAAGGCACTTAACGACTGGCAACTAACCTGCATTGTAAGGGTTGACAGTTATGAGGTCGATCGCCATGCGAAGCCAAGCAAAATGGATACTCGGTATACTCTTGACGGCAGGACTAGTCCTGCCAGCATTTGCACAGGACGCCGATCCCCCCGATCAGGCGCCTTCTTCCGGCGGATGGCGCCGGCTGGGTGGTAGCGGTGACCCGGGGCCGGCATCGGCGCCGCAAGGTCCCTATCCGGCCGACCCGCAGGGTCCCTATCGAGCCGGGCCCTCCGGCCCGTCCGAGGTGACGGTGCCCGCCGGGACCTGGATCAACATCCGGGTGGACCAGGTGCTCTCGAGCGACCACAACCAACCGGGTGATGCGTTCATGGGAAGCCTGGCCCAGCCCATCATTGCGAACGGCGTGGTCATCGCCCGCCGCGGCCAGACCGTGGCTGGCAGGGTGGCCGTGGCCGAGAAGGCTGGCCGCGTGAAGGGAACGTCGCGGCTCGGCCTCGAGCTGACCGAGATCAGCCTGGTGGATGGCCGGCAGATGCCGGTAAGAAGCAGACTGATGGAGTACTCGGGTGGAACCTCCGTGGGCCGTGACGCTGCCGCTATCGGGACCACCACGGCCGTGGGCGCGGCCATAGGCGCCGTGGCTGACGGCGGATTCGGCGCCGGTATGGGAGCCATTGCCGGAGCGGCGGCCTCGACCATCGGCGTCCTCGCCACGCGCGGCAGGGCTACCGAGGTTTACCCGGAAGCTCCGCTCACCTTCCGTTTGGAAGCGCCTACCACGGTTTCCGGAGCGTTCCCGCCGGTCGGCCCGCAAGACTACGAGCAGCGGAATCTCGCGCAGCGTCGTCCAGTTATGCGTGGGGCGCCGCCGCCCTCCTATTACGGTTATGGTTACGGCGGCTATCCTTATCCCTCCTACTATCCATATTACGGGTACGGATTCGGGCCGAGTTTCTTCTTTTACGGGGGCCGGGGCTTCTACTCTCACCGCGGCTTCCGCCGCTAGCAAAAACGTTGGGTCAAGCTGCCAGCCGCTACACCTCGGGCGGCTGGTAGCCTTCCGGAACGGGACCGAGCGCCTGTTCCAGTTCCGCTATCCAGGTACCTTCCAGGTGGTCCACCACGACCCGCAGGTTCTCCAGGATCTGACCGAATACCTTCCGATTGGGCGCGCTGTACTGATAACGTAGCGAGCGTTCCGCCGCGACCGGCAGTTTCCTGGTCCCGCGCTCCGTCAGGAGCGCCATCAGGCACACCACATGCCTCGACCACGAACCGGTGTCGAAGTCGAGTAGCAGGCGGCGTCCTTCCGGGGTAAGCTTCGTCAACTGGTGGCTTCCAGCGGGCAGGCGCCGGGCGGAGCGCTTCCAGCCACTCGCGGCAAAACTGCTCGCGATCACCTTCCGGATCTCCCCCAAGGGTTCCCGGCCGAGGTGCAAGGCCGCGAGAGGGTCGGGCAGCTCGTGTGGCAGCGGGAGCCCGCTGACGATTTCTCCGAGGCGCTGGCGATAGCGCGCCTGGATTTCCGCCGCATCGGGAGGCGGGGGTGCCGGCGCTCCACTCACTTCGTGCTCGGGCAGGACGGTGATCACCCGGAGCTTGGCGGGAGCTTCGAGGGCGGTTAGCAGGCCTTCGATCGCGGGCGGGACCGCCGCGTCCTGGGAAGGTCCAGCTATAAGCTCGGTGATGGTGACGCCGATCGTGCCGGTGGAGAGGCGCTGCACGATAACCCCCGGCGCCAGGTAGTTCGCTGCTGGAAAGCGGGCGGAAAAGGAAGCCGTGCCAGGAGGCTGTGGCCGCAGAGCCGCTTGACGCGGGGAGGTGTGGCCGTCCCAGTCAAGCGGTCCGATCAACACGCCCACCGAGCCAAGCGCGAACTCCGCGGGGATGCCGGCGGCCAAAGCGAGTAGCGTCTCGCGCGGGACGCTCTCGGCGGCCGCACGGGGAGTTCCGGCGTCCCAATGCCCATCGAGGTTCGACAACCGTGTGGGTGCACGGGCGGCGAGCGGCTGCAGGCTCGGAAACCGTGACAAAATACGTTCACAGCCGGCTGGCCGGCTGGAGGCATCTTCGAGGAACACGCGCACCGGAGCGCCTGCGAAGCCTGCGGCGTCGAGAGCCTCGAAGACGCGCGCCAGTACCGTTGCGAGGCCCGGCGACTCCGGTAGCCGGAGTTCGTGGCGGCGATAGTGCAGCATGGGCTGCCGCGCTCAGCGCGCCGGCGGGAAGAACGGGAATAGCTTGCGCAGCTCCTCCGCGGTCGGCTGGCGGCCATACTCGCAAACCTCGAACGCCTCGGCGAAGCGGAACTTGTCGGCTTCCGCGCCATACCACTTGCGCAAGGCCGCGCGCCACGGCTCGGCCGGCGAGAAATACCACTGGGGCACGAGCCATTTCTTGCGCTCCACCGGATCCTTGGGGACTTGGTTCAGGACGCCGTCCACCCACGGCAGCCACTCATAGACCTGCGAGGTGTGTGCGTCCATGGCGTTGATCTTCTTCTCGAGCACGTCGTCGATCCCCACCGCCACGTCGGGACGGAACGGCTGCGGGCGGTCGAAGCGGTCGCTGTAATAGAGAAACACCGGGTTCTTGCGCAGCGGCGGCGTGTCGGGGGCGACGTTGGGCACGACGACCATGTAGGCGGCGTCCTGGATGAGGATGCCTGTGTAGCGGTGGTCGGGGTGGTAGTCGTTCGGACGCGGCGCGATCACGATGTCGGCGTTCCACTTGCGGATCTCGCGGATGATCTGCCCGCGCACTTCGAGGGTCGGCAGCAGCTCGCCGTCATGGTTGTCGAGCACCGTATACTCGAGGCCGGTGCGGCGGCCCGACTCGATGGCCTCGGCGCGGCGGCGCTTGGCGAGCATCCCGCCGCCCATTTCCTGGTGGCCGGCGTCGCCGTTGGTCACCGACACGAACTTCACGGCGTGGCCGGCCGCGATCCACTTGGCGGCGGTGCCGCCGGTTTTGCTGTCGCAGTCGTCGGGATGCGCTCCAAAGGCGATGATGCGCAAGTGCGTATAATCCTGCGCCCCGAGCGGAGACGCAGCGAGCAGGAGGCAGCAAGTCAATAAGGTTCTCATGATTTGCCAGTATAGTCTCAGCGGAACCACTTGATGAAACTCAGCAGGCCGTAGAACACCAGGCAGAACCAGAAGTCGACCAGCAGACCCCAGTCGATGTGATTCGGCTCGTGATAGGCGCGGGGGGGCAGGTAGGGCACCAGGGCGAAGTAAAGCGCATTGCCCGCCAGCACGGCGATCAGGCTGTGGATGAAGCGCTTCTTGGCCGGCGTCATGGGGGTCTTCCAGACTAGCAAATGTCGGCCCGCCCAGCGCGGACCTTGGACGGCAGGTGTACAATCCGAACGGCGTCAGAGGAGGGCAGCGTCATGTTTGGGTCAGAAGTGCTCGACGTCGGCGTGGGGTTGGTTTTCGTGTTCCTGCTGCTGAGCCTGGCGTGCTCCGCCGCCAATGAACTCCTGGAAGCGGCGGTGAAGTATCGTGCGCGTGCCCTCGAGCTCGGCCTCCGCGAGTTGCTGGACGACCCGCAAGCGGCAGGCCTCGTTCGCCGGTTCTATGGCCACCCGCTGGTGAGCAGCCTGTTCCGCGGCGCTTATGATCCCAACAGCAAAGGGAACCTGCCGACCTACATCCCGGCGCGCACCTTTGCCCTCGCCCTCATGGACGTGCTGCAACCGGCCAGCGCTACGGTCCTCAGCGGCGCGGCTGGCGCGCTTCTGACGCCCTTGCCTTCCACGCCCGCTCCGGCCGTCCCCACCGCCGGTCCCGTCCAGCAATTCCGGCAGACCATTGCAGCGCTGCCGGCATCGCAGGTAAGGACCGCGCTTCTTTCTCTGCTGGATGCGGCCGGTGACGACGCCTCCCGGGCGCGCCAAAACATCGAAGACTGGTACAACACGGCGATGGACCGGGTCTCGGGATGGTACAAGCGGCGCACGCAAGCGATTATTGCGGTCATTGGCCTGGCGCTCGTAGTGGCGGTGAACGCCGATACTGTGGGCATCGCCCGTTACTTGAGCACCAACAAGACCGCCCGCGCGCTGATCGTGTCGCAGGCGGAGGCCGCGGTGCGGCCCGCGCCCGGTCAACCGGCGGGCGCACCTCCGGATTTGAAGGCAGCTTTACAGCAGCTCGACGAGGAAGGCGATTTGCCGCTCGGCTGGAAGCCGGAGGCTACCAGAGACTGGCGCAGAGTCCCCCAAAGCGGGGGAGAATGGGCTCTTAAGATCCTGGGCCTGCTCCTGACTACTTTCGCGGTTTCCTTAGGGGCGCCGTTTTGGTTCGACATGCTGAATAAGATCATGGTGGTGCGGTCCACTATCAAATCCGAAGACAAGGCTGCTCCCCAAGCGAGCAAGACTTAGCGAGAAGCATATGACACGTCGAAAATTCACTCGCCTGTTAGCGGCAGCCCCCGTTGCGGCCGCCGCCCAAAGTCCTCCTGCCATGCGCATTATCGACCCGCACGTCCACATCTGGACCCACGACCCGCGCTATCCGTTCGCGAAAGAGACCATTAACCCGCCCGCGGAGGACGCTCTGCCCGAGACGCTGCTGCAGCTCATGGCGGCCAACGGCGTCTCGCACACCGTGCTCATTCAGGTGATTCACTACCGGTGGGACAACTCCTTCGTCCGCGACATGATGCGGAAATACAAGGGTAAGTTTCTCGGCGTGTGCCGGGTGAATCCCGAGAGCCCGCTCGCGCCCGACGACCTGGCGCGGCTGGTGGAGGAGGATGGGTTCCGGGGCGTGCGCATCAGTCCGGCGGCCAACGCCGCGGGTGACTGGATCGGCGGACATCTCATGCCTCCTCTGTGGCGGCGCACCCAGCAACTAAAGGTGCCGATGACGGTGCTGACGTCCACCACGCGGCTCCCGCAGGCGGCGCGTCTGATCGAACAATTCCCCGACCTCGATGTGGTGATCGACCACATGGCCGACTGCCCGCCCGATCGCCCGGAGGACCAGAAGAAGCTGCTCGATCTGGCGCGGTTTCCCCGCGTCTACGTCAAGATCTCCCACACTTGGTCGCTTTCGAAGCAACCTTATCCCTGGCGGGATACGCACGACCAGGTGAAGAAGCTCTACGACGCCTTCGGTCCCCGGCGGCTGATGTGGGGCACCGACTGGCCCATTGTGCTCGCCCACAGCGACTACGCCCACGCGCTGACGGTGGTCCGCGACGAGATGAAGTTCCTCAGCGCCGAGGACAAACGGTGGATCCTGGGCGGGACCGTGGAACGCATCTGGCCGTTTGCGTAACGGTACTAGCGCTCGCGCCCCAGGCCGAGCGCCCGCATGCGCTTGTGGAGGTTGGTGCGCTCCATGCCGAGCGAGCGCGCCGCCGCAGACACGTTGCCCCGTGCCTCTTCGAGTGCCCGGGCGATCTGGTCCCGCTCCGCAGTGTCGCGGGCCTCTTGCAGGCTCGACCGCGCCGAGCCCTCCCGCGGCATACGAATCTCGACCGGCACTGACTCGGCGGTCAGGGTTTCACCCGCCGTCAGGATGGCCATGCGCTCGATCGCGTTGCGCAGCTCCCGGGCGTTGCCCGGCCACTGGTATTTCTCGAGCGCGGCGACGGCGCTCGCCTCCAAGCGCTTCGGCTTGAAGTTGTTGCGGGCGCAGAAATCCTCGAGGAAGTATTCCGCCAGCGGCTGGACGTCCTCCGGTCGCTCGCGCAGCGCCGGCACGCGGATGGGCACCACGCTCAGCCGGTAGTAAAGGTCCTCGCGGAACTTGCCTTGCGCCACCAGCGCCGCCGGATCGCGGTTGGTCGCCGAGACCACGCGCACCGACACGCGAATCGGCTGCTCTCCTCCAACGCGGTGGAACTCGCCCTCTTGCAGCACGCGCAGGAGCTTGGCTTGCGAGCCGGCGTGCAGGTCGCCGACCTCGTCGAGAAACAGCGTCCCGCCGTCGGCCAGCTCGAACTTGCCGCGCCGCGCGGTGGCGGCTCCCGTAAAAGCGCCCTTCTCGTGGCCGAAAAGCTCGCTCTCGAGCAGCTCAGTCGGGATCGCTGCGCAGTTCACCTTGACGAACGGTCCCCCGGCGAAGGGGCTCATCTGGTGGACGTGAGCCGCGAGCAGCTCCTTGCCGGTGCCCGACTCTCCGATCAGCAGGATGCGGGCGTCAGAGCGGGCGGCCAACGTCGCCTGCTCGACGGCGCGCTGGAAGGCCACGCTCGCTCCGATCATGCGCGCGCCCGCTACCATCTCCCGCAGCCGCTCGTTCTCGCGTCGGAGCGATACCTGCTCGAGCGCGTTCTTCAGCGCCAGCAGCACGCGGTCGCGGCTCAGAGGTTTTTCGAGGAAATCGAAAGCGCCGGCGCGCGTCGCCTCCACTGCGTCGGCGATCGTCCCGTGGCCGGAGATCATGATGGCGGGTGCCGGGAGGTTCCGCAATACTTCGATACCGCTGCCGTCCGGAAGCCGCACGTCGAGCAGATAGGCGTCCGCGCGCAGGGCCTCGGAGCAGGTGCGGAACTCCGCTACCGACCGGCACACCGTCACAGCGAAGCCCTCGCGCTCCAGGATCAGGCGCAGCGAGCGCCCGACGTTTTCTTCGTCGTCGAGGATCAGGACGCGTTTGGCAGGCATGGCAGCAGGACGCGGAATCCGGCGCCCCCCAGTTCTCCCGGCACCGGCTCGATGTCGCCGCCGTTGAGCAGGGCGCCCTTGCGGGCGATCGAAAGGCCGAGTCCCATGCCCTTCTTTTTGAATGAAATGGTGGGCTGGAACAGCGACTGTCGCGCCAGCTCGCTCAGCCCCGGACCCGAGTCGTGCACCTCGATCGCGGCGTGCCCGTTCCGCGTGGCCGTCGCGGCCAGGATGTGCCCGCTCGTGCCCGCCGCCTCCGCCGCGTTCTCCAGCAGATTGGTCAGGATGCCTTTCACCAGGTCCTCATCGGCGTAGGCTTGCACGTCCCCCGGCGCGAGGCGCACGTCGTAGGTCACCCCGGGGTGGCCCTTCTTCAGGAACGCGATGCGCTCTTCGACCAGGCAGTTCACGTCGAGAGGGCGCGGCTGGACGGGCGGCTCGGCGGCGAACTCCGAGAAGGCCCGCACGCGGCGCTCGAGGCTCTCCACCTCCTCGACGACGATCTGGGCCGCCTGGTCGAGAAAAGCCCGGTCCGGTTGCGGGCTGCGCGCCTGGATCTCTTCCATCGTCAGGCGGATCGGTGTCAGGGAGTTCTTCAGCTCGTGCGCCAGCTTGCGCGCCAGGGCCTGCCAGCTCGCGAGCTGCGCGAGATACACGAGGCGATTGCGATTGTGCTGAAGCTGCTCGGCCATGTGGTTGAAAGTCCGGCTGGCCTGTCCCACTTCGTCGTCGCGCCGCACCGGGACACGCGCCGCGAGGTTGCCCCCGGCCAGTTGGTCGAGGCCGGCGGTGAGCTCTTGAATCGGCCGTATGAAGCGCCGTGTCAGCCACACCAGCAGGCCGACGGAAACGGTCCACACCCCCGCCGCCAGGAGAATGTAGGTATAAGTAAAGCCCCGCCGCCAGTTGCGGCCCTGCTGCCGCTCCACGCTGCTGCGCGCCTGCCGGTACTGCTCGGAGATCTCGCTCAGTCCCACGCCCAGCGGCCGCGTGTAGCTCCACACCTCGCCTTCGCGCCGCACCAGGTATTCCAACCGGTCGCCGGCTGTTCCGGCCAGCACGAAGCGCTCCGGCTCCTGGCTCTGCCAGAACTCCCGTAGGGCTTCCGGGGCATCCTCGGGACGGCGCTCCAGCTCGGCAGCCGTATACCGCCGCGGTTCAATCGCACCGGACACGGCCTCTCGCTTCAGCGCCTCGCGCGATTGCTGATAAAGCTCCCGCCCGGTCCGCTCTAGAGACTTCGAAACGGCATCGAGCTCGGTAGTGGAAGCGTGCTCCAGGCTGCGCTCGAGCAGGGACGTGGTGATCCACAACGTCACGCCCAAGGGCGCGAGCGTAGCAGCGAGGAACAGCAGGAGCAGTCTGGTTTCGAGGCGCGTCACCCGCCGTTGGGGCCTCTGCCGCCGGCCGATTTCAAGTCGGCCAGTCGAAACGGCCCATCGTCCACCACCCAGCTAGGCTGTTGGCTGCGACTGGGCCGGCTAAAAAGCTCGATCAGGCGCGCCAGGCTGATTCCCGGTTCGCCCACCACGGGCGGCCGGTCGCTGGGGTCTTCGGCGCGCAACTCCAATCTTAACCAAAAGGGTTGGTCGCCGGGCAGGGAAGAGAGCGGCAGGGACAGGTTCTCAACGCACCAGCCTTCGACCGCCGTGCCGGTCAGGTGCGAAACGCCGCGCGGCGGGACGCCCGGCCGCGAGACCGCGAACTTCTCCTCCCACAGGTCGTAGCTCACGACGAAGCGCTCGAGGGACCGGTCGAGCAGGCGCGGTGGGGGCAAGGTCGCAGGGCGCGCGGCAAAGGCGGCCAGTTGAAAGTCGAACGCTACCGAGGCGCCGTTGCGGAGCCGCTCGAGCGGCTTGCCTGTCAGAAATCGCACACGTGGGGCGGAGACCCGGAGGCGGTCGCGCTCCTGGTGCAGGAGGAGTGCTTCCGCCCCCGGGATCCGCTGCCAAGGCGCCAGCAGGAATAGCAGGAACTGGCGCCGAGCTGTCAAAATCGTGTTCCCGCCATAAAAATGGGGTCGATATGTCCTTTCTTCACTGGAAACGCCAGAGCCAGATAGAGTCCCGAGCTCAGCGGGTTCGATCCCCACCGGGCCGCTACTGCGACCGAGTGCCGCGTGTCCGCTTCCTGGCCGGCGTCCCAGACGGCGCCGGTGTCGTAGAAGACGCCCACGGTGGCCGTGTCGTCCCGACGCCGGCCGACCGTCCGCCGGTATTCCAGGCTGTTGTGCACCATGCGGTTGCCGCCGTCCGGTGCGACGTCGAACTTACTCCAGCCGCGCAAGGTGGTGCTGTTGCCCAGCAGGTAGCGCTCATACAAAGGCGCGTCGCCGGTGAGACGCCCGGCCGTGAAATCCACTACCACGGCCTGTTTGGACCCCTGCAGCAAGTAGGCGAAATGCCACTGCTGCCGCGTGTAGACGTAGTCGCTCGCGACGGCGCGCGCGGCGGACCGCACTTCGTAGCCCGCCTCCAGGGTGTGGGTATGACCCTGGGCATCCTCGAAACGGCGCCGGTACCGTAAGCCGCCGGTGAGGGCGTTGGACGACTGATAGCGCGAGGCCGGGTACATGGTTTCGAGAAGCTGAAAGTCCGTGCCCGCGCTCAACGTGAGAGAACGGGTCACGGCCACGCTCAGGGTCGGCTCGAACGCCTGCCGCGAGCGGTATAACCCGGACGGTCCGCCGTTCTCCGCGAGCGGCAGCGCCACGAGCGTCGCGCGGTTCCACTGCTGGTGGTAGCTCTCGAACACGAACCGCAGCCGGACGCGCTCGCTCCCGACCTTGCGGCTCTCGAAGCCGGCCAGTAGCCCGGCGTAGCGCTCGAGCAGATCGTCGCCATCGCTGGCGAGGCCGAGCAGGAGTCCGGTATTGCTGGCGATCGTGAAATTGCCGACGGCCTTTCCGCTCCAGCCTTGCCGCGCGTGGTAGAGGAACTTCGAGAGGCTCACGTCCGGCTCGCTGCTGCAGCAGGGCGACACCTCGAGCACCACCTTCACGTGCTCGGGTTGGTCCCCCCGCGTTACCTTTTGCGAGACCGTCTGCGCGTGCAGTTCGAGCCGCACCCGGCGGGCCAGTTGATCGAAAGCCTGCTGGTTGAACTTCTCGCCCACGAGCCGTTGGATTTCCTGGACCAGTCTCTTACTCAGACGCGCGGAATCGATGCCTGTTACCTTTACCTCTTCCACAATGTACCGGGCGTTGACGTTCATACCGGCTTCTGGGGCATTGGAGGCGGTCGTTGAAGATACGACCGGCACGGCGAGTTCGTTACCCGCCTCCTGGCCGAGGAGGGCCGCCGGAACCAGCACTGCGTACCAAAACCACCGCATGGCCGTCTCTATGGCACGCCGGGGGCCAGCGCTAAGTTATTGCGTAATAGGCGCTTGCCGCCAAGCGTGGTGTGGCGAACGTTCACAGGTGTGCCTCGGGACGCCCTAGTGGGGCGGGCGCCCTCGTCCGCGCCGGACCCCTTGGTCCGGCTGCTGAATAACACCGAAATGTTCCTTGGCGCTCAGTATTCTCGCGCGCCGGCAGAGGCCGACGAGGGCGTCGGCCGCGGTCCAGGGGACCGCCCCACTATCCACTTCTGCAATGAACTTTGACTCAGCACACTACCGCGGCAGCCATAGCGTCTCGCCGCTCGCCGCGGCCTCGTAGCCGGCGAGAGCCGTGCGCAGCACTTCGCGGGCATGCAGAGCTGCGTCGTAGTCCCGCGCGCCGCTCTCGATCGCGCCCACGAAGTGCCGCAGGTGGGTCGCGGTGGCCGATGTGAACGCTGGGTTCTTCTCCTTCACATAGGCGATGGAGCGTCCGCCCGCCTCTTCCCTCGCCTCGCCGCCGCGCACAAAGCTGAGCCGGGCCGCGGGCCGTCCGAGGCGGCTCGACCATTCCACCATTCCCCGCGCCACGCCTCCGAGAGAAAGCCGCAGCGAAGCCCGCTCGCAATCGAGGCGCATCTCGAGGTAGCGTTCCGGCGCGTGGCTCACGCGGTTCATCGCCAAGGTCGCGAGGCGCTCGCCGGGAAACCGCAGTGTTACCTGCACGAGTACGTCGCTCGTATAGATGGGCCGCGCTTGCGGAATGTGCGACTGGATCGATTCCGGCAGCGCTCCGAAGAAAAAACAGATCAGGTCGAGCGCGTGGGTGCCAAATTCGTAAAGCGTCGAGCGCTTGAGCGATGCCCGCCAGGCGACCTTCTCGACCGACGGCGGATGGAACATCTGCTGCCAGCACTGGATGAAATAAACCCGGCCGAAATCGCCGCGGTCCAGGCGCTCGCGCGTCCGGCTGTAGATCGGCATGTAGCGGTACTGGTTGTTGACCGCGAGCACCAGGTTCCGCGCGCGCGCGGCGGAGATCACCTGGTCGGCTTCCTCGACCGTGCGCATGAACGGTTTTTCGCAGAAGACGTGCGCGCCGGCGTCGAGGGCCGCGAGACACAACTCATGGTGGGAATCGGGCGGCGTCCCGATGATGACGGCGTCCGGCTTCTGTTGCGCTAGCAGCGCCGCCGCGTCCGGATAGACCGCCTTCAGGCCGAACTTCTCGCTCATTCGCCGGCGGGTCTCCGCATCGGACTCGCAGGCGCCGGCGATTTCCACACCCGGCGTCGCGCGGCAGGCGGGTAGGTGGATGCGATCGGCCACTCCACCGAGGCCGATGATGGCGACGCGGGTCATTCTGATCTGGGGGGTCTGAAACGCTATAATAACAGCCGATTGACCCTAGACTTGTGTTGTCCCCTCTGCCGCGGGCCGGTCGAGCGTCTCGCCGGGAGCTTTGAATGCCGCGCCTGCCGGCGATCCTACCCCGTCGTTCTGGGAATCCCCGACTTTCGCGTGGACCTTCCCGCGCAGTTTGACCGCCAAAGCGACCTGCAACTGGCGGCGCTGCTGGCGGAGGAGCAGAACGAGCTTGATTTCGAGGGCCTGTTGCACCTCTACTACCGCCTGCGGCCGGAGCCGAGCGAAGCCCTGCACGAGCTGCACCTGGCGCACGTAGCGGCCGAAGAGGACCAGGCGGGGCTGGCGCTGGAGCTGATCGAAGAGGAGCGGGAGTTCGAGCCCGGGGAAGCCGTGCTGGAAGTCGGTTGCGGCTTCGGCCAGTACGTGGCGGCGGCCCTCGAGCGCGCCGACCACGTCGCCGCCCTCGACCTTTCGCTGGCCTTCCTGGTGCTGACGCGCAAGCGGCTCGGAGGCCAGGGGCTGCTGGTGGCCGCCGCGGCCGAGCGCCTGCCGTTCCCCGACCACTCCTTCGCCGGCGTGATCGCCGCCGACGTCATCGAGCACCTGGCGGAACCTGCGGAAGCACTGCGTGAGATCGGCCGGGTACTCCGCCCGGAAGCGCCGTTATTCCTGTCCACGCCGAACCGTTTCAGCCTCACGCCGGAGCCGCATGTGGGACTGTGGGGCGTCGGCTTCCTGCCGCGCTCCTGGGCGAATCGTTATGTGCACTGGCGGCTGCGCATCTTTTATGACGATGTCCGGATCCTGTCGTCGCTCGCCTTGCGCCGGCTGCTCCGCGCGTGCTTCCCGGGGCCCGCCCGCGTCCTGATTCCCGGCCTGAGCGCTCGGCAACTGGAGCATTTCCGGCCCCTCAAGCGCCGGCTGGCTCACCTTTATCTCGCGCTACGCCGCGTACCCCTGGCGCGGGGCGTGTTCTACTTGTTCGGGCCGTTTTTCCATGTTGTGGCGGTAAAGCGGCCGGCATGAGAATCGCCTGCATCGTCGGCGCGCGGCCGAACTTTGTCAAGATGGCCGCCCTGCTCGAAGAGTTCCGGCGCCGGCCGGCGATGGAATGCCGGCTCATCCACACGGGCCAGCACTACACGCCGGAAATGTCGCGCTCCTTTTTCGACGAGCTGGAG
>JBGPDC010000073.1:0-24410 GCA_041482115.1 Terriglobia bacterium | reverse complement strand
GCCCTCGGTCTTGGCCAGGTTCAGGATGGACTCGAGGGAGTCCTTCACCGAGACGATGAAGCAGGCCGAGCACTGCGGCCGGTGAGCGTCCTTGGGGAGGTCCTCGATGCGCGCGGCCTCTTTGTTCCACGCCCAGCCATAGCCGCGTCCCTCGCGCACGCCGACGTTGAACCAGACCGGCGAGTTGAAGCACGCCTTCTGGTGGAGCATCAGGTGGGACAACTCGTCGCGGAAGTTTTCGGCGTCCTCGCGGGTGGCGAAGTAGCCGCCGTTGAGACCCCAGTCGGCCATGGTATCGACGACGCGGTGGACGAGCTGCCGGACGCTGGTTTCGCGCTCCGGCGTGCCGAGCTTGCCGTGGAAATACTTGCTGGCGACGATATTGGTGGCGGTCTGCGACCAGGAGCGGGGGGTTTCGACGTCGCGCTGCTCGAAGATCACCGCGCCCTTGTCGTTTCCGATGGAGGCTGTGCGGGTCTCCCACTCGACCTCGTCGTAGGGGGAGTGGCCGGGGTTCAGGTGGCTGGTAAAGTAGCGCGGGAAAGCGATCCCCTGGGGCTTTTGTGAGTCCGTCAGCTCCGCGAGACGGGCGGAAAGGTCGACTGAAATCTGGCCCATGGGTTTCCTCCTGATCTAAACCGCGCGGAGGCCATCATACAATATCTTGGGGCCGTGTCAAGATCTATTCTAACATATGGTACCCTGGTGGGTCATTTTCCCTCAGGCTGTGGAAATCGGGGCGGCCACGACGGCAGCCGGGGCCTCGACTTTGGCAAAGAGCTGGTCCAGGGTCTCGACCAGGCGGTTAATCTCTTTTGGCGTAACGATATACGGGGGCAGGAAGCGCAGCACCGTGTCGTGGGTGGCATTGATCAGCAGCCCCTTCTCCATGGCCCCCAGGACGAAGGGCTTGGCCGGAATAGTGAGATCGAGGCCCAGCATGAGGCCTTCACCCCGCACCTCGCGCACAAAGTCGTACTTCTCGACCAAGGCCTGGAGGCGACGCCGGAAGTAGGCCCCGTGCTCCCGGATCGCCGGGAGGAGGCTGGGCAGGACGTCCAGGAACTCGAGGGCCACCCGGCAGACCAGGGCCCCGCCGCCGAAGGTGCTGCCGTGCATGCCGGGGGCGATGGCCGCAGCCGCCCGCTCGCTGGCCAGGATGACGCCGAGGGGCAGTCCGCAGCCGAGGGGTTTCGCCACCGCGATCACGTCGGGAACCAGTTGGGTCGCGAAGCGCGGGTCGCGGTGCCAGAGCTGATAGGCGAACCAGGCTCCCGTGCGTCCCAGGCCGCACTGGATCTCGTCGGCAATCAGCAGGGCGTGGTGGCGCCGGGCCAGTTCCCCGGCTTTCTCGGCAAACTGATCGGTGAGCGGGATGATGCCGCCCTCGCCCAGCACCGGTTCGATCACGATCGCGCAGGTGCGATCGCTGACGGCCTGCTCGAGCTGCTCGACGTTGTTGGGCTCGACGAAGCGGACGCCGGGAAGGAGCGGCTCGAAGGGCGTGCGGTATTTCGCCTGGCCGGTGATCGAGAGCGCCCCTAGCGTGCGGCCGTGGAACGAATTGTCGAGCGAGACGATCTCGTGCTTGGCCGGGTCCTGGCTGGTGCCGAAAGCGCGGCCGATTTTGAGAGCGCCTTCCATGGCCTCGGCGCCGGAATTGCAGAAGAAGGCGCGGTCGAGTCCGCTCAGCTCGGCCAGGCGGGCGGCCAGGCGGCCCTGGTACTGGTTGTAGTAAAGGTTCGAGCAGTGGATGAGGCGTCCGGCCTGCTCGCGGAGCACCTTCACGATGCGGGGATGCGCGTGCCCGAGGGCGTTGACGCCGATGCCGGATACGAAGTCGAGGTAACGGCGGCGGTTCTCATCGTAAACCACCATGCCCTTGCCCGAGGCCACCACGATCGGGTAGCGGGCGTAGCTCTGCAGGACGTGTTGCTGTTCGAGTTCGATCGCGCCGGGGGCGTCGGTGGGGGGGGCGCTAAGGGTGGCCATTACGTCTCCAATAAAAAGGGCTTAAGCTTCATCATAGCTGGTTGAGACCGGCTGGCGAAAAGTGGTGAACAGGACCGCTAGTTCCGGCCATTCCCCTGGGAGCGGATATACTGCTCGATGAGCTGCTCCAGCCGGTCGAGCCCCTGGCGCAGCCGATGATGCTCTGCGGCGCTCTCGCGGACGTGAGCAGCGAACTCTTCCCGGTGGTCGGCAGCCTGGCGTGTGAGCGCGGCCAAAGCCGCGGAAAAGTTGGACTGGTTCTGGGCAACCACGCTCACAGCTTCGGTGGTGTTAGCCAAAGCTTCGGTGGTCTTGGCCAGAGAAGCGTTGACAGCTGCCAATCCTTCCCGGAATTCCGACGTGGCGGCCTGCAGGTCCGCGGCAACCCGGTCGAGGTTGCTGTCGATCGAGAGCAGCCATTGCTCGTGCAACTTCCAGGCTTCTTCAGACGTCATCCCAGACTCCCATGCTGAGTCTAACGGATGTCCCCGGCGGCGGCAACCGGGTTGCTATGCCGGGTTAAGCCTGGCTGCGGCGTGGCGCAAGGAGGCCAGCCTACTTGGTTTTCTTGGGGGCCACGATGACGTGCATCATGCGGCCTTCCATGCGCGGGGTGCCCTCGACGGCGCCATGCTCGCCGAGCTCCACGACCAGCTTTTGCAGCAACTGGCGGCCGAGATCGGTGTGGGTGATCTCGCGGCCCCGGAAGGCGACGGTGCACTTCACCTTGTTCCCTTCCTGCAGGAAGCGCAAGGCGTGGTTCTTCTTGAAGCCGTAGTCGTGGTCGTCGGTGTTGGGCCGGAACTTGACTTCCTTCAGCTCCATCACGTGCTGCTTCTTCTTGGCTTCGTGCTGGCGCTTCTTTTGCTGGTAGGTAAAGACGCCGTAGTCGATGACTTTGGCGACGGGTGGATCGGCGGTGGGCGAAACCAGGACCAGGTCCAGATTGAGTTCTTTGGCCCGCCGTACGGCCACAGGCGTGGGCAGCACTTCTACTTGACCGTCCGGGAAAACTACCCGGACTTCGCGGGCGCGGATCGATGAGTTGACGTTCTCGCGCCGGTCTCGGCGCGGCGGAAATGATCTAGGCGGCGGTATGCTAACCTCCTCGCGGAGCCGGGCTCCGAAACCGGGTCACCAACAAAAAAGGGATCGCGAGCCAATCCATAGGCTCACAATCCCGGCAGTCTGGAGAACCCAGATTAAACAGCATCCACTAAAAAATCGGCGTCTGAGCGCGGCGAGAACCCCTGGGTCCTGCCTTCCGCGCCCGAGCCATAATATTACCACGAACCTGGGGGCTGCAACGGAAATTCGGCCCGGCCCCCGGGCCCCCGTCCAGAGACCCTGCGGAGATTCCTTGACAAAGGCTAACCCTTTGCCTAACCTAGACTTCTAACTTACAGAGGGAGATCCACTGGCACGAGGCTCGAATGATCAAGCTCGACATCATCAACCAAGTGGTGACCAAGACCGGAATCACGAAGACCAAGGCCGAGATGGCGGTCGAGACCGTGTTCGAGACCATGAAGCGAGCCTTGGAGCGTGGCGACCGGATTGAATTGCGGGGCTTTGGGGTTTTCAACGTGAAGCCGCGCAAGACGGGGATCGGACGCAATCCGCGCACCGGGGCGGAGGTTACTATTCCACCGGGAAAAGCGGTGCGATTCAAGCCCGGCAAAGAGTTACAGACGCTCTAGGAGTTCGCGAGCGCGCGTTGCCGGACGTTTTCACCCCTTGCGACAATGGGAAGCAGCCCGCTGCGGCGGGCCGGTTTCATGTCTGATCCCCGTTCCTATCCGGAGCCGGTCTACTCGTGGACTGCGACGACGGCGCGCCCGCCCGAGCCGCGCCGCTTCCAGCAGCGCTACTGGCTGCATGCCCTGCTGTTCCTGCTGACCGTCTACTCGACCACGCTGGTGGGTGCGCGCCTGAGCTATAACTTCGCGCACAACCGGCCGTCGTTCGACATGGAAACCGACTTGCCGGCCTACACCGAGATGTGGGCGGAGCCGCGGCAACTCGCGGCGGGGCTGCCGTTTTCCTTCACGCTTCTCACAATCCTCCTGGCGCACGAGTTTGGACACTACCTGGCGTGCGTGCACTATGGCATCGATGCTTCCCTGCCCTACTTCCTGCCGGCGCCGACGCTGATCGGAACGCTGGGCGCGTTCATCCGCATCCGCAGCCCGATCTACTCGCGGCGGGCGCTGTTCGATATCGGCATCGCGGGTCCGATTGCAGGCTTCGTGTTCCTGCTGCCGGCGCTGGCTATCGGTCTCGCCTACTCGAAAATCATCGCGGGCGTGCCGCAGGAGGGCAGCGTTCTCTTTGGGAAGCCGGCGCTGCTGTGGCTGCTGGAGAAGGCGGTCTTTCCAGGCGTCGATCCGCACTCGATCTACCTGCACCCGATCGGGCGGGCGGCGTGGATCGGGGTGTTCGCGACGGCGCTCAACCTGCTGCCCATCGGACAGCTCGACGGCGGCCACATTCTTTACGCCTTCGTCGGTGAAAAGCACAAGCGGCTGTCGCGGGTGTTTCTGGTGTTGCTGATCCCGCTGGGACTGATCTATTGGTGGGTATGGCTGTTCTGGGCGGTGGTGCTGTTCTTTTTTGCCTCGCGGCATCCGGTGGTCTATGATGAGGCGCCGCTCGGAGGGGTGAGGGGCAAACTGGGGTTGCTGTCGCTGCTCATCTTTTTGCTTTCCTTCATGGCCAGCCCGATCGTGACCAACTAGAGGGTTTCAACCGAGTGCTGAAGATCTCGGCCACGGTGGTGACGCTGAACGAGGAAGCGAACGTCGCCCGCGCGCTCGAGTCGCTGCGGTGCTGCGATGAGATCGTAGTGGTGGACGCCGGCTCGAGCGACCGGACCGTCGCGATCGCGGGACGGCTGGGCGCGCGCGTCATCGAATCCGAATGGCCGGGCTACGCGAAGCAGAAGAACTACGCCGCCGAGCAGGCGAAGCACGACTGGATCCTTTCGATCGACGCCGACGAGGCGCTGAGCGAAGGACTGGAGGCCGAGATCTGGGAGATCAAGCGCTCCGGTGCGCACGCCGACGCTTATACCATTCCGCGTATGGCCCAGTATATGGGCCGCTGGATCTTGCACTCGGGCTGGTATCCGGATCGTAAGGTCCGGCTCTATGACCGGCGGAAGGCGCGCTGGGTGGGCGACTACGTGCACGAGTCGGTGAAAGTCAGCGGGCGGCTGGCGCATCTGCAATCGAATCTGCTGCACTACACCTGCTCGTCCCTCTCGCAGCACCTGCGGACGATCGATCGTTACACGACGCTCGCGGCACAAGAGATGGTGGCGCAGGGCGCCTCCGCGCCGCTGTGGCGCTTGCTGGTGGCGCCGCCGTGGACCTTCTTCAAGACCTACTTCCTGCAGCGCGGGTTTCAGGATGGCTTCGAGGGACTGGTGATTGCCTACATGGCGGCGACGTATGTGTTCACGAAGTACGCCAAGGCACGGAACATGAGCGGATGCGGATAGTGCACCTGGACACCGGGCGTGAAATGCGCGGCGGGCAGCACCAGGCGCTGCTGCTGGCCCGGGGACTCGCGGCCCGGGGGCATGAGCAGATGATTCTGGCCCGCCCCGACGGGGGTCTGCTCAAGGCGAGCACGGCGGCAGGATTCGAAACGCGTCCGATTGGGGCGGCGGCGGTCGCGAGATTCGCCCGGCGAGCGGACTTGCTGCATGCCCATGATGCCCGGTCCCACACGCTCGCGGTGCTGGCGGCCGGGGAGTGTCCGGTGGTGGTGTCGCGGCGGGTGGCGTTTCCGATTCGAACGGGGGCGCTTTCGCGCTGGAAGTACCAGCGGGCGGCGCGCTATCTGGCGGTGAGTGAATTTGTGAGGCGCCAGTTGGCGGCGGCCGGCGTGGCGGACGAGAAAATCACCGTGGTTTATGACGGGGTGGAGGTCGGCTCGCCACCGGAGCCCCGGACCGGGCAGCGGCTGGTAGTAGCTCCGGCGACCAGCGACCCGGCCAAGGGCAGCGCGCTCGCCGCCGCCGCTTGCCGGGAGGCTGGCGTAGAAGTACAGTTCTCCGTGGACCTTCAGAAAGATCTTGCCGCGGCCTCCGTGTTCCTCTATCTCAGTTACAGTGAGGGGCTGGGATCGGCGATTTTGCTGGCGATGGCGCAAGGCGTACCGGTGATTGCGAGCGCGGTGGGCGGGATTCCGGAGGTCGTGGAGCACGGGCGCACGGGCTTGCTCGTCGAGAACCAGGCGCCGGACGTGGCGGCGGCGCTGCGGGAGGTCCGGGACGATCCCGAAGCGGCGGCGGGGCGGGCGGCCGCCGCCTACGAGGAGGTGCACCGCCGGTTCAGCGCGGCGGCAATGGTGAGCCGCACCGAAGAGGCATACCGGCTGGCGGTCGGCCAAGCGGTGGCAGGCCGCGCACGACCGTGACGGTAGCCGCGGCGCTGGTGTTGGGGCTGCTGGTTGGCAGCTTCCTGAACGTCTGCATTTATCGCCTGCCCAAGGATGAATCGGTGGTGCGGCCGCGGTCGCGCTGCCCCTATTGCGGCGAGACGGTACGGTGGTACGACAACCTTCCGGTGCTGAGCTTTTTCCTATTGCGAGGCCGCTGCCGCGATTGTGGGGCGGTCATTTCGTGGCAGTATCCGCTGGTGGAGGCGGCCACCGGAGTGCTGTTTGCCGTGGTGGCGGCCAGGTACGGCGCCACGCTGCTCGCCGTGAAGGCCGCGCTGTTTGTCGCCATGATGCTGGCGTTAGGAGTGGCGGACCTGAGAGACCGGATCCTGCCGGACGAGATCACGCTCGGAGGCGCCGGCGTGGGCCTGCTCCTGAGCCTGGTGCAACCTCTGCCGGCGGGTTTAATGGGAGCGCTGCTGGGACTGGCGGGCTGGCGGCCGGGACTGGTGGTGATCTCGTTCGTCGAGTCCCTAACCGGCGCGGCGCTCGCGGCCGGGCTGCTGCACCTGGTCGCGGAGCTTTATTACCGCCTGCGGTTCCGCGAGGGCATGGGTTTCGGCGACGTGAAGATGATGGCGCTGATCGGCGCGTTCCTCGGGCTGCTGCCGGCCTTCTGGACCGTGCTGCTAGCCTCGGTGCTCGGCGCGGTGATAGGGTTGGTCTTCATTCTGGTGTTCCGCAAGGGCCTGGCCTACGAGCTGCCGTTCGGCACGTTCCTGGCGCTGGCGGGCATCCTGATGGTGGTGTGGGGCCATGAAGCTGTCTGAAATTGCGAAGACATTAGGCTGCGAGCTGGCTGGCGCGGGCGAAGTCGAGATCACCGGGGTGGCGGGGCTCGACGAAGCCGGACCGGCGGAGCTGACCTTCCTCTCGAACCCCAAATATCTGCCCCGGCTGCAGACGACGCGCGCCGGGGCCATCATCCTCGGCCGGGAGGCGAAGAGGCCGGCGATCCCGGTGCTGGTGTCCGAGAATCCCTACCTGGACTTTGCGCGGGCGCTCGAGCTTTTCTACCAGCCGCCGCAGCCACCCGCCGGCGTGCATCCGACGGCCGTAATCGCCCAGACCGCCCGGTTGGGGGCGGGAGCTAGAGTCGGGCCTTACGTGGTGATTGGCGAGAACGCGCGGATTGGGGAGCGGACGGTGCTGCACGCCCACGTCGTGCTCTACGACGGGGTCGAGATGGGGGACGACTGCTGCGCGCATGCTGGCGTGGTAGTGCGGGAGTTCTGCCGAGTGGGTCACCGCGTGATCCTGCAAAACGGCGTGGTGATCGGCGGCGACGGCTACGGGTTCGCGCGCCGGGCCGACGGCACGCACTACAAGATTCCGCAGGCCGGAATAGTCGTTATCGAGGACGATGTCGAGATTCAGGCCAACACCTGCATCGACCGGGCGGCGGTGGGCGAGACGCGCATTGGAAAGGGGTCGAAGCTCGACAACCTGGTGCAAATCGGACATGCCTGCCGCGTGGGAGAGAACGCCATCATCTGCTCGCAAACCGGCATCGCCGGGAGCACGGTGCTGGGGAACAACGTGGTGCTGGCCGGGCAGGTGGGTATCATCAATCACCTGCACTTAGGCGACAACGTGATCGTGACCGCGCAAAGCGGCGTCGGGTCGGACGTGCCGGCGGGCCAGAAGATCTCCGGCTCCCCGGCCTTCGACAACCTGCACTGGCTGCGGTCGACGGCGGTGTTCCAGCGCCTGGCGGACTTGCAGCGGGCGGTAAAGGCGCTGGAGGCGGAGAAGAAGAAGTAAGGCGAAAACGACATTTCCGAAACCGCTTGCTGACGCGCGCGGCTCAGTAGCGCTTTTCAATCAACGATCGGCGTTCAGAGCCGCGACCGTGAGGGAGCGGTCGCCGGCCTTTTTCAGGGGCCTGTAGTTTAGGGCACCACGCGGATTAACGTGACCCGCCGGTCGGCCGCCCGCCCCAAGTAGTAGCCGGCAATGCTGATGCCGGTCGCTATTCCCAGAAACAGAGGGATCGCCGTCGAGGCATTGTCAGTCGCGACGGCCGCCGTATAGCCGCCCACCACCAGTCCCGTAAGCACGCCGCCTATGGTGCCGAGCGTCCGGCCCGCGGAGCCACGCGCCCGCTCCAGCTTGATCAGGTTGACGGACGCGCGCGGGATCGTGGCGCTTCCCTTGGGGTAAGCTTTCACGCCGGACGACTTCTGGACATCGACCAGCAGGGTGTCTTCCCTAACTGCTACGGCTTCGCCTTGGATCGTCGCGCCCTCGGGCAGCGTGAGCTCCACACGATGCCCGGCGATCATGGAAGACAATTCGTTCCATTTCAGTTCCAGCGGTTTCGATTCCGCCGGGGCGACTTCGGCCAACAGGCAGAACGCCAAAAGAAGAGCACTCCAGCGCCTCACCGGGCCAACTCTACTTGGCATGATTTTCCATTCCGCAAAGACCTACCGGCTCTATGGGGACCTGGGTCTCAGCTAACTGGAAGGATCATACCTCGGCAAACTGGTGGCGTCCACCTAGAACGTGATCTTCCCGGAAATCTGCAGAATCCGGTTATCCAGCGTCTGCTTGGAGTAGGTCCCAAAGTTGGTCGTCGGTGTAAACACCGGCGCCCCGCTTGTGAACGCGAAGTTATAGCGCCCGTTGCGCACGTCGCCGGCCAGGAAATTCGCCTGGTTGAAGGCGTTGAACAGATCGAGGGCCAACTGGAAGCGAAGCCGCTCCCACAGGGGAATCGATTTCGCTATCCGGAGATCATAGTTCGAAATCGTGGGGCCGTAGTTGGTGTTGCGCCCATCCTGCGGGACGCGGTCGGTAGTGCCGTTGGTGTCATTGTTGGCATCACCGCCGACGGCGTTCGAGTAGGGCTGCCCGGTCTGGGCCAGGATGATGCCACTCAGCGACCAGCCGCCCAGGGCGTACCGCAGCGCCAGGTTCGACGAACGGTCCAGGTAGTTCAGCTCCCACAGGAAGTTCGTAACCACACGGTGGCGCTGGTCGTTCACGCTCGGCCCACGGTCCAGACCGGGGTAGAGACCGGACTGCGGGTGCTTCACCTCGTCGGTCGGATTGAAGGGAACGACGTTGGTAAAGTCGACGACGGTGTCAATGGCCTTCGAGTACGTATAGGCAAGCTGCACCTGGTAGCGGCGAGCGAAGCGCCGCCGGAAAGAGAGCGTGAGGCCGTTGTAGAAGCTATCGGCGCCGCTCTCGAAGGCCTCCACGCGGGCGAAATGGGACATCGGCCTTAGAGGACTCCCTTGCGAGCCAGGGTGCCGCAGCAGCGTGCGCAGCCCGAGGCCCGGCAGGTTCACAGATACTGGGTCGGCCGGATACAGGTTGATGTCCCGCGTCCGCGTCAGGTGCTCGCCGCGGACGTTGATGTAGGTGACGCCGACCGTCGTATTCGGCTGAACTTCGTACTCGACGCCGAGCGAGCCTTGCATGGTGAGCGGCGAGGCGTAAGTCTTGTCGAAGAACAAAATGGAAGGAGTCGCCAGCGTACCGCCGGCGGGCTGGGACGAGAAGTTGCCGGGATAGGCCGGAATATCGGCGCCCGTAAAGGTCAGCGAGGCAGCGCTAATGCCGTTCTGGTTGTAGGCCGTCGAAACCAAAATCTGCGGGGTGCGGCCGAAGTAAAAACCGTAACCGCCGCGCACCACGAGGCGGTCAGAGTTGAGCGGGCGGTACGCAAAACCGAAGCGCGGTGCGACGTTGTTCTTATCGTTTTCGAGGGAACTGGTGTCCACCCCGAAGGCTGCGAGCTGCGGATCGGGGTTCTTGACCGGCGGCTGGGTGAGCAGGGCGAGATCGTAGCGGAGGCCGACGTTCAACGTCAGCTTGGCCGTAGGGCGGAACTCATCCTGCGCATAGAAACCCAGCTCCGTGAAGTCCGGCTTGGTAACGAAGCCGGGTGTTCCCGCGCCCGGAAAGGCCTGCACAAAGGAAGCCGGGCGGCCGGCGAAATAGTCGTCGTAGCTGTTGAAGGTGTAGGACCCGCGCGCGTTGCCGGCGAAGTAGTTCTCGATGCGGTTGTGGTTGATGTCGACGCCGAACTTCCAGGTGTTACGGCCGGAGGTACGGGTGAAGTTATCCGCGAACTGCCAGCCCTTGATGTTGGCGTAGCGCGGGCTGATGGAACTAGACCCAAAGGTAAGCGCCGTGACGCCGCTGTGGCGCAGCACGGTCTCGGGCCCCAGGCTGTTCGGAATGCCCGGCTCGTCGTCGCGCAAATACTGGAACCGGAATTCGTTCAACAGGGCCGCGCTGAAGGCGCTCGAAAGCGACGCCCCCACGGTATCCGTGCGGACCTGGGCGAGGCCAGAGTGCTCCAAGGCTACCTGGTTGCCCGAAGATTCCAGTCCCTCGCCGTTGAACTTCTGATAGTTGTAGCGCACCGAGAGGCGGTGCTTGTCGTTGATCTGAAGGTCGTTCTTCAGGAGGAAGACGTCCTGGTTGTAAGCCAGGGTGTAGGGTGTAAGCAGCCCGGTCAGTTTGGCAATCGCGGCCGAGTTTCCCGGTGTGATGAGAGCCGCGGGGATGGGGACACCCAGAAACACCGGGTTGGGAAGCAGCCGGCGCTGGCCGTCATAGTTGGCAAAGAAGAAGTCCTTGTTCTTCTTGACGGGGCCGCCCAGCGTGCCGCCGAACTGGTTGATGTGGAACGGCTGGCGAGGACGTCCGACGGAGTTGTTGATCCAGGTATTGGCGTTCATATAGCGGTCGCGGAAGACCTCAAAAGCGGAGCCGTGAAAGTCGTTCGTGCCGGACTTGGTCACGACGTTGATCACCGCACCGCCGGCGCGGCCGAGCTCCGCGGTGTAGTTGCTGGTATTGACCTGAAATTCATCCACCGTATCGACACTAAACTGGTACGGTGCGCGGCCCGAGCCCGTTCGCCCCAGCGCCTGCCCATAGAAGTTGTTGTTGTTGTCGACGCCATCGACCTGCAGGTTGTTCAACGTCCCGCGCTGGCCGGCAAAGCTGAGGTCACCGGTGCGGACATCCTTGGTCACGCCCGGCGTGAGGAGCAGAAAATTCAGGAAGTCGCGGCCATTGAGGCCCAGTTTCGAGATCTGATCGTTGTCAACTGACGTCGCCATGCTGCTGCGCGTCGTCTCGATCGCCGCCGCTTGAGAGGCCACTGTCACCTGCTCGGCCACTGTGCCGACGCTCAGGCGCAGTTGCACCGTGACCACCTGGCCTACGCCGACGCGGACTGGTCCGGCCTTGGCGTCATTGAAACCTGCGGCCTGGGCCGTGACTTCGTATTCTCCAACGGGCAACACGAGGATACTGTAGAGGCCGCGAGCGTCGGTATTCGCCGTGCGCTCCAGGCCGGTGTTGAGGTTGCGGGCGGTGACGCGGGCGTTCGGGACGACCGCCTCGGAGGCGTCGAGCACGGAGCCGGTCACTGCGCCGGTCAGCGCCTGTTGGGCGCGGGCGCCAAAGGGTGCGAGACAAACCAAGACACCGATACACAGCCATCGCAGGATCATGGTGGGGGCCCTCCTGATACTGTAGAAATTTGAGAAGTACCAGGATACCAGTGAGTGGTGTCGCCGGGTGTTACATTCTCTTTATAGAAATGAAAATCATTAGCGTGTTTGGGAGTTCGTCGCCTGCGGCCGGCTCGGCGGACTATGAAGAAGCGCGCGAATTGGGGACTGCCCTGGCGCGGGCCGGGTTCGCCGTGTGCTCGGGCGGCTACTACGGGGCCATGGAAGCGGTGTCGCGCGGGGCGCGGGAGGCCGGCGGCTACGCCATCGGGCTGACCACTCCGTTCTACCGGCTGCAGCCGAACGCGTATTTGAACGAACAGATAGACGTGCCCCGCTGGCAGGACCGCCTCTTTGCCCTGATCGACAAAGGACACGGCTATGTCGTACTGAAAGGCGGCACGGGAACGCTGCTGGAACTGTCGGCCGTGTGGGAGTGTCTGAACAAGCGCGCGCTCGCGGCGCGTCCCTGCGTGGCGATGGAATTCTGGGCGCCGGTGCTGGAGCGCGTGCGCCTCGCCGAGGCCGAGCGGTCGAGGTGGCAGGAGTTCGGCGAAAAGCTGATCCGGCTCGCGAAGACGCCCGCCGAAGCGGTCGAGTACCTCGCCCAGCACGCGACAATTAACAACGGTTAGCCGCCTTCCGACGCTATAACAGCTTTGTGAGCCTCTTACGTGCCAGTTACGCTCTGATCCTGCTGTTCTTACTTGCCGCGCCGCTGGCGGCCCAGCGGGCGCGACTGGTCGGTTCCGTCCTGGACCCCTCCGGCGCCGCCGTCCCCGGCGCCGTCGTGCGAGCCACCAACCCCTCCACCGGCCTCGCGTGGACCACCACGACCAGCGCCCGCGGCGAGTACGCCGTGGACTTCCTGCCGCCCGGCGGCTACGACGTCGAAGCCTCCGCGCCGAATTTCGCCCCGGGCACCGCAAGTAATATTCGGATCGCCGTGAACGCGATCCAACGAGTGGATCTCACTCTGACCCTAGCCACGCTTCCCCAGCAGACCCGCGCCACCGCGCTCGCTCCGCTGGTCGAGACCGAGACCTCCGAGCTAGGCGCCGTGCTCGGCGAGAAACTGATTCGCGACCTGCCCCTCAACGGACGCGACTTCCTCCAGCTTGCGCGCCTCACTCCGGGCGTCACCGGCAGTCTCGACGCCCCCTCGTCGCCCTCCGGCCCCTTCAACGCCAACGGCCAGCGCGACATGTCGAACAACATTCTCATCGACGGCATCAACGTGAACGCCGGGGGCTCCGCGCGGGGCCGCATCAGCCTTTCTCCGGGCAGCGACACCGCCGTGGGACAGGGCGGCTCCAGTTTCTCGCTGATTTCCGTCGATGGCGTGGCGGAGTTCAAGGTGCAGACGCAACTCTACGCCGCCGAGTTCGGGGGGTTCTCGGGGGCCGTCGTCAACGTTAACTCCAAGGGCGGGGCCAACGAGATCCACGGCAGCGCCTACGAATTCCTCCGGAATAGCGCCCTCGACGCCAACGACTTCTTCTTCAATGCCAACGGCGTGCCCAAGACCCCCGCGCGGAACAACCTCTTCGGCGGGACCCTCGGCGGTCCTCTGCGGCGTGACCGCACCTTCTACTTCGGCACCTTCGAAGGACTCCGCCAGCGCCTGGGGGTCTCCTCGAACGGCCGCGTGCCGTCGATCGCCGCCCGCGCCGCAGCGCCGCCGGCCGTGCGCCCGTTGCTCGATCTCTACCCGCTACCCACGGGCCCGGGCGGCCCCGACGGCACCGCCCCCTACTTTGCCACCAGCCGCAACCTGGTGGGCGAGAACGCTCTCAGCTTTCGCGTGGACCACCGGCTCACCGACCGCGACGACTTCTTCGCACGGTACTCTTTCAGCGACTCTTTGGGCGTGACCCGTAACTTCTATCTGAACTTCCTCATCAACAGTCCCACGCGGCTCCAGAACGTGGCGCTCTCGCACATCCACCGCTTTTCGGCGCTGGTGCACAACGAAGCTCGCTTCGGGATGGTGCGCAGCGCCAATGCCACCTTCGGCTCGCTCGATGATTTCGGCGGCGCTCGCGCCGTGTCCGCCGGGGCGTCGGGAGAAGTGAGCGAGCCCGGCATTCTCGTCTTCAGCCTGCCGTTTGCCGCCGTCTACAGCCCGCCCTTCGTCCAGGCGAGCAACCTGTTCAGCTTCACCGACAACCTGACCGTCATCCACGGCCGCCACAGCCTGCGCTTCGGCGGCTGGATCCGGCGCGTCCAGGACAATATCAACCTGAAGCCGCTGACCGGCGGGGCTTACTTCTTCGACACCGTTCAAGACGTCGTCGACAATCAGCCCAGCTTCTTCTTCAGCCAGGTGGCCCGCACCGGCTTCGGCATCCGCTTCACCAACTTCGCCGCCTACGCCCAGGACGACCTCCCGCTCACCCGCCGCTTCCGGCTCAATCTCGGACTGCGCTACGAGCTAGACACCGTGCCCGCCGAAGCCCACGACCGCTTCAGTCCTATTACCGGACTCTCGAACCTCCCCACCGCCACGCTCGGCACACCCGGCAGCCCGCTCCACAACGGCGACCACAACAACTTCGCGCCGCGCCTGGGCTTCGCCTGGCAGCTCACCGATGATGCTCGCACCGTGGTGCGCGGGGGCGCCGGAGTGTTCTACGACCTGCCCACCCCCAACGCCTTTCGCCCCGCCATCGGCCCGCCGTTCAAGATCACCAACTTCGTGGCTGGCTCCAAGGCCGGCGGCTCGTTCCGCGTCCCCATCGATCCGTCGCTCGTCCAGACAACTATCACCGGCCAGCCCCCCTTTGGTTCGGCCGCCGTTTATGACCCCGCGAACTTCCGGACCCCTTACACCTATCACTACAACCTGAGCCTGCAGCGCCTCGTCGACCGGCACACGGTCGTCCAAGCTGCCTTCGTCGGCGCTCTCGGACGCCGCCTCATCCGCTTCCGCCCGCTGAATTTGCTGGACGCCAGCGGCAACGCCCCGAACCCGAACTTCTCCCCGGGCGCGCTCCAGCTCCTCGAGACCACGGCCGCCTCGAGCTACCACGCGCTGCAGCTTCACGCCACGCGCCGCCTTGAGAGCGGACTCACTTTCCTCGCCTCCTACACCTGGGCCCATTCCCTCGACTACGTTTCGAACGTCACCGGCACCTCGGTGTCTTCGAGCTTCACCGCGTCGAACCCTTACAACCTCCGCGCCGAACATGCGTCGAGCGACTTCGACATCCGCCACAACTTCACGCTGGCCTTCTCCTACGACCTTCCCGTGCGGCAGCGTCTCCTCGGCGGCTGGTCCATCCAAGGACTCTTCGCCGCCCAAACCGGCCTCCCGTACACGCCGCTCCTCGGCCGCGACATCGCCGGCAACGGCGATTCCAACGCGGCGAGCGACCAGCGCCCCAATGTGGTCCCCGGACAGCCGCTGTACCTCACTTCCTCCGCGCCGCCTTTCCAGGTCGCGAACCTCGCGGCCTTCGCCACTCCGGCGCGCGGGACTTACGGCAACGCCGGCCGCAACCTCCTACGCTCGCCGGGTCTCTACCAGCTCGACTTCGGCATCTTGAAGACCACCCCGCTTACCGAGAAGCTCCGTCTGCAGTTCCGCGCGGAGTTCTTCAATCTCTTCAATCACCCCAACTTCGCCAGCCCGGCCGCCTCCGGCAATCACCTGCTCACGACCGGCTCCAGCTTCGGCCTCTCCCAGCAGATGGCCAACCAGGCCTCCGGCGGCCTCCTGGGACCGCTCTTCAGCTCCGGTGGCCCTCGCAGCATTCAATTTGGCGTCAAGCTGCTTTTTTAGGGTGATTTCGCGCAGGGCGTTTGCTTAGGCCCATCTAACCGCCTTCGCCTCAACAGCTCCAGCTTTGGCGGGCAGCGTGCATTTTACTTCCTCGGAACCCATCCACCAGGAGCGAAGCGCTATGCAGACCACCATGGAGGCTCGCAGCACCCTCCCCCTGACCCACGGTCTGATGTGGGCCAATGTCTTTCGCGGCCCTGGCAAATTTGGTCTCGAGGAAAAGCCCATCCCGACCGCCGGCATCGGCGAAGCCGTGGTTCGCGTCCGCCTGACAACCATCTGCGGCACCGACATCCACATTGTGCGCGGCGAATACCCGGTCCCCCCCGGCCTCACCATCGGACACGAGGCGGTCGGCGTCATCCACGAGCTCGGCCCCGGCGTGACCGGATACGAGGTCGGACAGCGGGTGCTCGTCGGCGCCATTACGCCGTGCGGCCAGTGCGAGCCCTGTCTCGGCGGTGACACCTCGCAGTGCGGCGGGGCCTTGGGAGGCTGGCGTTTCGGCAACACCGTCGACGGGGCGCAGGCCGAATACGTCCGCGTGCCCTTCGCGCAGGCCAACCTCACGCTCATCCCGGATCGCCTCGCCGACGAACAGGTTATCTTGCTGGCCGATATCGCCTCCACGGGCTTCTCGGCCGCCGAGAGCGGCCACGTCCGCCTCGGCGATACGGTGGCGGTCTTCGCGCAAGGTCCCATCGGCCTCTGCGCCACGCTCGGCGCCAAGCTCATGGGCGCGGCACAGATCTTCGCTGTGGATACCGATCCGCACCGCCTGTCCCTGGCCTGGGACTTTGGCGCCACCCTCACGCTGCTCGGAGACGACCACCCGGTAGACAAGATCCGCGCCCACACGAACGGCCGTGGCGTGGACGTCGCCATCGAAGCGCTCGGCACGCAGGGAACCTTCGAGAACGCCTTGCGCACGCTCCGTCCGGGCGGAACTCTTTCGAGCGTCGGCGTCTATTCCGGCCACCTGCGCATCCCACTCGAGGCCTTCGGCGCGGGCCTGGCCGATTACAAGATCGTGACCACGCTCTGTCCGGGCGGCAAGGAGCGCATGGCGCGCCTGATGCGCCTCGTGGAGGCCGGCCGCATGGACCTGCGTCCCCTGCTCACGCACCGCTTTCCCCTGGACCGCATCGCCGCGGCCTACGAGCTCTTCAGCTCGCGAGCCGACGGCGTCTTGAAGGTTGCCATCGACGTTCCCTAGAGCATCTCCTCGCGGGGCGGCCCACTTCCTTGGGCCGCCCCCTATTTTCCCCCAGCCACTTCGTCTCAACGGGCGTAGAATTGTTTTCAATCCCACTCGGAGGAGACGGCGCATAAACCGACGCTCGGCGTTGAAAGTGGCGGCCTGCTGGCTGGCCCCGGCGCTCTGCTGACCGCCACGGCCTGGGCCACTGAAGCAACCCGGCCCCGACCACCAGGTGATCGTCAAGGTCCTCACCAGCGAGCCCGGACTCTACGGCGTCGGCTGCGCCACGCACCGAGAGCACCCCCTTCGCCGTTGCCGGGCAGCCGAGGCAACGACCGCCGCCTGGGCGGACGATCGTGAGGCCCTAGTCCTTGGCCAGAAAAAAGGGTGCGGATTTGCACCCTTTTTCAGCTCAGCAGAATGAACGACTTGCCGAACCCACCGTGCGGAAGCGGGCTTTTTTCACTGGCTACCGTTGACGCCCGCGAATATGCGAAGCTGGAGGCAGATTGAAGGTCCGAGACTTGATTCATCTACTGGAGGAGACCGACTGGCGGTTAGTGCGTACCAGAGGGAGCCATCGACAGTTCAAGCACGTCAACAAGCCCGGGGTTGTCACAGTCGCGGGGAAGGCAAGCGTAGACGTCCCGCCAGGCACGCTCAACGCCATTCTCAAGCAGGCTGGCCTGAAGAAGTGAGGAAAACTGCAATGCGTTACGTGGTGATCATTGAGCGCGGCGAGACGAGCTGGGGAGCCCAAGTCCCAGACCTGCCGGGTTGCGTTGCTGTGGCCGAAACGAGGGAGGAAGTTCTCGGGCTGATCCGCGAGGCCATCGCTTTCCATATCGAGAGCCTCCGGCAGGATGGTCTCGCGGTGCCCAAGCCCAGCTCCGAGAGTGAGCTTGTTGAAGTGAGTGCCGCTTAAACCAGGCACGCGCCGAAGCGGCGAGCGGCAGGCGATGACCTGACACTGGGTTCGGCAAGATTTGGGAGGATATGCTCTACAGGCACTTGGTCGCGGACTTTAGGCGGATGGGTCTATCGAGGCAACAATCGCAGGAAGCGGCGAAGGGGTCCATGCAGCAGTGGCGGGAGTTTGGTCGGCTCCGTATGCCTCGCAAGGCCTAGATATGCGTTGCAGCCGATTCGGCCGCACGGTTGAGAACCGATAATCTCGTTTCCGACGTGCTACGGCCGGCGTCACGCCGAGCCGCCGCTGATGCGCACGATAGCCAGTCGGGACCGATTTCTGAAGCAACCTTCTCGTCGCGGGCAGCTAGGCTATACTCGCCGCTGAGAAATAATCATGGCGGCCTCCAACTTCAGGCAGTTTTTTCATACGCTCCTCGGATCGGCGACGGCGGCGGCGCTCGCCCGGAACGTGCTCGCCCAGACCCAGCCCAGCGCGAGCGGCCTCCCGACGCGCGTGCTCGGGCGGACCAAGGAGCGCGTGTCGATCCTCGGCCTGGGCGGCTGGCACATCGGCAACATAAAGGACAAGAAGGAAGCCGTCCGCGTGATGCACGCCGCCATCGACGAGGGCCTCACCTTCTTCGACAACGCCTGGGACTACCACGACGGCGGGGCCGAGCTGATCATGGGAGAGGCGCTCTCCAGCGGAAGCCGGCGCGACAAGGTCTTCCTGATGACCAAGAACTGCGAGCGGGACTACGCGGGATCCCGGCGCTGCCTCGAAGACAGCCTGAAGCGGCTGCGCACCGATCGCATCGACCTGTGGCAGTTCCACGAGCTGGTCTACGATAGCGATCCGGATTGGGTGTTAGAGAAAGGCGGCCTGAAGGCGGCCCTCGAGGCGCAGAAGGCGGGCAAGGTACGCTACCTCGGTTTCACGGGCCATAAAGATCCGCGCATTCATCTCAAGATGCTCGCCCAGGACCCTCCCTGGGACGCGACCCTGATGCCCATCAACGTGATGGACGCCCACTACCGCAGCTTCCAGCGCGAGGTGGCGCCGGTGTGCCTGAAGCAGCGGGTCGGCATCCTCGGGATGAAGAGTCTCGCGGGAGGCACGCCGCGGGGCCGGCTTCCTATAGAGGCGGGGGTCAGCGCGCAGGACTGTATCCGCTACGCGTTGAGCCTGCCCGTGGCCTCGCTGGTGGTCGGAATCGAGTCGATGCAAGACCTGCAGCAGGATCTGACCATCGCCCGGAACTTCAAGCCCATGCCGGACAGCGAGAAGAGGAAGCTGCTGAGTCGGGTGAAGGACGAGGCCAGCGATGGGCGGCACGAGTTGTTCAAGTCCACGCAGAATTTCGACGGGCCGCACCACCGCCGGCAGCACGGCTTCGCGGCTTAGCGGCGGTCGGGCAAGACGTACCAGCGCAGCGGGATTTCGCCGGCGTATTGATAAGGGCGGGAGGCCGCGAAGCGGAGCGAGGTTACGGGGTCCTCGGCGATCAGGGAGTTACCACGGGCAAGGCCCGCGACGCCCTCCAGGCCCTCTGGCAGCGGACTCACAATCACACCGCTCGGCAGGTTCGCCCGGACGATTCGCCAGCGCTCCAGGTGTCCCGACCGGCGGGTGATTTCCAAATAGACCGGACTCAGGCGCAGCAGCGCGTTCTGGAGGCTGCCCGGCAGACTCACGCGGAGATCCGCGGCCAGGACTAACAGGCCCTCGGCGGCGGGTACGGTGAAGCTCTCGTTGAGACGCCCCGTCGCCGTGCTCAGGAGTCGCGGCTCGGCAAAGCGCGGGGAGGTCCGGCGACGCAGGAGGAGCCAGTCGCGGTCTTGCACGGACGGCTCATAGGCGTCGAGCAGCGCGCGCCAGGAAAGCGGAGTCTCGAGGAACGGATGGCGGCCGTCGATGTAGGACCAGTGCAGGAGAAGAAAGTCCGCCGCACGGGCGCTCGAGAGGTGCGCGGCGTTGAGCGAGTCGAGCGGAGGCGTGTAGGCCGAGTAGGACTGGAACACGGGGCGCGGGCGCCAGGTCCAGCCGTTGGCCTCGACCGCGGCTACCTCCCACGGTACGGCGTCGACCGAGCCGGAGCCGACCGCATTATGGAAGCGGTCGTCCAACCGCAACGGGGCGAGGTTGGCGCGTCCTTCGGCCTCGAGGCGCTGCCAGGTGGCGGGCCAGGAGGCGACCTCGCCGGCGTAGGTCCGGGCGCGGCGCAACGTGAGGCGCTCGGCAAGTTCGTGGCGGCAGGGGTCGGGGAGGCGGGTGAAAAACCACGCCGCCACGGAGAGGCAGGCGATCTGGTACAGGATGAGAATGCGGCGATCACGCGCGTTCGAGGCGGCAAGCAGCGGCAGGGCCGCGACGAGCGCTAGTTGCGCGGGCAAGGGCGCGGCGTGAAAAGCGTCCTGGCGGACGACCGCGTGCTTGAAACAGAAGAACGCCCAGGCAGCGGCAGGAAGCAGGCCGGCGAGGAGCGATCGAAGATCCCGGGAGGCGAGAGGCACTGCCACCAGCAACCCGGCCAGCAGCGCGACGGCGAGAGCGAGCGTGGTGTAAGAGCCGGTAGAGCTCATGGCCTCGGAATACCCGGAGGCGAGTTCCCAGGAGTATCGTAGATAGGAACGGAGAGCGGTGACCTGGCCGGTACTGGCGGCGTAGCCGGCCGCGACCGTGAACGGCAGCGCCAGCAGTGCAACAGCCGCCCGGGGACGACGCTCGATGGCAAAGCCCGCCAAGCAGAGGAAAAGCAAGGCGGCCTTCACGCCCATATCGAACTTGACCAGACACGCCACGCCAGCGAGCGTGCCGAGCGGGGGGAGCGCGAGTCCCCCGGGCTGCGGCCGGCGAGCGAGTACGAGCATCCCGAGGGTCAGGATCGCCACCTCCAGATGCTCCATGTTGCGGCAGACACCCTCGGCGCCCGGCAGGCTGCGGGGCTCCAGGAGATTCGCGGCTCCGACCACGAACAGGAGCCATCCGGCGACCCGCCAGGAATTCAGGCGGAGCGCTACCGCGACGAGCGCCGCGGCCCACACCGCGTAGATCCCGAGCTGATAGGCCAGCACCGCATAGAGGCCGGACCCCGTGGCCGCGGGCACGTGGAGCCAGCCCAGCGGTCCGTAGGTCCAGACGAGATCCCGCCCCGCAACAAGATTCTGCGTGTGAGCCAGGCGGAGGCCCAGTATCCAGCTTCGGTCGAGGCCCGGTCCGAGGGGGACCGGGAGGGAGGGCGCCGCCGTCAAAACCACATACAGTGCGGCGGCGACGAGCAAGGCGCGGCGCAGGCCGATCACTCGACGGGCAATTCTTTCTTACCGGCCCAATCGTTCCACGAGCCGATGTAGTTCTTGCTCTTGTTATAGCCGGCGGCTTCGAGAGCCGCCCAGGCGGCCGCCGCGCGCGCGCCCCGCTGGCAATAGGTAACGATCTCCGTATCCGGCGTCACGCCGTGCTTTTGGAGCAGGGCGCGGAGCTGCTCGGGCGACTGGAAGTCCGTGCCTTCGGCGTTGAGGAACTGCGTCCACTCGATCCACGTGGCGCCGGGGACGTGGCCGCGGCGCGGGGCGGTGGCCGGCGTCTTGCCGTCATACTCCTCCCGCGTGCGGACGTCGAGGATGACCACCTTGCCATCCTTCAGGTGCGCATTCAAGTCGCGGGCGCTGGCCATGTAGGCCGGCTGGGGTCGGACATGAAACTCCACCGCCGCGCGGGTGGCTGGCGCAGTCGAAACAGGCAACTGCTGGCCTCGCCAGGCGTCGAACCCGCCGCCCAGCATCCGCACCCAGGGGTGGCCGGCATAGCGCAGCATCCAGTAGGCGCGGGCGCCGCGCGTACCGAGCTTCGCGTCGTAGATGACCACGCGATCCCGGGGCCGCACACCGGCTTGACCGAAAATGCGCGCGATCTCTTGCTGAAAAGCGCGCTCGCCCTCCGGAGAGGAGTCGACCATATAGTCCCAGGCATTTATAAGAACGGCTCCCGGCAGGTGGCCCTTGGCGTAGTCGGCCTCGGCACGGCTATCGAGCACGACGAGGTCGGGGTCCTTGAGATAGGACTGGAGCCAGGCGACGTCCACCAGCGTGTCGGAAGCGGCGGCAGGGAGCAGCGCCGCCGTGAATAGCAAGAGGCTGGCGAGTCGCATGACCTGTATCTTAACTGCTTTGGCGCAGTTGCAGCGACCCGTCGTTTGACACCGTTTTCGAGCGGGTGATACAGTGTGGGTTCAACCTTCCCGTACTATTGACTATGGAACCGGCCGGGGCGGCTACCGCTCTGCAGCGAACCCCGCTTTACTCTCTCCACCGCTCGATGGGGGCCAAAATGGTCGACTTCGGCGGGTGGGACATGCCCAGGGAGTATTCGGGCATCATCGACGAGCACCTCGCCGTACGCACCCGGGCGGGCATCTTCGACGTCAGCCACATGGGCGAGGTCGAGATCCGGGGACCGCAGGCCCTGCAACTCGTCGAGTGGGTGACGCCTAACGCCGCCTCGCGGCTGCAGGACAACCAGGTGCAATACTCCGCCCTGCTCTACCCGCAGGGCACGTTTGTGGACGACATTCTCGTTCACCGCTTCGGGCCGGAGCATTTTTCCCTGTGCGTGAATGCTTCGAACCAGCGCAAGGACTACGAGTGGATCGTCGATCAAAACCGGTTCGACGCCGAGGTGGAGTTCGCGAGCGAGAAGTACGCACAACTGGCGGTGCAGGGGCCGCAGGCGCTGGCTACAGTGCAGAAGCTAACCCGGACGGAACTCGCCTCGATCCGCTACTACTGGTTCGCGCGGGGTGAGGTGCTCGGCATCCCGGCCATCCTGGCGCGGACGGGGTACACCGGTGAAGACGGCGTGGAGTTGTATCTACCGCCGGAAGAAGCCGAGCGCGTGTGGAAGGCGGTGCTCGAGGCCGGGCGTGAGTTTGACATCCGACCCTGCGGCCTGGGGGCGCGCAACACGCTGCGTCTCGAAGCCAAGATGGCGCTCTACGGACACGAAATCGACGACACGACCACGCCCTGGGAAGCTGGCCTGGGGTGGATCGTGAAGCTCGACAAGGGCGACTTCCTCGGACGCGAGGCGCTCGTGAAGCAAAAGGAACAGGGCGTCGCGCGGCAACTGGCCGGCTTCGAGATGCGCGAGCGCGGCATCGCGCGCGACGGCTACGTGGTGCGGGTGGACGGGCGTCCGGCGGGGCGGGTGACGAGCGGCTCCCCGGCCCCCTTTCTCAAGAAGAGCATCGGCCTCTGTTACGTGCCGGTGGAGCGCGCCGGGCTTGGACAACGGATCGAAATCGAGATCCGCAACCAGCCGGTCGGCGCGGTAATCGTGCCGACGCCGTTTTACTCGCGCAAGAAATGACAGGAGCGAGCATGTATCCGGAAGACTATCGCTATACCAAAGAGCACGAGTGGATTCGGGTCGAGGGCGACACCGGCACGATCGGGATTACTTTCCACGCCCAGAAGGAGCTGGGCGACATCGTGTACGTCGAGACACCGAAAGTCGGCACGACCATCACGGCGGGCAAGGCCATGGGCTCGGTCGAGAGCGTGAAGGCGGTCTCGGAGATCTTCGCCCCGGTGAGCGGCGAGGTCCTGGCGGTCAATGACGAACTCGCCTCGAAACCCGAGAAGCTCAACGCAGATCCGTACGGCGCGGCTTGGCTGGTGAAGGTCCGCCTCAGTAACGCCCCCGAGGTGAAGGGTCTCATGACGGCCGCCGCCTATCAGGAGTATACAGCCGCGGAGGGCAGCCACTAGGCCCCATGCGGTATCTCCCGAAATCGGACTCCGAGCGTCAGGAGATGCTCGCCTCGATGGGACTCACGTCCCTGGAGGAGTTGTTCTCCCACCTGCCCGAGTCGCTGCTGCTCAAGCGGCCCCTGAGCATCCCACCCGGAAAATCGGAGTACGAGATCATCGACTACTTCCGGGAGCGCGCCGCCGAAAACGCCACCGGGCACGCCAGTTTTCTGGGCGCCGGAGTCTATCACCACTACCGGCCCGTGGTCGTGGACGCGCTCATCTCGCGCGGCGAATTCCTCACGGCCTACACGCCCTACCAGCCGGAGATTTCCCAAGGGACGCTGACCTCGATCTTTGAGTTCCAAACGATGATCTGCCAGCTCACCGGCATGGACGTGGCCAACGCCTCCATGTACGACGGCTCGACGGCGCTGCCCGAGGCGGTGATGATGGCCTCCCGCGTGACCGGACGGTCGCGGGCCGTGGTGGCGCGAGCGGTGCATCCGGAATACCGCGAGGTACACTTGACCTACGCCCGGCACCAGGGGCTGCCCGTCGCCGAGGCCCGTTACGATCCCGCCACCGGCCAGGTGGACCTCGCGCACCTCGAATCATTGGTTGACCAGGAAACGGCCGCCGTGGTGGTGCAAAGCCCGAACTTTTTCGGCTGCGTCGAGCCGGTCCGCGAGGCGGCCCGCATCGCGCATGCCAAGGGCGCGCTGCTGGTGGTGATGTTCACCGAGGCGGTGTCGCTCGGGCTGCTCGAGCCGCCGGCCGAGGCGGACATCGTCGCCGGGGAGCTGCAATCCTTCGCCATTTCGCCGTGCTACGGCGG
>JBGPDC010000072.1:0-24755 GCA_041482115.1 Terriglobia bacterium | reverse complement strand
TCGTGGTCAGCCAGCCAATGAAAGTCCTCTTGACACGAGGCGGCCTTCTCATGGAAGCCGCGACCGTGAGGGAGCGGTCTTCCTCCGATACGTTAGCGAACTTCTGAAACCGCCTACTTAGCGGGAAGCCTTGCGCCCGGCGCGCTTGCGGGGGGCGGCTTCGGCGTCCGCTTCGGCGGGAGCCTCGGCGGCGGGGGCTTCCACGTCCTCGCGAACCGGCGGCTTTTTCGGCACCGCCGCCAGGCTCTTCTGCAAGGCCTCCATCAGGTCGATAACCGGCGCGAGTCGCCGCGGCTCGGTCTCAGTGACCTCCACGCCCTGCTGCTTCGCCTCGATGAGCTCCTTTACCCGCTGCTGATACTCATCGTGGAAGCTTTGCGGCTCGAAGGGCGCGGCCAGGCTCTGGACGAGCTGTTCGGCGAGCGCGACCTCTTGCGGCTTGACCTCGATGCCGCCGTTCTGGCCGTACTCGGCCACGGCCCGCACCTCGTTCGCGTAGTACATGGTGTGCAGGGTCAGGCCGTTCTCCCGCGGCCGGATCATCACCACGAATTCCCGCTGGTGCATCGCCACCTTGGCGAGCGCCGCATAGCCGGTTTTCTCCATGGCCTCGACGAGTAACTGGTAGGGCTTGCGGCCCGGGTCCTCGGGGACCGCAAAGTAGGAGACGTCGAAATACAGCGGATCGACCTCCTCGAGCTTCACGAACTGGAGGATCTCCATGGTCTGGCTGGACTGCGGGGCAATCTTGGCGAGCTCAGGCTCCTCGACCAGAATGTAGTGGTCCTTCGAATACTCGTAGCCCTTCGCCAGCTCGGAGCGTTCCACCACGCGATCGCAAACCGGGCAAAAGATCTGCTGCTTGATGCGCGAGCCGCAGACCCGATGGATCTGGTTGAAGCCCACGCGCTCGTCCCGCGCCGCCACATGGAGCCGGATCGGTACCGAGATCATCCCAAAGGTTAAATAGCCCTTCCAAACAGTACCAGCCATGTTTGTTTATATTACGCGAGAGAAGGCGCGGGGGCAACAGCCTTTCTCGGACGCCGCCGGAGAGACTGCCAATTGGCAGACTTCTCTAATAAGTCTCATTTTTTCAGTTATTTGAGGCGCTGAAAGGGACTTCGGGAGGGTGAGCCAGGCGGAGGATTAAAAGCCTAGAAGCCGCGGTCCCAGACGGGCTCAAGCTTCAGCACGAAGCCCGCCGGCACGGGGTCGCCGGCGAGGCGTTTGGGGACCTCCAGGCGCTCTACTTCGCAGCCCGGCCTATAAACGTAAGCCCTCTTGCGCAGGGGATCTATCAACCAGCCGAGCCGGGCGCCGTTCGCCATATATTCTTCCATCTTTTTCCGGGCTACGGAGAGCGGATCAGACGGTGAGACCATTTCGACGACAAAGTCCGGGCAGAGCGGGAGGAACTTCTCCTTTTTTGCCGGGGCGATCACCTTCAAGCGGGACTTCAGCGCCCAGGAAGCATCGGGCGAGCGAATGGCTCCATTGGGAAGCGTGAAGCCAGTGGAGGAATCAAACGCCACACCGGTGTCATCGCGCACCGCCCACTCGCTTAGCTGGGCGGCAAGTCTAAGGTTTCTGGAACCAGAGCCTCCACCCGTCGGTGCCATAATGACAATCTCCCCCTCCGCCGAACGCTCCATCCGCCAATCGCTGTTGATCTGGCAGAGGTCGAAGAATTGGTCCTCGGTCATATCGAGGACCGGCCGCGTGCGGATCACCACCGGCGTCACTTCCGGGCTATTCAGGAGCGTACTCACTAGGCTTTCCCTACCTTCTAAGAGTATACCCTCGAACCTCCCCGCGCCGATTTTCGTTGACTTTCGGGCCGGAGTGGTGTCAAATCTCTCCGGTCCTATGCATCCTTACTCGTTAACATCCCTGGCCGTGGAGGGGGAGGCGGAAAGCCTGGCGGACCGCGCCTGCCGCCGTATTCGGGATGAAATCCTGCGCGGCCACCTGCCGCTCGGCTCGGTCATTTCGCGGCGCAAGATGGCCGTCGCCCTGGGCATGAGCGTGTTGCCCGTTTCAGAGGCCCTGCAACGCCTCGAGACCGACGGCCTGGTAGAAAGCAGGCCCCGCGCCGGAACCCGCGTCCGCATCCCCGAGGCGCAGTACATCCGGGACAGTTTCATTGTCCGCGAGGCCCTCGAAAGCCAGTCGGCCCGGCTCTTCGCCGAGCGCGCCACGCTGCGCGAGCGGCAGGAGATCCTGCGCATGGCCGACCGCGTGGACTCGCTCTTCAGCCGCTGCGTCTCGGGCGAGCGCAACGACCCCGAAAAACTTTTCGAGGCCCACTCCTATCACTTCCGCTTTCATATGACGATCGCCGAGAGCGGGCACTGCCCGGGGCTGTGCGCGGCCATCGAAAAGCAGCAGGTGCTGATCTGGAACTGGCTCTTCGACGTGGCGGCACTGCACCGCTCCGTCCCGCGCCGCTCGCACCGGGAGCTGGCCGAGGCGCTGGCCTCCGGACAGGCGCCGGTGGCCGATGCCGCGATGCGGACCCATATTCAGCACGGTCTCGATGAGCTGATCCTGCGCATTCCGGACCGCGAGGCCCCCAACTGGCGGGAGCATCGCCGGTCGAGCGCCGGGGCTACCGAGGCAGGAAGCTGAAGTTAGAGAGCGCGACCTGGTCGCTGCCGGGAATCAGGAAGCCAAACTGGCCGGCGGTGAAGTTCCGGGCCGGCTCCTTCCACTCATCGAGGACTTTCCACGCCCCGCCGTCCTGGATACGGTGCGTCAGGACGCCGTTGGTCACGTCCACCTGGAGCGTGTAGTAATCCTGCTTGTCCTGGCCGTGCGGAACCTTGGCCAGCTCGGTCGACTTGCCGTTGACGACCTGGTTGCGATAGAAGAAGCGCTTGTCCATCTGGAGTAGCACGTAATTCTTGTCGTCGGTGCGCTCGACGACCCACTGGAGCCGCCGGCCGCGCCGCAGGGCGGCGGTAAAAATGAAGGTGCCGTTCACGGGGTTCGCTTTGTAGCCCGTGAAGTTGCCTCCCCGCCGGGTGTGCCAGTTCCCGTCCGGCGCCCAGGCGGCCGGGTTCTCCCAGTCGCCCATGCCCTTGGCCACCACGGCCGCCGCTTTCTTCTGCGCCGTAAGCTGCAGGTCGACGCTCTTCGTCTCGCCGGGGCCGAGCTGCACGGTGACGGACTTTTCCCCATATTCGGGGGCGCGGCCCGTCAGCGTATAGGTTCCCTCCGAAAGGGTGAGGGTGGTGTCCGCCACGGCCCGTGGCGTCTCGCCGGAGCGGGCGATCGTCACGCGCGCCTCGGCCGGGGATACATTCACGTGCAGCGTCGCCAGCAGCCGCTCGAGCGAAACCTCGGCGCCATCCAACTGGACCGTCCCCCCCGGGGCGAATGGCCGGTGGATCTGCCGCGGACGGAATTGGTCCTTGCGGATCTCGATGGTGTGCTCGCCGGGCGTGATATTGGAGGCCGAGAGCGTCCCGTCGGCAGCGACCGTGCCGAGGGAGCGTTTGTCGAGGGTCACCTCCGCCCCCGCCACCGCCCCGCGAATGACGAGCGAAGCTACCGACGGCACCGGGCGCAGGTGGAATTCCACCTTGGCTTCGCCGCCTTTGCGGATCGAGGCCTGCTGCTCGGGCTCTTCCTGGTACCCCTCTTTGGCCACGTGAACCTTGTAGTCCGCCACATCGAGGTTGGGGATCCGCAACTGGCCGCGCCGGCTGGTGCGGCGTTGTTCCTTGCCGTTGAGGAAGACCTTGACGCCGTCTTCGCCGGTAAGAACCACCAGCGTCCCGACGTTGCGGTCGGACTTGAGGAAGGCGGTCAGCGCCGGAGCGGGGCCGGTCTCGACTACCATGCGGCGCTCGGCAGCGCCCTCGCCGAGCACGAGCTCGTGCCCGCCGGCGGCCACGCCGGTGATCTCCAGGCCCTCCGGCCCGGCCTCGCCCAGTGCCCGGCCGTCCAGACTGGCCTTGACCGGGCCGCCGCTCGCCTGTACCCGGACCCGGCCACCAAGACTGGTCACCAGCACCGCCACCAGTTCCTTGGCTTCCACCGGAGCCGTCAGCTTCGGGGCGGATCCGGGCGTGACTTCGAAGCGCAGGATGGCTTCGCCGCGGCGTCCCTTCACCTGGAGCGCGTGGGCGCCCGGGGCCACATCGTCCAATACCAGTTGCCCGTCTTGTAGTTCCCCGGCGGGTTTATCGTCGAGGGCCACTTGCCCCGCGTCGAGGTCAGTGAAGAGGCGCACCGCCTCCGGGAAGGGTTGCAAGACCAAGGCGACGGGCGCCGGCGCCGGCTTGCCTGGTTCCACGGTAACAGTGGCCACGGCCGGACGGTACCCGTCAATGAGAGCCTCCACCTGGTAGGTGCCCGGGGCCAGGTCCAGGTTGAGGTCGGAAACGCCCCGAACCTCGTTGTTCACCTTGATGCTGGCGCCGGAAGGCGTGGTCCGAACCGCGACGGCCACCGCGGAACCGGAGCCGCCGCCCTTCCGGAGTTTGGGAATCAGGAACGCGCCCGCCGCCAGCAGCACGACCGCCGCAGCCACCCAAAGTAGCGTGCTCTTCTTCCCCGCGGGCGCTTTGGCCGGCGCGGCACTGGGAGGCTTCGGAGGCGTCACGGCCGGCTTCACCGGGACGGGCTTTTCCTTGGGGGGTGGCGGAACTGCGGCCGCCACGGCCGAAGCCGAGGGAGGTGGGGCGACCGGAGGCGGCGGAGGCGCGGCCGACACCGGTTCCGGCGGGGGCGGAGCAACCGGGGGAGCGGGGGCTGGAGGCGGCGCAGCCGGCGCGGCCGATTCGGGAGGTGCCGCCGGAGGCGCCGCCGAAGCCGCGGCCAGGCCCGCTGCCTCGAGGTCCAGGATGGTTTCGGCGTTGGCGTCAGCCGAGGGCGCCGGCCGGCCCGCCCGCTCGATGCGGCTTTCGATCCCGGTGCTGTGCATGCGCCGCTGCCCCTCCGGCAGGGCCTTGTTAAGGGTGGTGTGCAGTTGCGCCAGACGCAATTCCCGAGGATACGCCGCGATCCCCTTTTCGACGCGGTCGAGCGCTGCAAAGACTTCCCCCGCCGTCTGCAGGGCCCGCGCTTCCGCGACGCACTGATCGACGAACGTCTCCCGCTTCTTGTCGTTCACCAGGGTGCTCAGACTGCGGGCCAGCACGTGCGTCGAGTCGAGCGCCAGCGCCCGGGTTACGAACTGGTCGGCGGCCTGCCAGTCCGTTTCAAACCGGGCCCGGGCCTGGGCGAGCAGGATCTCGAGCAGTACGCCGCGAATGACCGGGCTCCGCTCGTCCAGCGCCAAGGCGCGCTCGAGCGTTTCGAGGCCCTGGTCGGTCTTCGCCTCGGCGCACAACTGCCGCCCCTCTTCGAGCAGCCCCTGCGCCTGGATGGCGCGGTCCAGCCCCTGCTTCGCGAGCTTTTCGAGCTCCGTCAGCTCGCCATCGTCGGGAAACTCCAGCAGCGCCTCGGCCACCAGCTCCATGGCCCGGCCATGCTCGCCGCTTTCGAGCTGCCGGTCGATCTGCTCGACCCAGCGCGCCTTGGCTTCGTTGCGCGCTTGCTGGTCGCGCCGCCGGACGACTCGCTCGACTTCAAACGCCAGGCCCGGATACTGCGAATAAATGGTCTTCAGGATCTCCCACTGCCCGAGGGCCTCCCCGAACTGGCCCCGCTCTTCGAGATTCCGGGCCTTGGTCACAATCGAGTTCACCAGGTCGCGCTTGTCCTGCAGCAAGCGGAGCGAGCGCTCGAAGTGGGCCTCGTCGGGGTGCCGGTCGATCTCCTCTTGCAGGATGGCCACCCGGCGGTCGAGGTCCGGCTCGGCTTCCACCTTCCGGTCTACCTCGGCGATGCGCGCCGAAAGGCCTTGCCGCTCGCGCTCTTCGATGTCGAATTTGAGCGCCTGAAACAGGGCATGGCCCGGATGCCGCTGCAGCCATTCATCGCACAACGCCAGCGCCGCCCGGAAATTGCCTTCCGCCAGGTTCTTGCGCGCCTCGTCGTAGCCGTTGCGCAACGCATCGTGGTCGGACCGCACCTGGTTGTAAAACTTCTGGAAGGTGGCGCCACGGTCCGGCGCCGAGGTGTCCGGGCTGCGCTTGTCGAGATCGAGCAGCCGCTCCAGGCGGCTCAGCGCCACGCTGATCTCGCCGTTCTGCCAGGCCTCCAGCGAGGACTCGTAGAGCTGCTCCTTTTCCTTCCGCACCTTCACGTAGGACTGCTCGCGCCGGTCGACGTCGGCGAGCAACTGCAAGGCACGGGTCTCGCCCGGCTTCTGCTGCAGCACGTTCTGCAGCGCCTGGCGGGCATGGCCGAAGGCCTGGTTGTCGAGGTGCTGCCGCGCGAGGCGGAACCAGTCGTCGATCTTGCTCTCGCTGCGCTTGCCTTCGATGCTGCCCTTGAGCGAAAGGGCCGCGGCGTTGTTCGGGTCGAGATCCAGGATCTCCTGGAGCTTTTGCAGCGCCAGCGGATACTCCTCCTGCTCGTAGCGCGTGCGGGCGCTCTCCAGGAGCTGCAGGATCGTCCGCTGCCGCACCGTCTGGTCGATCTGCCGGCGCAGCAGCGAGATCGAGGCATCGACGTGCCCTTCCGCCTCCAGCTCCGTCAGGATCTCGCCTGCGAACTGATAATCGCCCGACTCGAAGGCCTTGGTAGCGCGCTGGATCCGCGGCTGGATGCGGCTGACGTCGAAGAATTCGATGGCCTCGTTGCGGTAGGCCTTGTTCAGGGTGTCGGCAAACTCCCGGGCGTTCGAAAAGCGGTGCCACGGCTGCTTGGCCATGGCCTTGTGGACCACCCGGCTCACCGCCTGGCTCACCGACGGATTGATCTCCGAGGCGGGCGGCGGAATCTGCTTCAGGATCGCCTGGGCGATTTCCGGCGTGGTCGCCCGCTCGAACGGACGCCGGCGCGTCAGCGTCTCGTAGGAGACCACCCCCAGCGCAAAAATGTCCGAGAGCGGCGAGGGCGCCTTCATCTCGATCTGCTCGGGCGCCATGTAGAGCAGCGTGCCCTTATGCCCCATCGTCGACCGCGTATCGACCATGTGGGCCACGCCGAAGTCGATGATCTTCACCGAGTCGTCGTCGAGCACAAAGATGTTGCTCGGCTTCATGTCCCGGTGGACGAGGCCCCGCTCGTGCGCCGCCTGCAGGCCCCGGCACGTCTGGGAAATGATCTCGAGCGAGCGCTCCACCGTCAGCCGGTGGCTGGAGGTGCGGATCAAATGCTCGAGCGTCACCCCCGGCAGCAGCGGCATGACGAAGTAAGGCTTGCTCGCGCCTTCCTCCTCGAACTCGCCGAGATCGAAAATCTCCACGATGTTGGGGTGGCTCATCGACGCGAGCACGTCGCACTCTTTGTAGAACAGATCGAGCGCCGCGCGGTCCGGAGCGTCGAGCAGCGTTTTCAAGGCCACGTCGCGGCGGACGACCGTGTCATAGGCGCGGTACACCACCCCCATCCCCCCGCGTCCGAGGACGTCCTTGACTTCGTACCGGCCTTTGATGCGTTGAGGATCAGGCATGTCGATCAGGCATAGTCAGCAGGGTACGGCCCAACGTAGTGCTCCACTATTCTAATCATCGCGGACGCGGAATGCGCGGGGGAAATGTAAGGCCGGCCAGGGAAATTCTTTAGGCCGGAAATCATAGGCCGAACCCGACGCGACCTTCACGGCCACCCCGCACTGGCAGGAGTTCAGGTACTCGAGCAGCAGGATCATGCGGTGTTCGAGGTTGCTCGCCCGGGGCTCCTGGGGAGTGTTCCACCGCACCTCGTCCTCGCAGACCGGGTACCCCTCATAGCGCAGGATCTGGCAGGCGATTTGCGCCCGAGGTACGGACCGATACGCCAGCGTGGACTCGATCAGACAGGCTCCCAGGTAGCCCGCTATATACCGCAGCTCCTCGCTGGAGAGCCCTTCCAGGAACCGCCGGATCTTGCGGCGTCGTTCCAGGACTGCCACAGTAGAAAGTGCGTTTACTAAGGTCGCTCGCTCACCGGCCAGTGACACTATTAAACTCCTGCGGCTTACTTAGATTCAGCTTCGGTGAAACCATTATGAACGAACTCGAAAAGGCCTGCAAGGTCAAAGGCAGCAATTCCGATCGGAAAAGGTAGCACCACAAGCCGGTTGTGCTACTTTGCGGGCTTAGCGGGGGCCCTAAGCCGTCTCTGAGGGGGGTGAGCAAGGTAGCGGACCCAGCGCCGGCGCAGCTCGCTACTCGCAAATTTCTGCGACCATTCCTCCTTGAACTCGGTCAACAGTTGCTCCTCACGGTGATCCAGGGCGGCAAACAGCTTCTTGTGGCGCCGCGGGGGGTCGCCTGCCTCCAACAGATCGGACAACAACTCCCGGCTCGCCGCGCAGTCGTTAAGGGCGCCGAGCGTAGCCTGCAGCTCCTTTAATAGCTCGAGATAAGCCTGGAGAGCCTGGCCATAGCAGGGCGAGAAGTACTCCAGCTCGTAACGGAGGCGTTTGGTCAGAATACGGAAACGGTGGACCTTCGCCGGCCCGCCACCCTTATGCGCGGTCTTGTCGCCACTCTTGAAGAACTCGCGAACCTCGCGTGGCAGCAGTTGCGTCGCGTTCTCCAGCGCCGGACGTTTAGGGCGGAATTTCATGCGGCCCCCAGCAACTGCGCGCGCCACCGCCGCAAGACCTCGGCCCGCTGCACGCGCCGCAGGCGGGCGCGCAACGGCCGCAGGGCGTGCCGCCGGGCCGCGGCGAGGGCCGCCACAACTTCCTTGCGCTCGCGCGGGGTCATGGCCGCCGCGAGAGAGTGATACTCCAGGGCCGCGAGCGCGACATCGCACGACCGTACGGCGCCGAGCAGATCTTGCAGGCCGCCGAGCCGCCGCCGGGCCTTGCGGGCGGCCGGTCCTGGAAGTACGCCCTCCAACCAGCGTACGGCGTGGCGCAGGCGCAGGCACGCGCGCCGCAAGTCGTGTACGTTCGGCACACTCGGCTGGTCGAGCGTGCGGCGCATGGCGAACGCCAGATCGCGCAGCAGAGACTCGACCACGTGCCCTGCGTATACGACGAGATCCTGGGTGGGACGCGCTTGCCGGTACATAAGGATCACCGCTGGCGGGTCACGACCAGCTTCTGTTGGTACACCTCTTGGAAGGCGGTGGCCGCCTGCCGCGCGGCCCACAGGTCCAGCTCGAGCCCTTCCTTGCCCTCCACATGCACGTGCGCCTCGCCGTTGTTGACATCGCAGCTCAGCCCTTTGACGAGCTGCTTGTGGCCGCGGTCCAGGCCGTCGGCAATCCGCAGCAGGGGAATCAACTGCGTCACCGCCTTGCGCTCCTCGGGCTTCAGCGTCTTGAACGTGTCGTGATCCTCGGCGGGCAGGGTCTTACGATGATACCGGCACAGGCTGGCCACCACCAACTGCTCCTGGTCGGTGAAACCGGGCAGATCGGAATTGGCGACCAGATAGTACGAATGCCGGTGGTGCCGGGTGGAGCTGACGTAGTGCCCGATGTCGTGTAAATAGGCGGCCGCCTCCAGCCACTTGGCATAGGACATCGGCAGACGGTGCAGGCTCGCCATCCCCAGAAACAGCGACTGGCCGAGAGCCGCCACCTGCCGGGCGTGGTTCAAGGGCACGCCGTAGTGGCGCGCCAGCTCCGCGACGACCCGCTTCTGGTCCTTGTCGAGGCCCACCGACTCCGTGGTGACCCCCCTCGCCGCCAGATCCGCGATCACGCCGTCGCGTAATCCGGCCTGCGAATAGTAAAGCGTGCCGGTGGTGAACTGGCGGGTGAACTTCTCGAGCACTGCGGCGCCGGCGACAATAATCTCGGCCCGGCGCGGCCCGATGCCGGGGACGCGCCGCCGGCCCTCCACATCGCGCGTGCTGAGCTTCTCGTAGAGCGCGCGGATCTGGCCCACCCGGGCCTTTTGGCCGTCCGCCTCGTCCCGCTCGGCCCCTTTAATACGGTTGACCGCGCAGATCACCGCCGCCGCGGTGGCCGAGGTGCCGATGGCTCGCGCCTGGCTGAGGCGGCCCAGTTGCGCCAGGGGTTTGGCCAGTTGCTGATCGATGTACTCGGCCAGTTCGGCCAATTCCTCGTCTTCCGGCGGGTCGTGCTGGATGAAATTCTGGGTCAGCCGCACGGCTCCGAGCGGCAGCGACGTGCTGTAGCGGATCTGGCCCTTCTGGCTCCAGATGATCTCGGCGCTGCCGCCCCCGATATCGAAAACCAGCAGCTCCTTCTCTTGACGCGGCCAGCGCGCCAGTACCCCGAGATGAATCAGCCGGGCCTCTTCCCGGCCCGAAATGATCTGGATCGGCGCACCCACAGCCTCGGAGGCCTTCGCCAGGAATTCCGCCTGGTTCCGCGCGTCGCGCATGGCGCTCGTGGCGACCGCCCGCACCGCCGCCGGCTGCCACTTCGCGTAAGCCTCGGCGAAGCGTGCCAGCACCTGGCAGGTCTCCTGGATAGCCTTCTCGCTGACCTTGCCCGTGGCAAACACGCTCTCGCCCAGCCGCGTCACCTGGCGGTCGGCCGCCACCAGCCGGTAGGACCTTCCGGGCACGACGTCCGCCACCGCCAGGCGCACGGAGTTGCTCCCGATGTCCACCGCTGCGTATAGGCTCATGGTTTAGAGCGCGCTCGGCCGGCGCCGGTCCCGGCTGCTACTGACCTGCTATTATGACAACTGCGCGTTATGCCCGTCTTCGCGAACCGCAAATTCCCAGGCAAACTGATCATCGTCGAAGGCATTGACGGTTCCGGTAAGTCCACCCAACTGTCGCTCCTCAGCCACTGGCTGCGGTCGCGGGGCTTCGGGGTGGTCTTCAGCGAGTGGAACTCCTCACCCCTGGTGAAAGACACCACCCGCCGCGGCAAGAAGAAGGACATGTTCACGCCGACCACCTTTAGCCTGATCCACGCCACGGATTTCGCGGACCGCACCGAGCGCCAGATCCTGCCGCCGCTGCGGGCCGGGAGCATCGTTTGCGCCGACCGCTACGCTTTTACGGCCTTCGCGCGCGACGTGGCCCGGGGCGTCAGCCGGCGCTGGGTGCGGAACCTCTATCGCTTCGCCATCCGTCCGACGCTGGCTTTCTACTTCCGCGTTCCGCTGGACGTCGCCCTGGGCCGGATCCTGGGCGGCCGCGAGGCTCTCAAGTATTACGAAGCGGGCATGGACCTGCACCTCAGCCGCGACGTGGAAGAGAGCTTCCGCCTCTTCCAGGGGCGCATTATCGACGAGTACGAAGCGATGGTCGATGAATTCGGCTTCCAGGTCGTGGACGCCACGCTTTCGATCGAAGAGCAGCAAACGCAGATCCGGGACATTGTGGAGCGAGAACTCAATCTGAAGGAGACCACGGGCCTGCTCAAGTCTCCGTGGCGCGGCGCCAATGGCAACGGACAACACCCCGCTCACGTTCTATAACGAGCCTTTGCCGGGCGTGGACGCCTCCGGGCTCGCCGGCAAGCTGATCGTCATCGAAGGCCCCGACGGCGTCGGGCGCTCCACCCAGATTACCCTGCTCCGAACCTGGCTCGAGCACAGCGGTCACGCCGTCATGGACACCGGCATGGCCCGCTCGGCCCTGGTCGGCAAGGGGATCAAGCGGGCCAAGCAGGGCAATACCCTGGGCTCGGTCACCATGAGCCTGTTTTACGCCACCGACTTCGCCGACCGGCTCGAGAACGAAATCCTGCCGGCCCTGCGCGCCGGCTTTGTGGTCCTCACCGACCGCTACGTGTTTTCCTCGATCGCCCGCGCCAGCGCCCGCGGCGCCGACCCGGCCTGGATCCGCCAGGTATTAGGCTTCGCCCTGCGCCCCCATGCCGTTTACTATCTGCGCGCCGGCGTCCAGGACCTGCTGCCTCGCGTCGTCTATGGCCGGGGCGGCTTCGATTATTGGGAATCCGGCATGGACGTGATGCTCGGCAAAGACCTCTACGAGAGCTTCACGCGCTACCAGGGCCGCGTGATCCGGTCGCTCGATTCCATGGCCCAGCGCTACGGCTTCGAGATCATCGACGCCTCGCGCTCCCCCGAGCAGGTCTTCCAGAATCTCAAGAGACGGATCGCGAAGCTCCTGCGGGTCAAGAAGAGAGCTCGGCCTCCGGCGCCCGGCGGGCGGATCGCAGCGCGACGCCGGCCCGCCACGAAAGAGGCGGCGCCGGAGAGGGCTCCGCGCCTGGCCGCCCATGGATAGCCGCAGGCTTTCCGCATGCCGGGCTACGATCAAGACCTCAGCAAGATCGTTGAAGAGCTGAACCGCGCTGCTTCCGGCGGTGCGGCCGCCACTCGCCCGGCCGGACGCGGCACCGCCTCGCTCGATCAATTGCTGGCCCTCGCCGCCCGCCAGAACGCCTCGGACCTGCTGCTCGTGGCCGGCTCCGCCGTCGCACTGCGCATCAACGGGGCCCTCAACCCGGCGGCCGGTCCGCCGCTCGGGTCCGAAGACATCCGCGAGCTGGTGCTCCCCTTGCTTGATGCCCGCCGCTTGGAAGAACTGCAGAGCCACAAGACCGTGGACTTCTGTTTCGTCCGCGAGCCCATCGGCCGCTTCCGCGCCAACCTCCACTATCAGCGCGGCACGCTCGCCGCCAGCCTCCGCCTGTTACCCGCCCGCCTGCCATCCCTCGAGTCGCTGAATTTGCCGGCCGCGCTCGCCCGCCTGACCGAGCGGCGTCAAGGACTCGTGCTTGTGACCGGCCCCACCGGCTGTGGCAAGACTTCGACGCTGGCGGCCTTGATCGATCTGATCAACACCCGCCGCCGCGATCACATCATCACGATCGAGGACCCCATCGAATACCAGCACGACAATCGCAGCTCGATCATCGAGCAGATCGAGGTCGGGCATGACACGCCGAACTTCCTGCAATCCCTGCGGAGTGTGCTGCGGCAGAGCCCCGACGTGATCCTGGTGGGCGAGATGCGCGACGCCGAGACGATGGCGACGGTCCTCACGGCCGCCGAGACCGGCCACCTGGTCTTCTCGACCCTGCACACCAACGACACGGCGCAGGCCGTCACCCGGATTCTGGATTCCTTCCCCGCCTCGAACCTGCCGCAGATCCGCCAGCAGCTTTCGCTCTCGCTGGCCGCGATCATCGCCCAGCAACTGGTGCCGGCGGCAGAGACGGCCCCCGGACCGGGCCGTTACCCCGCTCTCGAAGTCATGATCGCGACCGACGCCGTCCGCAACCTGATTCGCCGGGGTGAGGACCACCTGCTGCGCTCCCAGCTCGCCATGGGCCGAGCGCACGGCATGCTGACCATGGAGCAGTCCCTCGCCGAACTGGTGAACCAAGGGCGCATCCGCCGGGAGACCGCCGCCGCCCACTGCTTCCGGCCGGATGATCTGAAGAGTTACTTGGAAGAATAGGCGCTTTTCCGCTTGACACGCCCCTGCACTGTGCTATTTTATACCCCTGTCATCCCCCCAATTTATTTTTGGACTGCATAGTATCAGTTCCTAGTGTCGGCTTGAGAGGAGTGGGATATGGGATGGATGATGCCAATGGCGGGAAAGCCAGTTCTGTTGGTGCTGAGCCTTTTTGTTGTTCTCGGCCGGCCGCTGCTGTGGGGCCAGGAGAGGCCCCTCCGGGCCGCTGTCGCAGATAGGACCTCGGCGGCCGTGAGCGGCAAGGTGCCCCGTCTGATCCAATACAGCGGCGCACTCAAGGACCGCAGGGGACAGCCGCTGGGCGGGGTCCAAGGCGTTACGTTCGCGTTCTATAAGGACGGGCAGGACGGCGCACCGCTGTGGCTCGAGACCCAGAACGTCACCGCCGATGAGCAGGGAAGGTTCGTCGCGCTGTTGGGCGCGACCCAACCCGAGGGGCTCGACCTTGACCTGTTCACCTCCGGCCAGGCGCAGTGGCTGGAAGTGCAGGCGGCCGGCCAAGAAGCGCAGCCGCGCATCCTGCTGGCCAGCGTGCCTTATGCACTGGTCGCCACCAGCACCGAAGCGAGCCGGACCGCCCTGACGCTCTCGACGCCCGAAAGCCAGAAGACTGGTTTATCGGCCTCCGCGCCCAGCCCCGGCGCAGCGCCCGCCAATAACGCCGAGAGAGCTCCAGCGTTTGAGGCCACCAGCTCGACCGGGCCGGGCCTCTTCGTCGACGCCACGAGTGGTCCGCCGTTGCAGGTCGCTTCTCAGACCAAAGTTGCCAATCTGAACGCCGATCTACTGGACGATTTGGACAGCACTGCTTTCGCAAAGATCTCGGGCGGCAATAATTTCTTAGGTCCACAAGTTGTCAGTACCGGCGGGGCAGCGAATAAGGGCGTCGTGGTTCGTGGGGCCGCCAACCAGTCGCAGAATTTACAGGAGTGGCAAAACAGCGCCTCCACGGCTCTCGCGTCAGTGAGCCCGTCGGGGGTTTTCACCGGGAGCGGCGCGGGACTCACCAGTCTCAATGCTTCGAACATCACTTCTGGCTTACTGGCAGGCGCCCGTGGGGGAACGGGTCTCGCAAATTGTGCTGACGGTCAAGTGCTCAAATGGAGTGGAGCTACCTGGGCCTGCGGCGCAGATACCAACAGCGGGGGCACCATCACGGGTGTGATCCTCAGCGGTACCGGCCTGACCGGCGGCGGCAGCAATGGCAACGTCACTCTTTCGATTGACCCCTCCATCATCCCCAAGCTGAGCTTATCTAACACCTTCACGGCGCCCCAGAGCGTCCGCACGGGAGCGGCCGTTCAACACCTGGCGGCCGAGAAGACCGAGGCGCTTTCTGATAGTGGCAACCGCCCCCAGATCCTTGACCCTGGTGCTGCCGCCACGTTTTCAGCCATCAATACCGATACTACCGGCCCCACCTACGGTCTCTTCGGGCGAAGCGACAGCACGGGCGGTTACGGCGGCGGCTTTCAAAACACCACCCCGAGCGGAAAGAGCCTGGCCGCCTTCGACAGCACGGACAACCTCGCCTTCGCGGTCCTGGGATCCGGCAGCGTCGGCGTTGGGACCGGCGCGCCGGGTTACAAGCTGGACGTGCAAGGCGGCCAGATCAATGCCTCGGGCGGCTTGTGCATCAATGGGGATTGCAAAGCAGCCTGGCCGCCGGCGGGTGGCACCGTAACCAGCGTCGGCAGCGGCCCGGGACTGACTGGAGGTCCCATAACCGGCGCCGGCACGCTGAGCTTTGATACTGCCTTTGGGGACGGCCGCTACGCGCAACTCGGCGCTGCCAATATCTTCGCCGGGACCCAGAGCGCGCCATCGTTTTCAGCCACCGGTGCCGTAGCCGCTGGGGGAACGGTCTCCGGCAGTGCGGGCAGTTTTACCGGCGATGTCAGCGCTGGCGGAGCAGTGTCCGGCGCCAGTGCCAACCTGGGCGCCCTGACGGTGCTCGGAACCGGAAGCGCCGGGGTTGGCGCTAGCACTGGATTGTCGCGCCTGACCGTCAGGGGGAAGGCGTCATTTACCGCTACCGGCACGGTTTCGACTGATGGAACCACCAGCACGGTAACCGGCACGGGGACGAAGTTTCTGACAGAAATTGGAATCGGCGACCGGGTCACCATCTTGGCAACCACGCAGACCGTCACTGGAATTACCGACGACACGCATCTCACCGTTGTTGCCGCATTCCCGGCAGCTTCGGGATCTCTAACGGTTTTGCCCAGCTTGTTTCGAACGGACACGAGTTCTGGGGTCGTCGGTTTCCGGGTTACGGATTTGGGGAACGTCCAGATCGGCGCAGTCGCCAACGTTACATCCAAGCTGCTCGTGGCCCAGTCTAACCCAATTGCCGGAACATCGACAGCAAGCACGAGCGAAAGCCTCCCCGCTATCACGATCCGGAGTACGGGCAGCCCAATCGCCGACGCAGGGCCTGTCCTAGCGTTCTCCGGACCGAACGGAAGCTCAACCGCCCTGCTGGCGGGAGTTCGCGGCGCCAAGGAAAACAATACCTCCGGCGATGTCAACGGTTATCTCGGCTTTTACACGACCCTAGCGGGACCCACCTTCGCCGAGCGCATGAGACTCACCAGTGCCGGCAGTCTCGGCATCGGCGTCAGTAATCCCCTCTACAAGCTGGACGTGCAGGGCGGGCAGATCAACGCCTCCGGAGGCTTGTGCATGGCGGGCGATTGCAAGACGACTTGGAGCGCAGCCGCAGGGGCGGTGACCAGCCTCTCCGCAGGCACGGGTCTGACGGCCTCACCGAATCCGATCATCGCCACCGGGACGGTCAGTCTCGATACCAGTTATACCGACGCCCGCTACGCCCAACTCGGCGCCGCCAATAATTTCTCGAGCAGTTTGACCCTGACCGGCGGCAACCTCGTTCTGCCAGACACGACCAGTGCCAGCGCCGGCGTAATCACGATGGGGGGCAGTCCCGTTTTTCACAAATTCGGTTCGGGTAACGCCTTCGGCGGCCCGTCTGCAGGCAACTTTACGATGACCGGCACTCTGAATACTGCGTTCGGGGCTATTGCTCTTCCAGCCAATACAACCGGCAGCAACAACACTGCGATCGGCCGTGCTTCCTTGCTCGCGAATAATACCGGGACCTACAATACCGCGGTCGGAATGAATGCGATGGCGGCCAACACCTCCGGCAACCAGAACACAGCCGTGGGTGGGGAAACAATGCGGTTCAACACGACCGGAAGCGGGAACACGGGCCTCGGCCAAGGCGCTCTCAACCAAAACACCACAGGTGCGAACAACACCGCCAGTGGCGCCGGCGCGCTTTTTTCCAATACCACCGGCAACTTGAATACGGCCAACGGGACCGCTGCCCTTTCGTCCAACACCACCGGTACCCAAAACACCGCTACCGGCCAGAGTGCCCTTCAACTCAACACCACTGGCTCTCAGAACACCGCTACAGGCCAAACCGCGCTGCAGAGCAATACGACCGGTTTTTTCAACACCGCTACCGGCCAAGCCGCCCTCTTGTCCAATACCATCGGCGCCGGAAATACCGCCACCGGGGGCCTCGCCCTGCAACTCAACACGACCGGTGGCCAGAACACCGCAACCGGCGGAGCAGCGCTGGCCTCGAACGTTGCCGGCAGCAACAATACGGCGGATGGCAACGGGGCTCTGGCCCTGAACACCGGGAATAATAACACTGCCGTCGGACAAAGCGCGCTACAGGGAGGCCCGTCGGTTCCGGGGCCGACCAATTCTGGTAGCAACAATACCGCGGTCGGGAAAGGCGCGCTTCTGAATAACACGGCTGACGGCAACACCGCTGTTGGACAAGGCGCCCTCCAGGCCAACACGAGCGGCAGCAAGAACGCGGCCGTTGGCGGAAACGCCCTGGGGAACAATCAGGGTGGCAACAACAACACGGCCACGGGTCTGGGAGCCCTTTTCTTCAATACCGGCGGCAGCAACAACACCGCCATGGGCCAGGCAGCCCTTTTCGCGAACACAGCCGACGGTAATACTGCCATGGGGGCAGGATCTCTACAGTCTAATACCTCCGGCACCGGGAACACTGCTACGGGCCAGGCTTCCCTCAAGTCCAACATGACCGGCAACCGAAACACCGCGCTGGGCCAGAATGCGCTGACCGCGAACACCGCCGACAACAATACTGCCACCGGGCAAAATGCCATGGCCTCTAACCTCTCCGGCTGTTGCAACACCGCGATCGGTCAGGCCGCCCTCAACGCCAACACCACCGGCAGCAGCAACACGGCTGTGGGCGGCAGCGCCCTGCAAAACAACCAGAGTGGGAACGGCAACACCGCTGTCGGCCAGGCTGCCCTCCGGGCCAACCTGGGCGACTTCAACACCGCGGTCGGCCAAGCCGCGCTCTTCTCCAACATGGCGAGTCACGGCAACACCGCCGTGGGCGAGAGTGCCCTGCGATTGAACGTTATCAGCGATAACAACACCGCCATGGGCCAGGCTGCGCTTGGGAATACCACCGGCGCCGAGAACACGGCTGTCGGCCAGTATGCCCTCAACCTCAATCAGACGGGCAATAGCAACTCCGCGTTTGGCGTGCGAGCCGGCGGCTATCCGGGCCCGAACGCAAATACGACGGGTTCCAACAATACGTTCCTCGGTTTCCAGGCAGGACCGGGAACCTCTGCGGAAATAGACAACGCCACAGCAATCGGCGCGAATGCGCTGGTCTCCGCGAGCAATGCCCTGGTGCTGGGCGACAGCAGTGTCAGCGTCGGCATAGGAACTCAGGTCCCCGCAGCCAGGCTGCACGTCGCTACCGGGGATGTTTATGTCTCAAACCCCGGCAGCGGAATTATTCTGAAGAGTCCTAACGGCTCGGTTTGTGCCAGGCTTAGCCTGTCGGATGGTGGAGCGCTGGTCACGACGGGGATGGCATGTCCATAACTTCCCGCCGGCTCCGCTACCCCGTCCGCTCCGGTCGCGGCAGCAGGTGCTTCTGCACTTTCCCCAGCGCCGTGCGCGGTAGCTTCTCTACCGCCACAAACGCCCGGGGCACCTTGAACGAAGCCAGCTTCTCCCGGCAGCAGGACTCCAGTTGCGCGGCGTCCAGCTCCCCGCGCGGGACGATGTAGGCCACCGGAACTTCGCCCCGGACCCGGTCCTCAACTCCCACAACGGCGGCCTCGGCGACGCCTTCCTGCTCCTGCAGCAATTCCTCGATTTCGCGCGGATAAATATTGAAACCGCCGGAAATGATGAGGTCGCTCTTACGGCCCTGCAAGGTGTAGTAACCGTCGGCGGATCGCACTGCTAAATCGCCGGTACGGAAGAACCCGTCAACAAACGCGTCGCGTGTGGCTTCGGGACGCCGCCAGTATCCCGGGAAAACGTTCGGCCCGCGCAAGAAGATCTCGCCGGTTTGGCCGTCCGCGACCGGCTGGCCGCTGCCATCGAGGAGCCGTGCGGACACTCCGGGCAATGGCAGTCCCACCGAGCCTGGCCGTCGCTCGCCGACGTAGGGGTTGCTCATGTTCATGAGAGTCTCAGTCATGCCGTACCGCTCCAGAATCACGTGGCCGAAGCGGAACTGGAATTCCGTGAGCACATGGGCCGGCAGCGGCGCCGAGCCCGAAACGAACAAGCGCATGCCCTCACCCAGCTCGCGCGCCGTCTCGGTGGGCCAGTCGAGCAGGCGCACATAGATCGTGGGCACGCCGAAGAAGAGGGTTGGTTGAAAGTCACGGAACGTGTCGATGATCGTGCGCTGGTCGAAGCGCTCGGTGAGGCGCATCTGGCAGCCGCTCAGGAGCCAGCAGTGCAGCCCGTTGGCGAGGCCGTGGACGTGGAACAGGGGCAGCACCAGTAGCAGGCGGTCGGCGCTTGTGATCTGCCAGCAGGTGACGAGGTTCAAAGCATTCGCGGCGAGATTGTTGTGGGTGAGGATGGCGCCTTTGGAAGTACCGGTGGTGCCCGAGGTGTATACAATCGCGGCCGGACTGTCGCCATCGAGCGCCGCCACGGGGCGCCCGGCCGGCTGGGCCGCCGCCTCGCGGACCAGGTCCCCGATCTGCCAGGACGGGCCGCCGCCGGGAAGCTCGCCCGCTGCCACCACTGCCACCGGCTCGGCGTCGCCCACGATATGGGCGATCTCCCGCTCCCGGTAGAGAATATTGATTGGGACAAAGATCACCCCGAGCTTCACGCACGCCAGGTACAGGTCGATTACTGCCGGGGAGTTCGCCAGGTACATGCCCAGCCGGTCCCCGGCGCGGAGTCCGTGGGAGGCTAAGGCCTGGGCCAGCCGGTTGCTGCGCGCCTCGATCTCACCGAACGTCGAAGCCTCTCCCTCCCACTCCAGGGCGGTGGCCTCGGAGCGGCCTTTTAACGACAAATCGAAGAGGTGCAGGAGGGTCATCACATGCTATAGTACGCTCACTGGCGAGGTCCATCGAAGGATGAAGAAGACTCAGCTATTTGCCACTTTATGCGCGTTGCTGGTAAGCGCCGCCGTTGGGACGGCGGCCGCCGCCGAGGGTGATATCGGAGCGGCGAGCGTCAAGTACAAAAGGGCGTGCGCCGTTTGCCATGGCCCCAACGGACACGGCGGCCGCGGCCCCGACCTGGTGTCGGGCCGCTGGGCCCACGGCGGAACCGACGCGGAGATTTACCGCACCGTCGTCAACGGAGTCCCCGGCACGGATATGCCGGCTTTCGGCGGCGGTGGGCGCGGCGGGCGCTTCAACGACGAGGACATCAAGGGCATCGTGGCTTACGTCCGCACGCTGGCCGACAAGGCCACCCCGGTGAAGATCACGGGCAACGTCCAGCGCGGCGAGGCGCTCTATTTCGGCAAGGGGAACTGCACGGCCTGCCACATGATCGGCGGACGCGGCGGACGCCTGGGGCCGGAGCTCTCCCGCGTCGGCGGCCAGCGGTCGCCAGCCAGCCTCAAGGAATCGCTCCTCCAGCCCGGCGCCATCATTGTCAGCAACTACGAGGGCGTGCGCATCACCAAGGGCGGCCGGACCGTCCAGGGCGTCATCAAAAACGAAGACAACTTCACCATCCAAGTTTTCGACGGCAACGCTTTCTATTCCTTCGACCGCGGCGGGGTGGACCGCCTCGAAGAAATGAAGGAATCTCTCATGCCCGCTTATACGTCCCTGTCCGCGGCCGAGATCGACGACCTGGTCGCCTACCTGGACTCCCTCAGGGGGAAACGATGAAGCTCCGAATTCTTTTGGCCTTTGCTCTCGCGCTGGGGTCGGCCTACGCCCAGCAGGGGGAGTGGAAGACTTACGCGAATGACGACTCCGCCACGCGCTTCAGCCCGCTCAAGCAGATTAATGCTTCGAACGTGAACCGGCTGACTGTGAACTGGGTGATGCAGACCGGCGTCCCGGGGAAGTACGAAACCACGTCGCTGTTTGAGAACGGGATCCTTTACTCGACCGGCCCCTCCGGCCATGCCTGGGCCATCGACGCCCGCACGGGCCGCGCCCTGTGGCATTTTGATCGTGCCCTCCCGACACGGGGCCTCGGCGTGTGCTGTGGGCCGCTCAATCGCGGCTTCGCGCTCGCCGGCGACCGGCTTTTCATGTCCACGGTTGACGCCCACTTGCTGGCGCTCGACAAGAAAACCGGCACCATGCTGTGGGATTCGACGACCGCCGACTACAAGCAGGGTTACTCGGCCACGGCCGCGCCGCTGATCGTCAAGGACAAGGTCATCGTCGGCATGGCCGGAGCGGAGTTCGCCATCCGCGGCTTTGTCGACGCTTACTCTATCGAAACCGGCGAGCGGATCTGGCGCTTCTGGACCGTGCCAGGTCCCGGGGAGCCGGGCGCCGAGACGTGGCAGGATACGACCGAAGCCTGGAAGCGGGGCGGCGGGTCCACCTGGGGCACCGGCTCCTTTGATCCCAAGCTGAACCTGGTCTACTGGGGCGTCGGCAACCCGGGTCCGGATCTGAATGCCAAGGTGCGTCCGGGCGACAACCTCTACACCAATTCCATCGTGGCGCTCGACCCCGACACCGGGAAGATCAAGTGGCACTTCCAGAACACGCCCTCGGACACCCACGACTGGGATGGCATCAGCGAGCCCATCCTGGCCGATGTGAAGATGAACGGGCAGGATCGCAAGATCGTCTTGCAAGCCAACCGCAACGGATTCTTTTACGCGCTCGACCGGACCAACGGCAAGTTCATTTATGGTTTCCCCTTCGTCCACCAGACCTGGGCCCAGGGCCTCGATGCGAACGGGCGTCCCATCAAGGTGCCCGGCCTCGATCCCACCAAGGAGGGCCAGGAGGTCTGCCCCAGTTTAGGCGGGGGCAAGAACTGGAACCACGCCGCGTACAATCCCGAGACCGGCATGATGTACGTGCCGGCGTCGGAAGGGTGCGAGATCTTCTACATCAGCGAGATCGAGGTGCCGGAGCCGCCGCGGATGTGGATGGGCAGCATTCATGAGCGGGCCACCGATTACCCGCAGACCGGGTCCATGCAGGCGATTGACGCGGCGACGGGGAAGAAGGTTTGGGAGTTCAAGACGATCGCCGGCATGCGCGGCTCGGTGCTCACGACGGGCGGCGACCTGGTGTTTTACGGGGACGGCTTCGGGTACCTGATGGCGTTCCACGCGCGCACCGGCAAGGTGCTGTGGAAGATGAACACCGGGGCCGGCATTGGGCGCGTGGGCGGCATCTCGGCGCCCCCCATGACCTACCTGCTGGACGGCAAGCAGCACATCAATGTGTTTGCGGGCGGGGCGATGTTCGACTTCACGCTGATGGAAGGCCAGCAGGGCGGGTCCGCTAACAGAATCAATAATTTTTCGGGCGAAGATCTGCGCCCGAGCTTAGAAAGGGATTGTTATCAGGTGGTTGGATAACGTTCCGTGGACGTTTGTGTCGAAACTGTCAGCAAGTTATTGATTCTATTATCACTAGCCTACAATCGACGACAGTGGCGTCTCACTGGTCCGCAACGTCAAAAAGATCTGGGCCGACTGACCCCTGGACTCTCCGTTTCGGTTTGGCGGAGACTTCAAGTGCTCCCGAGGCGTGCCATTCCTCCGACGAGATTGTCGGACCCGAGCAGACCTTTTCCAGCAACTTGGCTTGAGTCGGTTCAAGGTCGACGAGCCAACCCAGCACGTTGAGAACGTTGATTAGCTCAGTTGTGTATTCGGCAAGCCAGTGATCGGGTTGAATACTACCCAGCGGCGAAGGAGTCCGCCGGTCGCCCATGATCGGACGTTCCCGGTCTGCCTTCCGGTAGCTAAACCACTGTAGCAGCACTTGCTTACCTGAAACTTCATAAAGCCACATTCCAGGCTCAACGTTGTCCACGTACCCTTGCCCGACCAGCAGCCTTCTCTTGCTGGCATCATAGGTAATCGAGTCCGGCATTGCCGCTGGATCTTGGGGAATCGCGCCCGCCGCGGGAACCCGGGGCATCCTCGCGGGCGGGAGTCGCGGCGGTTGGGCTGGTCTCCCCTTCTGGGGATCTGTCATCCGCTCACCGAACGTATGGAGCCAGATGATCGTGCGACCGAGTTCGGCCACCTCGGCAAACGTTTTCCAGTCACTTGTGAAAGGGATTCGCAGCCCCGGCGTCGAGAGGTCTTCCTGAAAGCGAGCAGTGAATGCAGGATGGGCGGCAATTGCGGCGATGTAGGCGATGAAATCTTCGGCAGCTACTCCAGTTCCGTACTTCTGCGCCAAAAACGTCAGTAACTTTAGGGGCAGATTTGGGACAGACGCCTTCTGATCGCTCCAGAGGGGGAAGACACGACCGCCGAATGAGCCTTTGTAGTGATGAAGATCCGGAATCAGTCCGGTAAACGTAATGGCTGGCCCGTTTGTTGGCGATTCTTCAGTGAAGGCCGTCATATACACCTGTCGATCTGAGCGCGATCTCCAGAGTTCTGCGTTCGGTTGAGTTATAACTCGGCTGTCAGGAATGATCCACTGACGATTGAAGGACCGAAATCCGTAATGTACTGGCGGTGTACAGCTACCATTCTCTTCTATGAGCGGCCTCAAAATCGGATCGTATCCAGGAAGTCCCTCTTGAACTACTGATCGAATATGCCGATCAGCGGGTTTCCCGTCGCGGAGTGTGGCATGAAATAAATGCTCCTTCTGGTCTTTTGGTGCCTCTATAAATCGCTGCCACCGCCTTATCAAGGAGTCGGCGTCGGGAGCTATAACCCAAGTCCGCTTTGCTTGCACTCCGCCGCCATTATAAATGAATAAATCCTCCAACTTGGGGTAGGTTGCCCACGCACCTGTCGAAGCGGGCAGGAACGGCCCACGCCAATCAGACGGGCACTCAACCCACGCTTTGCCGTTTATTCTCAGCGCGGCGAGCGCCTCGAACTTCTCCGTGCGATGGCCACTCGGTAACGCCTGAAACAACACCTTCGCTGGGGTATCGGACTGGCTCTTGGCCTTAGCGGAACGCGACGCCAGTACTATGCAAACGGGCTGCTGCACGGCTTCGAAGATGCGGGTATTGACTTCCGGCTGATACCCCTCGGGCGAGCAATCGATGACCCAAATGTCATCACAGGTTCTACGCAGGTAATCGCGCATCTTCTGAAATCCCGGCCCGTTGAGGAAGCCGGCCACAGTAATGAAACACACGATGCCGGACTTATTGGCAGTGTCATGGTCGTAGACCTTCCAGGTAGCCCAACGCCAGAAGTAGACATACAGATTGCGGAGGTGCTTACTGTGGACCCCCACACCCCATTCCCGCGGCGGCATCCAGGCTGCCAGCGGGGGCGCTTCCTTGGCATTCTCATCCCCGCTCTCAATCCAACCGCCGCGCCCCTTGGCTTTCTCCTTATAAGGCGGGTTCCCTATCACGACGGTAATCGGCTCTTCCCGCTTGATCTTGTTCGCGTCTTTGCGGGACTTGGCAATCGGGGCCAGTATTCCTGGAATCCATCCCTCATCATCGTGAGGATTTCCCAACGTGTCAGTTACGAACATCCGAGCGGGTGTCTTCGGCGGGAAACCCGTGAGGTCGACAATTTCAGCAAGAATTCGCAGTTGCGCCACCGCGAACGGCCCCAGTTGTATCTCGAAGGCAATGAGCCGCTTCATAGCGGCGTTGATAGCCTCCTTAACAGCGCCTTCTCCTTCGTCCGCCTTGACGGTTTCGGCAATCCTCCGCAGTACGCCGAGTAGAAAAGTCCCGGTGCCCGTCGCCGGATCGGCCAACGTAACCGACGGCGAGGCTAGGCCCGCATGCAACCCGAACCGGGACGTCCTCAAGGCCTCATCGACTAGCCCGACCATCGCGCCGACAACTTCAGGGGGTGTGTAATAGGAACCTGTCTGCTTTCTCAGCTGGTTGTCGTAAACCTCGAGAAACTCT
>JBGPDC010000071.1:0-25054 GCA_041482115.1 Terriglobia bacterium | reverse complement strand
TCCTCGGCCGCACCGACGACATGGTCGTGGTGAGGGGCATCAACGTGTATCCAAGTGCGGTCGAGGATGTAGTCCGCGCCATCGGCGGCGTGGCCGAATACCGTGTGGAAGTTCACACCCGCCGCGCTATGCCGGAACTGAGCCTGAAGATCGAAGTGGCCCCCGACCACGCCGATCCAGCCGGCCTGGCGTCTCGCCTCGAAGCCGCCGTCAGCAGCGCCCTCGGCCTGCGCATCGCCGTCTCCACCGTGCCTTTTGGTGAGCTGCCGCGCTTCGAGATGAAGGCGAGGCGCTGGGTGAAGCTATAGATTGGCTGTAACGCGTCGCTTTGCGGACGCATCTTCTTATACATGCAGGCAGGATACCCGTCGCGCAGCCGTCTTTCCCGGCGCGACGTTCTCTTCTCACTGGCTTCTCTTTTCCCCGCGGTCCGGCTGTGGGGGCAAGAGCCGCCGACTTTTTCAACCGACGTCAAGGTCGTCAACATCTTCGCCACGGTCCACGACAAGCAGGGCAAGATCGTGCGCGACCTGACCAAGGACGACTTCATCCTCGAAGAAGAGGGCCGTCCCCAGACCATCCGCTATTTCTCGCGGGAAAACAACCTGCCGCTCACGCTCGGCCTGCTGGTGGATACCAGCCTCAGCCAGCGGCGGGTTCTCGGCGAGGAGCGCACGGCCAGCTACCGGTTCCTCAACCAGGTGCTCCGCGAGGATAAGGACCAGGCATTCGTCATTCACTTCGACCGCGAGGTCGAGCTGCTCCAGGACCTCACCTCCTCCCGCCAGAAGCTCGAAGCGGCGCTTGCCCGGCTCGAGATGCCCGCCCGCGAGCGCCCCCAATGGGGCGGGCGCGGCTCGACTTCTCCAGGGGGATCTTCCGGACCCGTCCAAGGGCGCGCAGTAGGCACCGCTCTCTACGACGCCGTCTTCCTGGCGGCCGACGACATGATGCAAAAGCAATCGGGCCGCAAGGCGCTGATCCTCCTCACCGACGGCGTGGACGTTGGCAGCAAAGTCAGCCTGACGGAAAGCATCGAGTCCGCGCACCGGGCCGACCTGCTCGTCTACTCCATCCTGTATGCCGACCCGCAGGGCTATCAAAGTGGCGGGCGGCCGGGTGGCGGTTATCCCGGCGGCGGTGGCGGGATGGGAAGGCGTCGCGGCGGCTGGGGAGGTCCCGGCATGGGTGGACCTGGCATGGGCGGGCCGGGCGCGCGCCGTCCGATGCCACAACATGCGGATGGCCGCAAAGTGCTCGAGCGCCTCGCGAAGGAAACCGGTGGCGGGTTCTTCGAGGTCTCCAGCAAACAGCCCCTCGACCGCATTTACGAGCGCCTCCAGGAAGAACTTCGGAACCAATACAACCTGGGTTTCGCGCCGGACGCGGCGGGCGCAGGAGCCGGCTTTCACCGGATCCAACTGACCACCAAGCAGAAGACCCTCGTCGTCCAGGCCCGCGAAGGCTACTACGCCCGGTAGGGTCACTTAGCCAACTCATTGATAACATTGGAGATAAACTCCGCCGCAAATTTGCGGCTGAAATTCCCCGGCGCTGTAGCATCATGGAGAAAAGGAGGCTCGTGTGCGCCTCTGCTCCCGGCTCGTGATTCCCTTCGCCCTCGCTGCTGTTTCGTTACCTGCCCAAAATCTCATGCCGTGGCCCGCGAGCCTTTCCGCACGCGAAGGTAAACTCCTCGTAGACCAGTCCTTCCGGGTCGCCTTGACCAGGTATCAGGACCCGCGCCTGCCCGCCGCTGCCACGCGCCTGGTGGCGAGACTTGCGCGGCAAACCGGGATGCCTCTCAACTCCACGCCGCTGGCGGACGCCGCCGGGGCCACCCTGGTGCTCCAGTGCCAGCAGGCGGGAGACGATGAATCCTACCGCCTCTCGGTCACGCCGCGCGGCGCGCGCCTGGAGGCGCCCTCTCCGCTCGGCATCCTGCGGGGCCTCGAAACCTTCCTGCAGCTTGTCGAGATGACCCCGGACGGCTTCGCCGCCCCCGCCGTCGAGATCGAGGACCAGCCGCGTCTCGCCTGGCGCGGCCTGCTGATCGACGTCAGCCGGCACTTCATCCCGCTCGACGTGCTGAAGCGCAATCTCGACGCCATGGCGGCCGTGAAGATGAACGTCCTGCACTGGCATCTCTCCGACGACCAGGGCTTCCGCGTCGAGAGCCAGCGTTATCCGCGCCTGCACGAGATGGGCTCCGACGGCCTCTACTTCACCCAGGACCAGGTGCGCGAGCTGATCGCCTACGCCCGAGAGCGAGGCATCCGCGTGGTTCCGGAGTTCGACGTCCCGGGCCACACCAGCAGTTGGTTCCCCGGGTATCCGGAGCTTTCGGTCGGGCCGGGCCCCTATCAGATCGAACGCAGTTGGGGCGTCTTCCACCGGGGCGCCATGGACCCGACGAAGGAAGAGGTCTACGAGTTTCTGGATGGCTTCGTCGGCGAGATGGCGGCGCTCTTTCCCGACGATTACTTTCACATCGGCGGGGACGAGGTGAGCGGCGAGCTGTGGGACCAGAACCCCCGCATCGCCGCCTTCAAGCAGGAGCAGGGTCTGAAGTCCAACCAGGACCTGCAGGCCTACTTCAACCGCCGCCTCCAGGCGATCGTGAAGAAGCACGGCAAGAAGATGGTGGGGTGGGACGAGATCCTGCACCCCGACCTGCCCCGCGACGTCGTCATCCACTCCTGGCGCGGCGAGAAGTCGCTCGGCGAGGCCCGGGAGCTGGGCTTCACGGGCCTCCTCTCGGCCGGATACTACCTGGACCACATCCGTCCGGCGTCCTATCATTACGCCGTCGACCCGCAGGGAGCCCTCGGCGGCGAGGCCTGTATGTGGTCCGAATACGTGACGGCCGAGAACATCGATTCGCGGATCTGGCCCCGCACCGCCGCCATCGCCGAGCGCTTCTGGTCGCCCGCCGAGGTGAAGGACGTGCGTTCCATGTACCGGCGCCTCGCCGCCGTCAGCCGCGAGCTCGAGTGGCTCGGCCTGACGCATCGCTCGAGTTACCGCCTGATGCTCGAGCGGCTGGCCGGCAACGATCCGATCGGGCCGCTCCAGACTTTGGCGGACGTCCTCGAGCCGGTGAGGCTCTACGCCCGCGCGCAGAGCCGGCAGTACACCACCCAGATGCCGTTGAACCGGCTGGTGGACGCCACGCGCCCTGAGAGCGACACGGCGCGGGAGTTCGCCCAGGCCGTGGAAAGATTTCTGGGAGGCGCCCGGACCGAGGCCGACGGACTCGCCCGGCAGCTCACGCTGTGGCGCGACAACAAAGCGCGCCTGGCGCCGACCTTGCAGCGCTCCGCCTTGCTCGCCGAGGTTGCCCCGCTCTCTCGCGATCTGTCGGCGATCAGCGCGGCCGGGCTGCAGGCGCTGCGCTACCTGCGTAGCGGGCGGCCGGCGCCAGCCTCCTGGCGCCGGCAAAGGCTGGCCCTGCTGAAGCGTGCCAGCGAGCCCCGGGCGGAGCTGTTGATCCTGGTGGCGCCTCCGATTCAGGAGCTGATCGAGAGAAGCGGCCGGGCCGCCACGCGCCGCTAGACCACCGTGCAGCGCACCCGGTGGTATCCGTTGTTGCCGTAATTATCGGCGCGCGCCGCCTCGCGCTCGGCAGGCTGGGTCTGGCCCGTGGAGTCCGTGGCCCGGCAGACCAGTTCGAGCGAGCCGGGTTGGTTCACGTCGATCTCCGCTTCCCACAACACCCATTCATACCGGCTGCCGGCCTGGAGACCGGCCTCTCCCCACTGCTTACCGCCGTCGGCGCTGACTTCCACTTTCGCTATCGTCCCCCCGCCCGACCACGCGAGACCGCGGATCTTGACCAGGCCGCGCCGCACGCGTCCGCCCTCGGCGGGAGCGGCGATCACCGACTTGACATGCACCCGCGGCAGCGGATGCACCTCGGTTTGGCCGGTCGCGCCACGCTTCCGTTCCAGGTAGTCGTTCCCGCGCGGCGGCAGGGGCCAGGACGTCACCACGATCCGGTCCACCCACTTCACGGAGTCCATCCCGTACCAGCCCGGGAACAGGACCCGCCACGGTGCGCCGCCCTCTTTCGTCAGAGGTTGTCCGTTGAGGCTCGTGACCAGCAGGGCCTCGGACGCCCGCTCGACCGGCACGCTGCGCGCGTAGCCATCGCGGGCGAAAAGCTGCAGGTGGAGGCCCGACTTCTTGGGACTCGCCAGCGACAGCACGTCCACCAGACGCCATCCTTCCCACAAGCCGTTCCCGACCAGACCCGCGGCAGAAACCGGATTCCCCGCGCACTCGAGCACCGCGCCCAGGGACTGCCGCTGGTAGCGTGACAGCGCCTCTGGCGTCACGCGCTGGGGCTTTTCAACGTCGCCTTCCAGACGCAAAGCGGTCGTGGCGCGCGGTCCTGGAACGTGGTTGTGATTGCGGATGAAAAAATCCGCGGCCGGAGTATATCGGCCGGACGCGGGGTCCAGGTCGGAAACTGCCACCAGGGGAGCTTGGGAGATCACGCGGCGCGCCGCCCGGGCGTGCCATAGCGAGGCCCAGGTCACCCCGCTCAAGATCCGGACGAAGTGGCGGCGGTCAGTCAGAACAGTTCTATTATACGTACATCTCTGGCTTGGCAAAAGCCGCGTCGGCCCGCACCACTTCCTTCCCGCGCTGCTGCTGCCGCTCGAGCTCGGGCCACAGTAGCTCTTCCCAGTCGTCAGCGCTGTGTACGTTGCCGGGCCGCAGCTTCGCCGCCAGACGGTCCCCCTCGCTGTTGAACAGCAGCAGCGGGTGATAGCAAGTGGACTCAAACCCGGTAGAACGCGATGACTTCGGACCTCGTTTTGCCCGCCAAGATCCGGGAGTGGCGGTCGCGAATGCGCCGGACCATTTGTACTGCTCGAATCCTAGTCTCCTTCATACGTCGTTACCTCCCAAGGCGCGTAACGACCAGCGTTCACCAGCGGCCGTTCATGATCGCAGCGGCCGTCTGATGCAACGCGTGTTAGACGGCGCTCGAGGCGCTATGAACCGTGCGATTGTTGGCGGCCGGACGCTTCGCTCGTCCAATCAATGCGTCGACGTGTCGAGGCATTCATTCCATAACCTCACAACAAGATCAGCGGCGCGTGGCAGGTCCCTTACGTCATCGACACCCTGTCCAGCGAACAACCCCATGTCCGTGATCGCTCCCCGAAGATCGCGCACTGGTGAGACATAGTAGTAGCGCAAGACTGTTGTTCCGTCCGATCGCGTAGCGACAACGTCACCCTCGCCGGGCCGCCGGCCAACCGGCGGACAGCCGGCTGCCTCCCAGTGCTCGAGAGTCGAGTTGCGCAGGGTGCGATGAGTGGCGCCTGGCCAGCCGTCCTGAAAGCACACCGACATGGCCGTGTCGCTCCCGCGGGACTTGATGAGGAGTGTCTTGTACTCGGGGTGCGCCAAACTCTCTTGCGTCGCCACGAAACGAGTTCCAAGCATGGCCCCGGAAGCACCCGCGTGCAGGGCCTCGCGGATCTTCCGGCCGTGACCGATGCCGCCGGCGGCCAATACCGGTGTGTTCCGCGCCTGATCCAAGACCCTCGGAAGTAGCTCGTACAGCGCAGTGCTCGACTGGACGTGACCACCAGCTTCGACGCCCTGACACACGAGATAGTCCGCACCCAGATCCAAAGCGGAGCGAGCGCCGTCCGCGTTTGCTACTTGTACGCCGAACCGGGCTCCCGCGCCCCGAATCGCAGAGATCATCTCCTTCGTCGGTGAGCCCCAGGAGAAGTGGACGACGGGCGCTCCGGCTTCGAGAACTGCGCGGAGCGACCGAGGCTCGAACGCGAGGATGTAGTTCACCGCGAAGAGTCGCGGAGTGCGCGCACGCACGGTTGCCACCGCCTTGCGGACGTCTTCAGGAGTCAACCTCGTCGTTCCACCGAGGATACCCAGGCCACCGGCTCCAGAGACGGCAGCGACAAGGTCGGGGCCAGCGCCGCCGGCAGGGGCTTGAAAGATCGGGTACTTCAACCCGAAGAGCCTCATAAACCCCGTGGCCCTCGTTGTGGGGATGGACGCTGGGGAGCGCTGAGCGCTGGCGACACCTGTCGCGCTAGTCATTGTCAGCGCGGCCCCCGCAAGTGCGCCGTTCTTCAGAAAGTCTCGCCTCGAAGAAGGCATGACGTCTCCTAACTTGTAACCGCCGCCCCGTTGGGAGCTGTCAGAACGCCAGCCGCAAGCTGAACTGCATTTGACGGTTTTCGTTCACCTGCACCGACTGGGTGCCGCGCGCGGTCGTGACCTGGCCAAAATTTTGGTTGCCGAAAGTCGTGCCCGGCCGGTCGAAGTGCGGCGTGTTGCTCAGATTGAACGATTCCGCCCGGAATTCCATGTTGATCCGCTCGGTGATGCGGAATCTCCGGAAGATCGAGGCGTCGATTTCAAACAATCTTGGGCTGGTCAGGACGTTACGGCCGACGCTGCCGAAGGTATTGGCCAGCGGCGCTGAAAACACGGAAGTATCGAAATACAGTTGGCTGGGTCCGGTGGCGCCGAAAATCTGCGGCGAGCCGTTTACGTTGGGACGATTCGTGTTGCCCGGCGCATTGAGGCTCGTACTGCTGATCTGGATATCGAGAGGCAAACCGCTCTCCCACGTCCACAGGCCGTTCACCTGCCAGTCGCCGAGCACCCACTTCGCCGGGCCGGACTGCGCCCAGCGCTTCCCCTGCCCGAAGGGCAGTTCATAGATGGAGCTTTGCGTAAAGATGTGCGCCCGGTCCCAGTTGGCCCGGCCCCGGTTGCGAGACAGGTTAATGTTGTCTTGGGAACTGAAGTCGAGCGACTTGCCGAAGGCATAGGAGGTGGTGAGCATGAACCCGTTCGAGAACCTGCGGTTCAGCTTCGTCTGCAGCGCGTCGTAGTAAGTATGGGTGCCGAGCGACACACTGGTGTCGGCGGTCCGGTTGAACAAGATATTCAGGACCTGGCCCCGGGAGCCGGAACCAGGAATCTGGCTGGCGTTGAGGTTCTTGGTGACCCCGATATTGACGCCGTGGTTGCCGACATAAGCCACCTCCGCGGAGAAATTGGCCGGCAGCGCGCGCTGGAGCGAGATGTTCCACGTCTCCACGTAGGATTGGAAACGGTCCTTGTCTACGGCAGTGTACGACTGCGCCGGCGGGTTGGTGATGATACCGCTGGACGGCAACTGTACCGGGCTGGGCGTGGGTGCGCCGGCCGCGAGCGATCCGGCGGCGACAAAGGAATTCGCGGGGGTGAACTGATTGGCCTGGCTGACCGGGAAGTTGTAGACGTTGGTGGTGCGCGGCAGATAGCTGATGCCATAGCCGCCGCGGAAGACGGTCTTCTCATTGAAGCGATAGGCCAGCCCGAAGCGCGGGGCGAAGCTCTTGGGTCGATTCTGGATCCCCAGGTCGTTGGGAATCTGGCCAATGCCGGCCAGCTCCAGAGTGTTGTTGAAGTAGTTGTAATTGGAGAAGCCTCCCGGATAGTGCGGGGTGCTGGAGGGCCAATATTCCCAGCGCAGCCCGAGATCCATGGTCAGCTTCTGCGTGACTTGCCATTTGTCCTGGAAATATAGGTTGTAGATGGTGTTCCGCCGGGCGGGGAAGATGATCGCCAGGTCGCGGCCGATCTGGTTGGGCTGATCCAATAAGAACGCCGCAAAGGAGTTGCCAAAACCGGTCTGGGAATCACCGTTGCGCGACGTCGGTCCGGCCGTGAAAGTGAACCGGCCGCGCGGGTTGAAGACTTGAGTTTGCAGCAGGTCCTGGCGCTCGCGCCGGAGGTCGAAGCCCCACTTGATCACGTGGGTGCCCTTGGTCTTGGTCCAGTTATTGACCCAGTCGAAATTCGTGACCGATCGTTTCCACTGCAAGCTGTTGACAAAACCGACCAGGGGAGCGTCGTAGCCGTCGACCCGGATCTCAGTGAGACCGCTCGACCAGTCGTCCAGATTGACGTTCGGGATACCGATGTCGCGGGAAGTGGTCAGGCCGCGATCGATATTGTTGGCCTCATTGTAATTCCGCACGATGCCGAAGCGGACTTCCGTCACCAGCGTGGGGCTGAAGATATGGGAATAGTTGATGCCCGGGCTCTGGTTGCGCGAGGGTCCGGTACCCTGGAAGCCGCTGTTGTGGGGACCGCCATAGATGCCGCCATTGGGCCCGTAGAGGCCGGGATCGAACGAATTCGCCCGCTGGTAGCTGTAACGCACAAACATCCGATCGTTGGCGCCGATCACGTAGTCGATTTTAGTATCGAACTGATCGATCACCTTGCTTTGGGAAGTGGGCTTCTCGAAGTTGGTATTCAGGCCCGGGCGCGTGGGCGCCGGGATGAACCCGAGGATCCTCTGGGCAATCGGGCTGATGCGGTTCGAAGGGATCTGCTTATTCAGGAACGCCGTGCGCCCTGTGCCGTCGGGGTTCCCGGTCGACGGGTCGTAAATGATCGTGGGCGACTCGGTCAGGTCCCCGCTGCGGAACGGCAGCGTGGGAATGGTGGGCAGGTTGCTGTTGCCGAGAACGTCCCGGCTCCCCTGGTAGTCGCCGAAGAAGAAGAGCTTGTCTTTCTTGACGCGGCCGCCAAAGGTGCCGCCGAACTGGTTGTAAACGGTGTGCGGAACGCTGCTGGCGAAAACGTTCTTGGCCTGCAGGCGGTTGTCGCGGTGAAACTCAAACAGGCTCCCGTGGAAATCGTTGGTGCCCGATTTCAACGTGACGTTGGTCACCGCTCCGCCGGCGCGGCCCAACTCCGGGTCGTAGTTGGTCGTGCTCACATCGACCGAGGAAATGGCCTCGGCCGGCGGCACGATGCCGGTCAGACTCTCGACGTTGTTGTCGACCCCTTCCAGCATGTAGTTGTTGCGCTGGTCGAGGCCGTTCACCACCGACTGCAGATGCTCCTGCGAGTTGAAGAACGCGGAGTTCGACCGGTAGGACCGCTGGACGCCCGGAATCAGCATGAGCAGGTTCTGGTAGTTCCGGTTATTCAACAGCGGGAACGTTTGCAGTTGCTTGTTTTCGATGGTGCCACCCGTATCGGCGCGGTCGGTTTTCAGCACCGGAGTCTCAGCCGTGACGTCCACCACCTCTGAAACCGCTCCCGGGGTCAGCTCCAGGTCGGCGCGAACCGTGCTATTAGGCGTCAGGTCGATATCCGAGCGCACGACCTTGCGGAAACCGGGATGCTCCGCCTCGACGCGGTAAGTGCCCGGATCCAGGTTGGCGAAAACGAAGAAGCCGCTGTCGTTGCTGGTCTGGGCCAGGTGCGAGTTGGTCCTGGTCTCCGTCAGATTGACTTGCACCCCCGGAACGACGGCGTGCGAACTATCGCTGATCGTTCCGAGGATGGAGCCTTTTACCGTCTGGCCGCTGACCGGCGAGATCGCCGCCACCGCCCACAGCACGAACGCCAGCACCACAGGTACCGGCCTGGAACCCCATATACGCGCCATAGTCCCCTCCCCTGGGCCAGGGTGGCAGATCCCCATCTGCCGATTCCCGGAATCCCACTAGCGGCTGTAGTTTACCCTTCCGAGGTCTGGGAGGCAAGCGTGGGCGGGTGAAATTTACAGCGGTGTAAACACACGGGCGGGAGGCGTGGGGGAAGAAGGGTCCGGGACGGCGCGAGCGCGCCGTCCCGGGAATCAAAGCAGAGCGTGCTAGAACTGCAGGCGCAGACTGCCCTGGAACGATCGGTTCATGTTCACCTTCACCGACTGCGTACCCTGGGCCGTCGTTACCGTGCCGAAGGAAGCGTTCGCGAAGTTCGTATCGGGCCGGTCAAACCACGGCGTGTTGCTGAGGTTGTAAGTCTCGGCGCGGAATTCCATCTTGAGCCGCTCGGTGAGGTTGAATCTCCGGAAAATCGAAGCGTCGATGCTGAACAGGTGCGGACCGTGCAGCACGTTGCGGCCGGCATTGCCGATGGCGCTGAGGTCACCCACAAACTTGGGCGCCGGCGGGTTCGAGAAAGCGGACTTGTCGAAATAGAGCTGCCCCGTGCCAGTGTTGCCGAAGATCTGCACCGGCCCGCTCACGTTGGGACGATTCGAGAGGCCCGGCGCATTCAGGGCCGTGGCGCTGGCGGTGAAATCCAGCGGCAAGCCGCTTTCCCAGGTCCACAGGGCATTGGCCTGCCAGCCGCCCAGCAACCACTTCGAGGGGCCGCTCGACGCCCACTTTTTCCCCTGCCCGAAGGGCAGCTCGTAAATGCTGCTCCAGGTGAGGATATGCCGCCGATCCCAAGTCGCCAGGCCTTTGTTTCGCGTCATATCCAACTGGTTGTTGTCCGACATGTAGTCGATCGACTTGCCGAAGGCATACGAAGTGGTCATCGAGAACCCCTTCGAGAACCGGCGGTTCAGCTTCAGTTGAAGGGCCTCATAGAAGGTGGACTGGTACGATCCCACCGTGGTGGATGAGGTCCGGCCGTACAGGATGTTCAGGGGCTCGCCGGCCGTGCCGGATCCCGGAAACTGGCTGGCATTGATGTTGGTGCTACCGCTCGAGATCTTCACACCGTGATTGCCGACGAAAGCCGCCTCGGTCGTGAAGTTGCCTGGCAGAGACCGCTGCACGGCGAAGTTCCACGATTCGATATACGGCTGGGGAACGTTGGTCTGTTGGGCACTGTAATTCTGATTCGGCGGGTTGGTGATGATGCCGTTGGCTGGGAACTGCACGGGTATCGGAGCCGGGAATCCCGCAGCCATCGAGCCGGCGGCTACAAAGGAATTCGGGGGGTTGAACGATTGGTTCTGCCTCACCGGGTATTGCCACACATCCGTGTAGCGATAGAAGTGGCTGATGCCGAAGCCGGCGCGTACCACCGTCTTATCGCTCGCCCGGTAGGCCAGCCCCACGCGCGGACCGAACTCCGTAGGATGATTCTCTACCCCTAGATTCAGCGGTATGTTGCCTAGTCCCGCCAGTATCAGAGTGTTGTTTTGGGGGATGTAATTTGAGAACCCGCCGGGGAACGCCGGCGTGTCTGCCGGCCAGTACTCCCAACGAATGCCCAAGTCCACGGTCAATTTCCGCGTGATCTGCCACTTGTCCTGGACGTAGGCGTTGTAAACCGAGTTCCGGCGGCTCGGGAAGATGGTTGCTATGTCACGGCCCACGCCCGTGGGCTGATCGAGCAGGAAGGCTGCAAAGGCGTTGAACTGACCATTCGCGGGACCGCCGTTCAGAGCGGTGGGACCGTTCGCGAAAGTGAACCGGCCGCGCGGGCTGAAGGTAGCCGTCTGCAGCAGGTCGCGGCGTTCGCGGCGGAAGTCGAAGCCCCACTTGATCAGGTGCGTGCCCTTGGTCTTGGTCCAGTTGTTGGCAAAATCAAAATTGGTCACGGCGCGCCGCCACGGCAGGCAGCCGTTGATCCCGATCATCGGGGTGTCGTAGCCGTTGACGAAGACCTCGGCCAGGCCGCTGGTCCAGAAATCGCCCAGGTTGCCGTTAGGGATTCCCAGCTTATCCGAGAGGTTCAGACCCGTGTCGACGTTCGTGGCGTCATTGCGATTGCGAACGATGCCGAAGCGCGCCTCCATCACCAGCGTAGGGCCGAAGATGTGCGAATAATTGAGGCCAGGGCTCTGATTGCGCGAGGGCCCGGTGGCGTCAAAACCGCTGTTCGAGGGCCCGCCATAAATCCCCAGGCCGGGCCCGTAGAGACCGGGATTGGTCACCACCGCCCGCTGGAAGCTGTAACGGAAGAACATCCGATCGTTGGGGCCGATCACGTAATCGATCTTGGTGTCGAACTGATCGACCGTCTTGGTTTGGGCGTTGACCCCCTGATAGTTGGCATTCAGCGCGCTGCTGGTCGGGGGCGGAAGGAAGCTGAGGTACTGCTTAGCAATGGAGCTGATCCGGTTGTCGGGAATCTGGTTGTTCAGGAAGGCCGTACGGCCGGTTCCACTAGCGGCGCCCGTGGTGGGGTCGTAGATGATGGTCGGCGAGGCGCTAAAGTCCCCGCCGCGCATGGCCGTAGTGGGAATGGTCGGAATCGCGATTTGGCCCAGGATGTCCCGGCTGCCCTGGTAGTCGCCGAAGAAGAAGAGCTTGTCCCTTTTGATGTGGCCGCCGATGCTGCCGCCGTACTGGTTGTAGACCGTGTGCGGGACCGTATTTGCGAAAACGTTCCGGGCCTGCAAGGCATTCACGCGATTGTATTCGAACAAGCTGCCATGAAAGTCGTTAGTGCCCGATTTCATCATCACGTTGACTACGGCTCCGCCGGCCCGGCCCAGCTCCGGGTCGTAGTTCGTGGTGCTGACATCGACCGAGTTGATAGCGTCGGCGGGCAGAACCACGGCCGTCATGTACCCCTCGATGTTGTTGTCGATCCCTTCGATCATGTAGCTGTTCTTCTGATCGAGGCCATTTACGACGGATTGGAGGTGTTCCTGGGAGTTGAAGAACGGGGAGTTGGACCGGTACGACCGCTGCACTCCGGGAACCAGTATGAGGGAGTTCTGGTAGTTGCGATTGTTGAGCAGGGGCAGGGTGCTGATTTGCTGGTTTTCGATCTTGGCCCCCGTGTCGGAGCGATCGGTCTGCAGCGCAACAGCCTCGGAAGTGACATTGACCACTTCGGTGACCTCGCCGGGGTTTAGCTCCAGTTCTACGCGGACCGTGGTGTTCGGCACCAGGTCAATACCCGCGCGGACGATCTTGCGGAAACCGGGATGCTCGACTTCGACACGGTACGCACCGGGATCGAGATTCGCGAACGCATAGAAGCCGCTATCGTTGGTGGTAGTGGCCAGGTGATAGTTGGTGTTGGTCTCGGTCAGGCTGACCTGGACACCGGGAATCACCGCGTGGCTGCTGTCGGTGATGGTCCCGAGAATGGTGGCCTTCAGTGTTTGCCCGCGAAGCGGACCAGCCGCAACTAGCGCAGCCGCCAATAGAAGTGTTACGAGCTTCGAACCCAGAGAAAACCGCATCCCTACCTCCTGATCGGTGGACCCTGCACCCAGTTGTTCGGCCGAGCGTGCTCTGCAAGTGCCCTACCGTTGTAGCGATAGGGGGCATAACACATATACTCACAACTACGACCGAACGACAGACTGCTACATCCCACCAGCGCATTTAGTTTACTCCCATGCAAGGCACAGCGGCAAGCGGTCAGTGTAAATTTTGACAACGGTGGAACGGATGGGAAGCCGTGGGATACTATCTCAAGGGTATGCCCTGGCCGCAGCGCCTGGTGGCGTTGATCCGAATCCTGCTGATCCTCCTCCTGCTGGCCGCCGCTTGTTCCCGCCTGCCGGGCCGCCGCGAGGCCCCGCTGCCGGAGCTCCCTAAGCTGGCGCTGGCCAATTTCCCGCCCGCGACCCGCGAGGAAATTCAGAAGGCCCTAGGCGAGGCTCAGGCTAAACCACGCGACGCGGAAGCCGCTGGCCGGCTGGGGATGCTCCTGCAGGCCCACGAGCAATTGGAGGCCGCCGAGGCGTGCTTCGAGCGCGCCCGACGGCTCGATCCGAACCGTTTCCAGTGGGTCTACTACCTGGGCGTCACCCAGGCCACCGCCGGAAAAAACGCCGATGCCGCGGCGACGCTCGAGGCGGCGGTACGGCTCGATCCCGACTACCTGCCGGCCCGCCTGAAGCTGGCCGAACTCTTGGTGGGCCTCAATCGGCTGCGCGAGAGTCGGGAGATCGCGCAGTCGATCGTCAAAGAGGACGCCGCCTTGGCGCCCGCCTACTATTGGCTGGGGCGCGTGGCCACTGCCGAGGGCCAGGCCGGCGCCGCGGCCGGGCACTACCGCCAGGCCACTGAGTTATGGTCCGCCTATGGCGCGGCCCACTACGCCCTGGCGCTCGCCTACCAGAAGCTCGGCGAGAAAGCCAAGGCGGCAGAGCAGTTGACTGCCTATCAGAAATACCAGCGGGACGAGCCGCCCGACGCCGATTCGTTGCTAGAGGTGGTGCGCGCACTGAACAACACCGCGCTGACCCACCTCATGAACGGCGCGGACCTCGAGACGACGGGCGAGTTCGAGGCCGCGAAGGCGGAATACGAGCAGGCCCTACAGGTGAATCCCCGGCTCGCGCAGGCCCATGCCAACCTGATTTCGATTTACGGAAGACTAGGCCAGCCGGAGCCAGCCCGGCAACACTACCGGGCGGCGGTCGACATCGACCCGAATCTCCCGGAGATCCACTACAACTACGGCGTCCTGCTGCTGAGCCAGCGGCGTGTTAACGAGGCCGAGGCGGCCTTTAAAAGAGCGCTCGAGATCAGTCCGAACTACCCGGAGGCGCACAACAATCTGGCGGCGATCCTGGAGAGCCGGGGCAAATTCGACGAGGCCATTCGGCACTGCCGCGTGGCCCTCGAGAACAAACCCAACTATCGTCTCGCCCGCTTCCATCTCGCGCACCTGCTCCTGCAACGGCGGCAGAACGACGAAGCGATCTATCAACTGGAGCAGACTCTCACGCCCGAGGACGCCCAAACGCCCACCTTCATGTACTCTCTCGCCGGCGCCTACGCCCAGTCCGGAGACGTGCCGAGTGCGCGCCGCTATCTCCAGGAAGCCCGGCAGCGAGCCGCGTCCTGGGGTCAAGCGGAGCTGGTCGCCGAGATCGACCAAGCATTGCGGTCCATCCGTTAGCGGCGGAGGTCTCAGCCGGAACTGTACCGGAACTAACACTATGGACAAAACTTAATGTTCCGAGGCCCTTGCGCCGTCGTCTTTTCTTCGACCATGAACCGGACGACTGCCTCCTTAGCAGGGCTGCTGCTCGCAGCCCTGGCGCTGGTGGCGCAAACTGCGCCGCCCCGTTCGGTGCTGGGGACGGTCACCGGATTCCGCGCCGCGGCAGGCGAGATCGACATCCGCCCGGATGCGGGCGCCCCCCTGACGCTAAAGTTCACCCCCGAGGTGCAGGTCCAGCGCGTGGCGCCGGGCGAGAAGGACTTGCGGAACGCCCAGCCCGCCCAGATCGCCGACCTCGCCGTCGGCGATCGCGTGCTCGTGAGCCTCACGCCGGGCGCGTTGCAGGCGCGCCGGATCATCGTCATGGCGGCCACCGACATCGCGAAACGCAATGCCGCCGATCAGCAGGACTGGATCAAGCGGGGCGTGGCCGGCGTGGTCACGGCCAAGACCGGTAACGAAATTACGCTGCGCCTGCGCTCGCTGCGAGGCGAGACCAACCCGCTGGTGACCGTCAGCGAGAAGACGGTCTACCGCCGCTACGCGCCCGACTCGATCAAGTTCGCCGAGGCCCGCTCGAGCAGCCTGGCGGAGATCAGCCCGGGCGATCAGCTTCGCGCCCGCGGGGAAAAGAGTGAAGACGGGCTGAAGGTGACAGCCGAAGAGGTCGTCTTCGGGACGTTCCTCACCAAGGCCGGCGCGATCACGGCCGTCAATGCGGAAGCCAGGGAGATCACCATTCGCGACCAGGCGACGAACCAGCCGCTCACCGTCAAGCTGGTGGCCGATTCCCAGCTCAAGAGAATGCGGGACGTCGGTGCCGGGGCGGGACCGGGTGCCGGCGGCGCGGCCGGCGGACCGCCGATGCTGCGTCCCGGCGGTAGTCCGCCGGATCTCGGCCAGATGATCGAGCGCCTGCCGGCGGCAGAACTGGAAGATCTGAAGCCGGGCGAAACGGTAGTGGTCTCGAGCACCAAGGGGGCCCGCAGCGATCAGGTAACCGCGATCCTGTTAGTCTCTAACGCCGAGGCCTTGCTGCGTCTGGCCGCGCCCCGTCCGGACGGGCGCGCCGCGCGCGGAGACCGGGGCGGCGCCGGCTCCGGGCCCGACCTCGGCGGCCTTAGCACCGGCATCGGCGGACTCGAACTGCCCGGCATGGGGCCGTGATATCTATGAAGCTCATCCTTAATCATTTCCTATTTCTGGTGACTCTGGTGGCCATCGCTGTAGCCCAGGCGCCCACGCCCGCCAGCCTGCGTGGCACGGTCACAGATCCTTCGGGCGCGGCGGTTCCCAGTGCGCTGGTGCAGGTGCGCGGCGCCGGCGGCGAACAGCGCGCCACGACCAATAGCTCCGGCCAGTATGCGTTTCCAGCGCTGCGGCCCGGCTCGTATACGGTTCGCGTCATCGCCCAGGGATTTTCCGTAACCCAGCGGCAGAACTTCGCAATCAGCGGCGCGATGGTGTTCGACACGCCCTTGACCATCGAGGCGGAGACGCAAGTGGTCAACGTCCAGAGCGAGGCGGACAGGGTCACCACCGATCCTTCCTCGAACGCCAGCGCCCTGGTGCTCGGGGAGAAGGAGCTGGCCACCCTCTCCGACGATCCGGACGAGCTGGAGCAGCAGTTGCAGGCGATGGCCGGCCCGGCCGCCGGCCCCAACGGCGGCCAGATTTACATCGACGGTTTTACCGGCAACAACCTGCCGCCGAAATCGGCGATCCGCGAAGTGCGCATCAACTCCAACCCGTTTTCGCCCGAGTACGACCGTCCCGGTTTTGGCCGCATCGAGATTTTCACCAAGCCCGGCTCCGACAAGATCCGCGGGCAGGCTTTCATGCAGTACAACAAGGAGGCGCTCAACTCGCGCAGCCCGCTGTTGACGCAGTCCCAGCGGCCTCCCTATCAGCAGCATTTCTACGGGTTCAACATCAGCGGGCCGGTGCAGAAGCAGAAGTCGTCGTTCGGCCTCGACATCGAGCGCCGCAGCACCGACGATAACGCCTTCATCTACGCGACCGCGCTCGACAGCAATCTCAATTTGCAAAATATCAACGAAGGCATTGTGACCCCGCAGTTCCGCACCACCATCCGGCCCCGCTTCGACTACGCCATCAGCCCCGGTCATACGCTGGTGGTGCGGTATCAGAACACGCGGGTCGAAAACGACAAGCAAGGCATCGGCGACTTCAATCTGCCGTCCCGCGCTTACGACACCCGGAACTCCGAGAACACGGTCCAGATCACCGAGACTTCCCTGCTGAGCCCGCGGGCCATCAACGAGACCCGCTTCCAGTTCCTGCGCACGCACTTGGCCGACATTGGGGACAACTCCCTTGCGGCGATCAGCGTCCAGGGAGCCTTCAATGCCGGCGGCCCCCAGATCGGCAACTCAGGCAACATCAACCGCCGCTGGGAGCTGACCAACACGTCCACGCTGACCCACGGGACGCACAGCTTCAAGTGGGGCGCCCGCGTGCGGCAATCCTTCCTCAACGACACTTCGGTAAACAATTTCGGCGGCGCCTACACCTTCTTCGGCGGCCAGGGACCGGAGCTGGACGCCAACAACCAGCCCCTTCCCGGCACCACCCTGGACCTTTCGGCGTTCGAGCGGTACCGCCGCACGCTGCTGTTCCAAAGCGCCGGGCTCGCGCCGTCGCTGATCCGGCTCTATGGCGGCGGCGCCTCGCAGTTCAGCCTGAATGCGGGAGTCCCGCTGGCCTCGGTCAGCCAGTTCGATATCGGCCTCTTCGCGAATGACGACTGGCGGGTGCGGCCCAATCTCACCCTCAGTTACGGCCTGCGCTACGAGACGCAAAGCAACATCAGCGACTTCAAAGACTTCGCTCCTCGTGTCGGGGTCGCCTGGGGGATCGACGGGCGTGCCAACCGGGCCGCCAAAACCATTCTGCGCGCGGGCTTTGGCGCCTTCTACGACCGCCTGTCCGACAATCTGACCTTGCAGTCCCTCCGCTTCAACGGGACTACCCAGCAGTCGTACCTGCTCCTCAACCCGGACTTCTTTCCCGCCATCCCGTCGCCGGCTTCGCTCGCGAGCGCCCAGCAGCCGCAGCGGCTGCAGCTACTCTACAGCGGCCTCCAGGCGCCGCGGACCTACCAGTCGAGCATCGGCGTCGAGCGGCAGATCAACCGGTATGCGCGGGTCAGCGTGAACTACATCGAGAACCGGGGCGTTCATCTGCAGCGCTCCCGCAATATCAACGCGCCGATCGGCGGGGCCTTCCCGTACGGCGACCGCGAGATGCGGCTGCTGACCGAGTCGGCCGGCCTCAGCCGCGTCCACCAGTTCATCGTCAGCCAGCGGATCAACTACAAGAAGATCTTTCTGTTCGGCTTTTACGGCCTCTCGTATGGCAAGGACGACAACGAAGGCCAGCCGGCGGACCCCTATAATCTCCACGCGGAATGGGGGCCCTCGGCCTCCGCCGACGTCCGGCACCGCTTTCTGCTGGGAACCAACCTGCCGCTGCCGTGGAGCATCAGCGTCAACCCTTTCCTGACCGCCAATAGCGGCACGCCCTACAACATCACCACCGGCCGGGACCTCAACGGCGACGGCTTCACGAGCGAGCGGCCGGCGCTGATCTCCACGAGCGGCACGAATTGCAGCGGCGGCAGCCTCTCGTATGCGCCCGGCATCGGCTGCCTGAGCCTCAACCCCACGCCGGGCCTGCCGATTCTCGGCCGGAACTCCGGTCGAGGACCGGCTTCCATCACCCTCAACATGCGCCTCTCGCGAACCTGGGGCTTCGGAAGCACCGGAGAGTCGGGACCGGCGCCGGGCGCGGGAGGGCCGGAGGGCGGTCCGCCGCCAGGCATGGGCGGCGGTGACGGGCCTCGCGGCGGTGGTGGCGGACCTCGCGGGGGCGGCAGTCCTCGCGGAGGCGGCGGTGGCATGCGCGGTGGCGGCGGGGGGGGACGCGGCGGCGGCGGCGCGCTCACCGGTAAGAAGTACAACGTGACCCTGAGCCTTTCCGCTCACAACTTGCTGAATCACCCGAACTATGCGCCGCCGAGTGGCGATCTTTCCTCGCCGTTCTTTGGCCAGTACCGCAGCCTGACGGGCTTCGGCCCCTTTGGCGGGAATAGCACGTACGACCGGAAGGTCGACGTCCAGTTGCGCTTCATGTTCTGAGGTTTATTCCGCGGCTGCGCCCACGGTGGCCGGTTGCGGAACCGGCGGCCGCGTCAATTCGTTCACCCGCCGTAACGCAGGGAAGCGCCACGCCCACAGGGCGACGATCGCCATGGTGCCAAGGCCGCCTAGAACCACCGCGGGCACCGTCCCGAACCACTGGGCCGTGAGGCCGGACTCGAACTGTCCCAGCTCGTTCGAGGCGCCTATGAAGAGCATGGCCACCGCGCTCACCCGCCCCCGCATCTCGTCCGGAGTCGCGAGCTGGACCAGCGTCTGGCGGACAATGACGCTCACCATGTCGCAGGCCCCGATCAACACCAGGACGGCGAGCGAGAGCGCCAGGTGGCGGGAGAGACCGAAGACGACGGTGAACACCCCGAAGCCGAAGACGCACCACAGCAGCGTCACCCCGGCCTTGCGGCGCACCGGCCAGTGGGCGACGCCGATCGCCATGAGGACCGCGCCCGCGCCGGGCCCGCTGCGCAGCACCCCCAGTCCCCAGGGGCCGACGTTCAGAATCTCGCGGGCGTAAACCGGCAGCAGCGCCACGGCGCCGCCCAGCAGCACGGCGAAAAGATCGAGCGAGATGGCGCCCAGAATCAGCTTCTCCCGCCAGATGTATCGGAAGCCCTCCAGCACCACGCCCCAGGTTTGCACGCTCCGCGGCCGCTGCACCGCCTGGACCTGGATCATGGAGAACAAGAGCAAGCCGGCGAGATACGAAGTGGCGGCGGTGGCGTACACCACCTCCGGCCTTCCGGTCCAGCCGTAGACCAGTCCGCCGGCCACCGGTCCTAGGATGGTCGCGGCGTGAAAGATCGAAGACCCCCAGGCCACGGCGTTGGGGAAGTGCTCCTCCTTCACCAGCAGCGGCAGGAAGGCTTGGCCCGCCGGTCCGCTGAACGAACGCACGGCCCCGTTCAGCAGGAGCACCGCGTAGATCGGATAGATCGACGTGATGCCGTGCAGCGTCAGGCCGAGCAGCAGCAGCGAGCAGAGCGCAAAGGCCGCGCTGCATACCTGCAAGATGAGCTTCCGCGGGACCCGGTCAGCGGTGTGGCCGGCCAACAGGAACAAAAAGACGCCGGGCAGGAACTGCGCCAGGCCCACCAGGCCGAGGTCGAGCGGACGGTGAGTGAGCGCGTAAACCTGCCAGGCCACGGCGACCGCCTGCATTTCCGACGAGGCGACCGTCAGAAACCGGGCGCTCATGTGGTAGCGGAAATTCGGATAGCTGAACGCTATCCGGGCGGCGGACGAAGTTGGGCTGGGGTCCATACGGGACAAACCATGCAGGACAAAATGTCAGTGTCCCACGACTCGGGACCCGCGTGGGTCCCCGGCGCCCCGGTCTACTTCTTCGCGCCCGATTTCTTCGTGCCCGTGGGCGGCGACATCACCTGCAGCCTGATCCCGTCGGGATCGTAAAACTCCGGCAGCGTGCCGTTCTTCGAGAGCTTCGCGTCAGCCCCGAGCACCTGCAGCTTCGTCGTGGCCGCCGCGGGATCGAAGGGGTCCACCAACGCGCAGAAGTGGTCCACGTCGGGCTTCTTCCCGGCTACCGGGTAGTAGAGGCCGAGGCCCGACTCTCCCGCCTGAAACCAGGGCTGCGGCGGAGTGCCCTGCCGCCGCGACACCGGACCGAACAGCTTCGCGTAAAACTCCGCCGATTTCTCCGGATCGGTAACGCGGATGGCCAGGTGATGCATGCCGCGCGCGTGAAAGAGCGGCGCCGTATCGATCCCCGGCTCGGGCGACGCATTGGTCAGCTCTTTCCACGATTCGTCGGAATTGATCTGGACGCTCGTGCCGTCCGGATCGGTGACGAAGAGCCCGACGGGGGTCTCGCGGACCTTCAGGCCCGCCTTCTCGAGACTGGCCTTCAAGCTGGCCGCGTTGTAGTTCTTGACGCCGGCGGCAAAGTGGTCGATGCGGATCGGCTGCCCCGCCGGCGCGGGCGCAATCGCGATGTAGCCAGGGTTCAGATGCAGGTAGCGCCGGGGCGTGCGGCTGTCCTTCAAGACGTCGTTGCCGAACAGCGTGCGGTAGAAGCTCATGGCCTTGTCGATGTTGGGGACCGCGAGCGACACATGATCGATGCGCGCGACTTCGAGCAAGCCTCCGTCCGCGCGCGCCAGGGGCACGGCCGCGGCGCCGAGCACCGCCAGCACCTCTCGCCGGTTCAGCCCGTAGTTCGACATGGACACCTCCTGGGGCGGCGTTATCGCCATCAATGTCGGTTCATTCTACCTGAGGGAGGATGGTTCTGCGGCCGAGGCAACCGACTGATCTCCGCTGCAAATTTGCAGCGGATCTTAACGTCAATGGATACAGCAGGTTAGAGCTGGCATCTAAATTGGCACACACCTTGGAGTGCTCCGTTGAACCGAATGGGATGGGGGGTGGTCCGTAAGCGATCCCGCAGGAAACGCTAAGAATTGCCTAGGCCTAAGGGCGCCAGCCCCACGCGCCTCACCAGGTCGCCGAACCGCCGGTCCGAACGGAGCCGGTCCAGCCGGGGTTCCACCTGAAGATAGATCAGCCAGCCAGAGCGCTCCCCATAAGCCTTTTCGAGCCATTCCAACGCCTGCTCCGTCTCCCCCAGACCCACGTGGACGACGGCTTTCTCGTAAGGCGAGACGTAGCGTCGCTTCGACAGCTCGTCCAGCTCACCGAGCACCTTGTGTGCCTCCGGGACGTTGCCCAGCACCGCATAGGCGTGCCCCAGGCTCGCAAGGTACACGGGGTTGCCACCGGAAACGGCATCTCGCGCGACGGCGTAGGCGTGCGCCATGCTGGATAGCGGCGCCGGGCTGCCTCCCGACAGGACATAGGCGATCTGGAGCTCAGCGATCGCGTTCTGATATTCCCTTTGCTGCTCGTAGGCCATCCCGAGATACCAGTAGGGCATCGAGGAATAGGAATCGAGTTCCAGGGCCTTGCGGCAGGCCTCGATCGCCTGGGCGTACTGGCGCGCAAAAAAGTAATGCCAGGCCAAATGGGCGTTGCTAGGGAGGTCGACCGGGTCCAGCTCGATAGCGCGTTTGCTGGCCTCGAGCGAAGCCTCCGTGCGGCCCCTGGCGATGGAGTAATCCGAGTACCACTGCTGCAAGGTCGTGTATTCGGAATTGAGCTCGAAAGCGCGCCGGAATTCCTTTTCGGCGCCCGCCCCATCCCACTCGTACTGGAACTGGATGAAAGCCAGGGCGGCGTGAGCTTCGGCCAGGGTCTCATCGATTTCGATCGCTTTTCTGGCGGCTGCGGTCGCCTTGGGAAAGACCTCTTTCGGAGGGCGCGCCCCTTGGTCGTGGGACCCCAGCACACTGTAGGAATCCGCCAGCCCGGCGTAGGCCAGAGCGTAATTCGGATCCTTGTCAATCGCCCGCTGGAAATACTCGATCCCTTTGTTCAGCCCGGCCGTGGTTCGCTTGTTCCAGTGGTAACGTCCTCGCAAGTAAAGCTGATAGGCTTCGGCATCGCCCGTGTACCGTCGGGTGAGTCGCTTCCTCTCCTCTCCGGTCAATCGCAGCGCCAGGGCGTCGGCCACACGTTCCGAGATCCGGTCCTGGACCGTAAGGATATCGGTGAACTTCTCGTCGAAAGTCTCGGCCCAGGAGGGTCGGCCGTCGCGCACCTGGAGCAGTTGAACGGTCACCCGGATGCGGTCGCCGGACCGCTGCAGGCTCCCTTCCAGCACCCAGTCCGTCTGGAGCTGCCGGCCGGCGGTGACGGAGTCGGTACTCCCATCCAGGAAGCGGCGCACCGAGCTGGTCGGGCGGACGATGGTCTGCCGCAAGTTGCTCAGTCTGGTGATCAGCGCATCGGCCATGCCCAGTTCCAGGGGTTCGTCTCGTCCATCTTGACTCAGCGGCCGGAACGGGAGCACGGTCAGGGTCGCCGGTTCCTTCGCTCCCCGGAAGAACCCCCGGTAAAGGAGCGCCCCGCCAGCGAGCCCCGCCGCCAGCGTGCCGGAGCCCAGCAGCACGGCTCGCCGGCTCAGCCCTCCGGCGGGGGCCGGCGCGGCGCTTACTGCGCCCTGAAAGAGATAGCCCCGGCGGGGCACGGTCTTGACCAGGCGCTGGGAATCATCCTGCAGGGCCCGCCGTACGTCCATCAGGCATTGCGCCAGCGATTCCTCGCTGACGAAGGTGTCGGGCCAGAGGGCCTGCATCAACTCCGCCCGGCCCACCAGCCGGCCAGGGCGCTCCACCAGGTACCGGAGCACGTCGAAGGACTTCGGCCGCAGTTTGACCTCCTGCCCTTCCCGGAGCAGGCAACCGCGGATCAGGTCGAGCGTGAAGCCCTCGAAGTGGTAGCTGGTTTGGGAGGGCGGGTTCGACGACACCGCTCAAATTATATCCCCCTGCCGGTCTGACGACCCCTTCATCGCTCCTTCAGCCGTTTTTCACGGTTTCTTCAAGCCAGTTTCATGACTTCCAACGCCGCCTGTGATCCACTGCCGTGGAAAGACCAAAAGGAGACAACCCCATGCCATCGAGAATTCCCAAGCTGCCAGCTCTGGCGCTTGGGCTGATGCTGTGCGGCGGGAGCGCCTACTCCCAGCCGCTTACCTGCCCCGAAATGGAAACATTCCTGCGGGCTGCCAAGATCGGGCCCCAACGGGACACACCCAAGGGGGTTACCAATCCCAAGCGGGCAACCCTCGACGACGGCAAACGGAAACACGATGCTGGCATCCAGGTCATCCACGAAACCAGAAGTTCCTATACCACGTCCCGCGGAACCGAGTTGAACTTCAAAGACTGGTGGGAGTTCAATGTAGCCGGCTACGAACTGGCCAAGATCCTGGATCTCAACATGATCCCGCCCTACGTGGAGCGCAAGGTGGGCGGGGTGTCGGCGTCGCTCACCTGGTGGGTGAACGACGGCATGCTGGAGGCAGAGCGCCTGAGCCGGAAGCTCCAGCCTCCCGACGTTGAGAGCTGGAACCGGCAGATGTGCGTCGCCAGGGTTTTCCACCAGTTGATTTACAACACCGACGCCAATCTCACGAACTTCCTGATCACCCCGGACTGGCAACTGTGGCTGATCGACTTCACGCGGGCCTTCCGGGCGCGCAAGGACCTGGAGAACCTCAAGAACTTGACGCAGTGCGATCGAAAGTTGCTGGCCAAGTTGCGGGAACTGAACAAGCCCGTGCTCCAGAAGCACTTGAAACCTTACGTCGGCGACGTGGAGATCGAGGGTCTGCTCGCCCGCCGCGACAAGATCGTGGCGTTCTTCGACAAGGAGATCGCCGCAAAAGGGGAGGCCGCCGTGCTGTTTGATGTTCCGCGCAGCGGGCAACCCTGTGGGGTGGGGCTGTAATACATTCAGTGCCCCTCCATGGCGCACTGCGCCTATTCTTGCGCGGCGGGCCTTAAATCGCCGGGGGAGGGTGTTTCTGTCCAGATGGTCGGGCCACTCGAAAGTTGGCCCGAAACGACGTTCGCGGAGACTTCAAGCCCGACAGCAACTTCGCCTGGCGCCGGCGAAAGCGAAATCTCCCAGAACGAGACTTCTGGCCTGGAACCCTACAACCCGGCGCGACATCGGCGAGCGTGCCAGCGCTCCGCACCGGCGAGTTTGCCGATCCGTCGCGGTCGTCGCTCACTGCAGCTTGGCGTATTCCGCCTTAGCTTCCTTGAGAATCGGGAGGTCGGAGTCGGCGTCTTTCCAGAGGGTGAGGAAATCCTGGTAGGCAGCTTTAGCCTTGGTTTTATCTCCGGACAAAGCGAACGCTCTGCCTAGTTGCAAGTGCGCCAGCGCGCCTATGGGATCGCTGGCCACGACCCCGCGGTGATCGAGAATTTTCTGGAATTCCGTCGCGGCTTCGGCGCCCTGGTGTGCGTCCAGATAGGCCAAGCCACGCACATAAATCGTGTAGAAAACCCCGAAGAACCCCGGAGCGCAGGAGAGCGGCGCACCCAGATCGTAGGGAACAGCGCTTTGCAGCAGTTCAATAGCCCTGGCAGGCTCGTGCTGGTTCAAAGCGAGAAGGGCGCGAATCGCAGGCAGGTAAGTGAATCTGACCTCCGAATCCTCCGGGAAGCGCTTTCCGAGATCATTCGCGATGGTTTGAGAACGGGAAGAATCCCCCGAGAGCGCCAGCGCAAACGCAGCTCCGTACTCCAGATCCCGGTCCTTGGAAAGTTCCAGTGCTGCCGCCGCGCCCTGTCTCGCCGCCGGCACGTTCCCGAAAAACGCTTCCCACAGCGCTGCTCCGG
>JBGPDC010000070.1:0-25139 GCA_041482115.1 Terriglobia bacterium | reverse complement strand
GTCAGGCTGGGAACCACGCCGTATTGACCACCCTTAACTGGCTTTCCGGCGACAAACATCAGATTCGCGGTGCCATGATCGGTGCCCAGGTTCACGTTCTCGGGAACCCGGCGGCCGAATTCCGAGAAGATCATCACGACCACGTCATCCGCGCGGCCAATCCGCTCCAGATCCTTCAGGAAAGCGGACACGGCGTCCGAGGCATAGGTGAGCAGCCGCTTGTGCGTGTCGTTCTGAAAGACGTGCGTGTCAAAGGCATTGTTGCGATACGAAGTGTAGTAGAGTCGCGTGGGCATGCCGGCGTCGATCAGCGCGGCCACCTTGGGCAAGTCGAGTCCTGTGATGCCATAGTCCACCGGGGAATGATACTGCGCGCAGGCTTGCCGTACCAACGCCGAAGCGTCCTTGGCGCTCCGGGCCGTATCCAGCAGGAAGCGGCGCGCGGGATTCTCGACCCTCTGGTCGTCGGAGACGGACCCGAGGATTTCGCGCTCCTGATAGAACTTCTCCTGCGTAAATTTGTTGGGATCGTCGAACACCACGGGCACATGCTTGCGGCTGCGCACCGCGAGCGACTGCCGAGCCCCGATGTTTACCAAAAAGTTCCGCGGCGCCTCGGGAGCCGCTGAATCCGCGAGCCGCCCCACCCAGCCGTACTCCTCACCACTGTTGGGGGCCGCCGTGTGCCAATAGGCCATGGACGTGAAATGAGAGAAGGAAGGATTCTCGTATCCGCAGCCATGGACGATGGCCAATTTACCGTCCTTATATAGGCGCTCGAAACCCGCCATGCCCGCGCTGAAGCCGAAGTGGTTGTCGATAGCGCGGACCTCTTTTTTTGGAATGCCGAGATTCGGCCGCAGCCGGTAATAGGCATCGTCCCCGTAGGGAACGAGGGTATTGAGTCCGTCGTTACCGCCGGAGAGCTCGAGGACCACGAGGATCTTCCCGTTCGCTTTGGCCTTCGCGGTAAGCTGCGCCGCCGCTTGTCCGAAGACCGGCACGGGCAGCGAGGCGCCCGCACTCACGCAGACGCCATACAGGCCGGCGCGCAACAAATCCCGCCGGCTGGACCGGGCGAACGAAAACCGCTTCTCGGACATAAATACCTCCTCGGGCCGGCCCGCGCCTAGGCGAGCTGATACTCCGGCTGGCTCATGATCAGGTGCAGGACCAACCTTAGGGACTCTTCCATGTACGTCTGCGCCACAGCCACCTCGGTGGCGCCCAGTTCGTTATTCAAAAAGGCGATCAGCTTGCGCCGGGCGTCCTCACCCGGAGGCACCCGCATAAAACGGTGGATCAAATAATCGACGATCTCGGTGGTGTTCCGGAGCCTGGCGTCGAGAACCATGCGGGACAGCTTGACTTGGGCGGTGTCGCGGGGAATAGCCTTGACCCTTTCGATGGCCATCTGCGAGCCGCGGAAGCTGCCGTACCGGGTATTGAAATCCTCATCCCGATCCGCATTCTTGTTGGATTCCGCCATGTCGCCCGTTTTGGCGTCGTCCTTCGTGGCCGTGCTGATGTCCATTCCCTGCCGAATGCGCTGGGCGACCCTGCGAACCTCGCCGCCACCGGTGTACCGGTCGGGGGGAAGGAAGCTGATGTCGGGAAACAGAATGTCGCGCGCGAAATTGCCGCGTTCGAGGAGCAGGCCCGGGGTAATCCAGCTCTGGCCTCCGGCCCAGCCCGCCACCGTCGGCGGCGCAAAGAGTTGCTGCCCCAGGGCGCTCGAGGCCGAGTTGAAGTCCGGCACGCCGGGAATGCTCTGCAGGCCGAGTTTGCGGTAGGTCGAGACGGCGAGCTGCACCGGGCCCTTGATCTGCGTACCGACGGAAGCCGGGCTGTAAAAGTCGCGCGACAGGAAGATCTTTTCCAACAGCGGAGTGATCTCATAATGGGCCTCGCGCAGCACGGAGCCCAGTTGTTTCTGGAGTTCGGGCGAGAGGTCTTCACGCACGAAGAAACGGTAGATCTTGCCGGCGATGAAGTCGGCTGTCGCGGGCTGCTGCATGATGATGTCGATCACGTCGACGCCGTCAAAGCGCCCGGTCTTGCCGAGGAAGATTTTCTCTCCGTCATCGTGCTGGTCTTTGTTGACCACGAATTTCAGATCCACGTAGTTCCAGCCCGTAAAGGCCCGTGCGGCCTCCCGGATGTCCTTCTCCGTGTAGTGGCCCACGCCCATGGTGAACAGCTCCATGATTTCGCGGGCGAAATTCTCGTTGGAGGCGCCTTTGACGTTGACGCCCGCGTCCAGGAAGGAAAGCATCGCGGGGCTCTGCGCCACGGCCACCGTGAGGTCCCTGAAACTCCCCATCCCTTGTTTCTGGAAAATTTCCAATTGCCCGAGGAGCTTGCGGTAGTCGCGGACCTTGGCTTCGTTGGAGGCGAAATGACCGTGCCAGAGCAGCGCCATCTTCTCCTGGAGCGGCCGGGGGCTGGTCAGCATTCGGTTCGCCCACCAGTAGGCCACGCGGTTGGTTTCAAGAGAGCTCGCGCGGAGCCAGTAAAAGAACTCATCCACGATGGGCTGGAGCCGGCGGTTGCCGGATTGTTTGACTTTAATGCCGAGCGCCTCGCCCTTCTCCTTGGCGGCGGCGGTGACGGCTGGACGGCTGGGAGGAAACGGTTCGAGTCCAGGGTCGCGGATTCCGGAATGGTCGAAGGGAGGCATTTGGCTCGCGCCGGTTCCCTCGAAGCGAACCAGGCGCGCGATCGCCTGCGCCGGCGTCATTTTCGCCAGCGCTTCGATTTCCTCCGGGGTGCCGCCAAATCCCGCCCGCTCGAGCAGGTGAGCCGCAAGATCGTAATTCCAATCGGAGGAGGCGATCGGAGTCAGGTCGCCCTTCCACGCCGCTGGTCCGGCAGTCTGGGCCAGGGCCAGAGCCGGGAAGGCTGCGATCGCCAACAGAACAACCAGACCTTCCAGTCTTCGAAGCATGTTCCGGCTCCTCCTGCGCTTGCTATGAAGATATTCCCACAAACGCTGGCAGCGTGCCACACTGTGCTCCGGTCCGGCATAACCGGCGGGTAGTGGTGCTTTAGCGTGGGTACGGCTGGCGCTTGGTACCGGAGAATGGCCCTGGCGTGCCCTCACTGATGGTTAAAGCGATAGGCTGGAACGGCCTCTAGCGGGTGCTATACTACGCCCGCTATGCCAAAAGAAAAGCCCCTTCTTAAGCTCAAGATTCATGGCCGATTCAAACCGGGCCGCATACCGGTTCCCCTACTCCTAAGCATTTGTGCCGAGGCCCAAACGGCTGTAAATCGGCAAGCGGAATTCAATGCCGGAAGAAGGACGGTCAGGCCAGGTCCCGTAAGGGCGACCGTGGCCCGAGAATGCACGCTGGAGCTATGTGGGCTAAAGAGGGGGAGCACCGAGTTGGATTTTGCCAGAGCGGCAGACCAACAGCCCCTCATTGAATCGCAGACCGCCAGCTTTGAGGCGGTAACTGCTGTAGCGGGAGCTCTTAAGGCCGCCGGCGACCGGCGGCGGAAAACGCTTCCCGTCGATCCCGGCGTTCTGGATACCCTAAATCGACTGGGGGAAGTGTTCGAAAAAGGTGTCGAGAAGATTGAATGGATAGTACCACGGCAGAATGGAACGAAACAACTTACGGCAGAATACGTCCCAGCCGTCCGGGCCAAGATTGCGGCGCGCGTCCAAAAGCCGGCCGCGCACGTCCCTTCAACTGTAGAGGGAACGCTTGAGCTTGGCGAGGGAAAGGTCTGTATTACCACTGCTGTGGGCGTCCCGTCCATGTACGGGTATGAGCTAGATCGGGTCCCCGAGGTGATCGAAGCGATGCACAAGCCGGTGAAGGCAAAGGTGGACCCAAAGACTCGCAAGATTGAGAAAATCGAAATCCAAGAGGAGCCTGGGATTTCGGGGGTAAGTTTCTTCGCACCTAAAACCATCGACCAATTGATTGCTGAGCAGGGCATTCGACCGATTGCGGACCTAGCAGTGCTCTCTGGAGCTTTACCGGACGACGATTTGGATGATCTGGTTGCCGAGATCTACCGCAGTCGAGAGCGCTGAGGGAGAGGCTTGAATGGCAACCGTGTTGGTCGATACCGATGTGTTTTCGTACCTAACCAGCAGCAACCCAAAGAGGGCCGAACCGTACAAGCCACATCTGGAAGGGCACACCATCGCCATTTCGTTCATCACCGTCGGAGAGCAATATGCCGGCTACCTAAAGAAGATTGCAAAAGGTGAATGGACGCAGACCCATCTCGACAAGCTGGAGGCCCGCCTCCGCCTTGTGGCCATCATTCCCTATGACATCGAAATCTGCAAGACGTTCGGAGAGATCAAAGCGACGCTCCCTAAGAATCTGGACGGCAGCGAACGCACGATGTTTCCTAATGACCTGTGGATCGCCGCTTGCGCCAAGCGGCACTCTCTCCAGCTAGTAACGAACAACGGCAGGCATTTCAATGGCATCCCTGGTGTTAGCGTGATTACGGAGAGCCAGCCCAAAGCGTAACTGGCGCGCTTCTCCCATCTTGCCGCGACGGCCTTCCGGGCGATCTCCCTCCGACGTTCAGGCAAGCGGCTTGATCCTTTGTCGAATCACGGCAAGGTTCATCTCCACGCAATGACCCCACTACCACCCGGCGGCGGCCAGGCTCCAAAGCTGGTAATCTATTTGCCTGGTTGCACCCGTAAGGAGGACGCCATGACTTCCAACCTGATCCGCACGGCCGGGCTCGGCCTCGGTATCGCCCTCGCTATCGCCTGGACCGCCCCGGAGCTCAACATGCGCGGCGACCGTTTCAAGCCGCTGGTCTATGACCAAATGACGCCCGCGCAGAAGACCATGACGGACCATGTCCTGGCTACCCGGGGGTCGATGAATGGCCCCTTCAACGTGATGCTGCGGGACGCGGAGCTGGGCGACATTGCGCAGCAGCTCGGCGCTCAGATCCGCTTCCACTCGGCCGTGCCGGCCAAACTCAACGAGCTCGCCGTGATCATCACCCTGGCGTCCTGGGGATCGGAATTTGAATTCCAGGGACATAGCAGGCTGGCCCAGCGGGCGGGCCTCACGGCCGGAGTGTCCGAGGCGCTCGCGGCCGGGAAGCGTCCGGCGTCGATGGCCGGGGACGAGGAGACCGTCTACAACTTTTGCACCGAGCTGCTCACTACCCATCAGGTCAGCGACGCCAATTTCGCCGCCGCGATGAAGCTGCTGGGCGAGCGCGGCGTGGTGGATTTGATCAGCGCTATGGGCTACTACCATATGGTCGCCATGGCCCTGAATGTCGATCGGTATCCGCTGCCCGAAGGGACCAAGCCGGTCCTGAAGCATTAATCTCATACGAAAGGTATCTGCCTCATGCTCTCGGATAACGCCTCGCGCGCTTCGCGTGTTCTCATATTTTCTGCAGCCGTAATCTTTTTCAGCACCCTGCCGCTGGCACAAGGCCAGGGCTATGTGTGGGCGCGCCGGCTGGGCAGCACCCAGTCGCTGGCAGAGACGGCTTACGGTGTGGCTACCGGATCCGGCGGGGTTTATATCGGGGGAGATACGGCCGGAGCCGTGGCCGGGCAGCCGAACCCTAGCGCCGGAGGCAACGACGCCTTTGTGGCCAAGTACGATCCGGCCGGGACCCGGTTGTGGGTCCGCCAGTTCGGGACCAGCGCGAACGACAGCGTGAAGGCGGTGGCGGCAGATTCCTCGGGCGTTTATCTGGCCGGCGTCACGCAAGGCGGTCTGAGCGGCAGCAGCCTGGGCGCCTCCGACGCGTTCGTGCGGAAGTACGACCCGAACGGCAACGAGCTGTGGACCCGCCAGTTTGGGACGGCTTCAGACGATCAGGCACTCGGCATCGCCTCCGATGGAACCGGCGTTTACGTGGTCGGTAAGACCGCCGGTATTTTGCCCGGCCAAAGCCAGACGACCCCTAACGGCGACCCCTTCATCCGCAAGTACGACTCCAGCGGCAACGAATTGTGGACCCGGCAGTTCGGCACTTCCGACCAGGATGAAGCCACGGCCGTGGCGGCGGACACCTCCGGTATTTACATCACGGGTAGAACCAACGGAGTACTGGCGCCGCCCGGCCAGGGGGGCTTTGATGCCTTCCTGCGCAAGTACGACGCCAGCGGGAACGTGGTCTGGACGCGCCAGTTCGGAACGAACACCACGGACGCCGCCTACGCCGTGGCCGTGAACGCCTCCGGAGTCTATGTGGGGGGCGAAACCGCGGGCACCTTCCCTGGATTTACCAAGGCCGGTGGGCTTTACGACGCCTTCGCAGCCAAGTTCGATCTCGCCGGCAACCAACAGTGGCTCCGCCAGCTTGGTACCCAATACGAAGATGCGGTCTACGGGATCGCCACCAGCACGGCCGGAATCTACTTCGTGGGATACGCCGGCGATCCCTTCCCGGGGCAGCCCGACGGGGGCGCTTTCGTGCGGCGCTATGACGCCAACGGCAACGAAACCGGCACGGTGCAATTTGCCACCGGGGTGCGCGACAACGCCTACGCGGCGGCTGCGGATGGCAGCGGCGTCTACGTCGGTGGGGACGTAAACGGCGGTAGCACCGCCTTCGGTCCCCGGCCCGACGTCTTCCCAGGCACCGACGCGATTGTCTTCAAGATTCCCAACCCGCCCGACGTGAGCGAGGGGGGCGTAGTCAACAACGGCAGCTTTGCGGTGAGTCCTGCGCCGGTGGCCTCCGGATCGATCGCCGCCGTCTTCGGCACCAACCTGAATGACGGCACCTTCGTGCTCGGATCTAGCTTTGGCGCCAATGGCCGGCTCGTTACGACGCTAGGCGGCTCGAGTGCGACCGTCAATAACATTCCGACGCCGATGTTCTACTCGACCCCGGGACAGCTCGGGATTCAGATTCCGTTTGAGGTCACGGGAGGCACGGCCACGATCCGGGTGACGGTGGCCGGCCAGACCAGCGTCCCGCGCACCTTCGCGGTCGATACGGTGGCCCCCGGCATCTTCACCACGACCAACGACGGGAAGGGTACGGCCGCCCTGCTCCACCAGGACGGCGTGACGCCCGTTACGGCGCAGAATCCCGCCAAGCCGAACGAGGTCGTGATCTCCTTCCTGACGGGGTTGGGCGCGCTATCCCCCGCCTTGCAGACAGGCGAACCGGCGGCGTTGAACCGCGTGGGGAATCCCGTGTTGACGGTCGACGAGGCGGCCGCCGAGATCCTGTTTGCCGGAGCGGCGCCCGGGTTTGTGGGTTTGAACCAGATCAATTTCCGGATCCCGCCGAACACGCGGACGGGGGCAGCGATTCCGGTGAGGCTGACCGCCAACGGCAAGCAGAGCAACGCGGTAACGATTCCGGTCGGGCCGTGAGAAGCAACGTCCTTCCGTTCGTTGGCGGCAAGCAGTCTTTGGGCCGCGACTGAGGCTTCTCTACCAACCCGTCAGCCGCATGCGTTCCAGGATTAGTGCGCTGTACCGGTCCATGCGCGCCGGCCGGCGACGCCGCGGCGAGGGCAGACACGCGGCCAGGCGGGCCGACTGTTCGCGGGTGAGGAGCGCGGCGGAGGCGCCGTAGTGATACTGGGCGGCGGCTTCCGCGCCATAGACGCCCGGCCCCCACTCGACCACGTTGAGGTATAGTTCCAGGACCCGCGCCTTACCGAGGATCGCATCGGCCAGCGGGGCCAGGGTGTATTCGAGCGCCTTCCGCAGCGGGTTGCGATGGGTCGTAAAGAAGAGGTTTTTCACCAGTTGCTGCGTGAGAGTGGAGGCGCCCCGGGAAACTTCTCCGGCGTCGTAGCTGTCGGACGCCACCTGCTCTACCTCCTTCCAATCGATGCCATGATGCTGGTAGAATCGGCCGTCTTCCGCGGCGATCACGGCGTGCTGGAGGTCCGGCGAGATGCGCCGGAGGGGCAGGAAGGTGTAGCGCTTCCGGTAAGGGGCGTGCTCGACCAGCGCCTCCACCCGGCGCTCGAGCTGCACGCCGGTAGTGGGGGGATCTATCGAGCGCAAGGCCGCCAGGGCAAGCGCCGCTGCCACATGCAGCAACACCAGGATTAAAAGCGCCAGCTTGACCAACCGGGCCAGGCAGCCGCCGGCCTGGGCGGGGTGGGCGTGGGCGCGCGATCGTGGCTTCGGCACGGATCAACCAGTATGGCGCAGCGGAGGTTGTGACCGCGCTTGCGGTCGTGCTAGACTGGCCGCGCTATTAGCCTGCGGCAAAAAAAGAGTGCAGATTTGCACTCTTTTTCGGCTCAGTAGAATCAACAACCTGCAATACTGTGCCCAAGCCTATCCCATCGACATCCACCGTGGCCCCTCGTGAGTTTCGGAGCGTTTGCGGCAAGTTTGCCACCGGCATAACCATTGCCACCGCGGTAGGAAGCGATGGCGAACCGCAAGGGCTTACTGTAAATTCGTTCACCTCGGTTTCGCTCGATCCGCCCCTGGTCCTCATTTGCCTGGACCACCGGGTGCGTTTGCTGGAGCCTTGCCTGCAGGGCGGCTATTTCGGAATCAATATCCTCAGCGAACATCAGGAAGGGCTTTCTTGCCGCTTTGCCCAGAGCGGCATCGACCGCTTCGCCGGCGTGGAGTGGAGTCCCGGCCAAACCGGCGTCCCGTTGCTCCCGGAGGTACTGGCGACTCTCGAATGCCGGGTGGTGCAGACCCTTACCGCGGGAGATCATACGATCCTGATCGGTGAGGTGTTGCATCTGGCGTGCCGGGACGGAAAGCCGCTGGCTTACTTTGGTGGCGCCTACAGCCGAGTCCAGCCGCTCTGATTCGCGGCGCCCGAGGCGGCCATGAGGATACTGCTGGTCGAAGACGAAGTCCGGATCGCGCAGGTCATCGCGAAGGGTCTGCGAGAGCAGAGCTACGCGGTCGATATCGCGCCGGATGGGCAACAAGGCCTGCAGGCTGCCGCGGGCCACGAATACGACCTGGTCATTCTGGATGTCCTGCTGCCGGTGAGGGACGGGCTGACGGTGTGCCGGGAGCTGCGGCGGGCGGGGTTCCGGCGCCCCATCCTGATGCTGACCGCCCGGGACTCTGTGGACGACCGGGTGGCGGGCCTCGACGCGGGGGCGGACGACTACCTGGCGAAGCCCTTCGACTTCCAGGAGCTGCTGGCGCGGATCCGGGCGCTGCGGCGGAGGCCGGGCGAGCTGCGGCCGGACGTGATCCGGGTGTCCGACCTGGTGCTCGATACCGCCAATCACGCGGTTACGCGGGGCGGGCGGAGGATCCGGCTGACTGCGAAGGAATACGCCATGCTGGAGTTCCTGGTGCTGCGCCGCAACCGCATCGTCAACCGCGAGCAGATCGCCGAGCACGTGTGGGACGGAGACTTCGAGGCGGCGTCGAACATCATCGATGTCTACATCCGGCGGCTGCGGGCGAAGATCGACGCGGGATCGGATCACGCGCTGATCCAGACGCGGCGCGGGGTGGGGTACCTGCTGGCGGCGGAAGGGGACGAAGGCGGTGTTTAACAGTATCCGGCTGCGGCTGACCGCGTGGTACGTGCTGATCTTCGGGCTGCTGCTGGGGGGCTTCAGCGTCGTTCTCTATCTGCTGCTGGCGCACGACCTCTACGGGCACTTCGACTCGGAGCTCGCTTCGGACGCCAAGGTCACGGCGACGTTCTTTCACAATGAGGTGCTCGAGAACCACGGGAACATCCCGGCCGGCGCGCTCGAGACGCTCGAAGAATTGCAGATTCCGGGGACCGCCCTCGCGATCTTCGAGCGAGACCGGCGCCTCGCCGCGACGGAGAGCCGGCTGGAGGCACTAGTGCGGTCGGAGGGCCTGCTGGCAAAGGCCCGGACCACGGGGGACACGGCGTTTGCGACCGTCGCCGGAATGGGCCGCGAGGGGTCGAGAATCGCCGTGGTTCCGGTCCGGTCGGAGACGGTGGAATGCTTCGTCGTGGCGATGGCGCCGCTCGATCCGGTCGCCGCGCAACTACGGGCCGTGCGGCGGATCCTGGGCCTCGCTTTCCCGGCCACGCTGCTGCTGGCCGGGTGGAGCGGATTTCTGCTGGCGAAGAAGAGCCTGGCGCCGATGGTGGCCATGTCGAGCCAGGCGACGCAGATCGGGTCCCGGAATCTTCACGAACGGCTGCCGGTGGGAAATTCCGGCGACGAGCTGGGGCGCCTCGCGGAGGTGTTCAACGGCATGCTGGGCCGCCTGGAGCGCGCCTTCGAGAGCATGCGCAGCTTCATGGCCGACGCTTCGCACGAGCTGCGCACCCCGCTCGCGGTGATCCGGGGCGAGGCGGACGTGTCGCTCACGCGGGAGCGGCCGGCGGAGGAGTACCGGGCCTCGCTGGGGATCATCCACGATGAGAGCAAGCGGATGTCGCGGCTGGTGGAAGAAATGTTCGACCTGGCGCGCGCCGACGCCGGACACCGGCCGCTGAACCTGGAGGAATTTTATCTCAACGATGTCGTCGAGGAATGCTGCCGCTCGGCGCAGGCCTTGAGCCGTCCGAAGAACCTGGCCCTGACGGTGGAAGCGGCGGCCGATGTGCCGTTCCGGGGCGACGCGGCGCTGATCCGGCAGATGACGCTGAACCTGCTCGATAACGCGATCCGGTACACGCCGGCGGGGGGCTCGGTCGCGGTGCGCCTGGAGCGGCAAAACGGAACCGCCCGGATCACCGTAACCGACACCGGCATCGGCATCCCGGCCGAGGCCCAGGAGAAGGTCTTCGAGAGGTTCTACCGGGTGGACAAAGCGCGGTCGCGGGCGGCGGGCGGGAGCGGGCTGGGCCTCGCGATCGTGAAGTGGGTGGCGGAGGCGCACCGGGGTTCGGTCAGCGTGGCGAGCGACGCCGGCCGTGGGAGTACCTTCACGGTTCAGTTGCCGCTGGAGGGGTGAGAGGCGACCAGCTCGATGATCAAGCGCTCTACGACATCGAAAACCGCGCTGCGGTGGCCGCGACGGTCTTCCCCGGCGCTCGCCGACGATGTTGCGACCACCACCAGCTCGAGATCGGGGACGACGAAGATATACTGCCCGCCGAATCCCCAGGCGTAGCAGGTGCGGTGGCCGGCCAGATCCTCGATCCACCAGCCGTAGCCATAGGGACGATCGTTGCGCGGGGACCGCGTGCGCGGCAGCCAGGAGGCGTCCACCCAGGCTGCGGGGACCACCTGCCGGCCATTGGCGATGCCATGATGCAGGTAAGTGGTACTGCCGATTGGGCAGACGAAGCAGCTCAAGACTTTAGGTTAGAAACCTGAACGGTGTCACGCCTCCTTGCGAGAAGTAAGACCGTGTCCCAAATTGTGGCTGGTATCTCACGCAGATACCAAAACATCAGGCGAACAAAGGAGTTAGACTCCCTCGCACTCCGAATTATCGCCGATCTGGTCGGAATTCCAAGCAAGCTAAACAGCCAACGGCAGCGCAGAATATGATAGCGGTCTGTGCAAATCATCACCTGGGGACTCGCCGGGAGCGCCCGCATGATCTCGGCGCACCGCAGGACAGAAGTGAGCGTATCCGTGGAAGCAGATTCGACGATGATGTCCTTCTCGGGTACGTCCGCCTGTTGCAGCAGTCTTTTCATAACTAGAGCCTCCGCTGGGGCGCCAAGACGAAGGCCGCCGGTGACAAGAAACAGAACAGACCGGTGTTCACGAGCCAGTTGCAGCGCCGCGTCGACCCGTCGGACAACGGCTCGACTCGGCACCCCGTCCGGCGTCACCTTCGCCCCAAAAATGACAATGACCGGACCTACCTCTAAATCGCCGCGCTCTCGCAGTATCCAGGCCTTTCTCCGTAAGGAGGCTCCACAGCGTACGGATCGGATTGAAACACAGCCTTTCCGGCGTTCGTGCTTCGCAGCGAGGCGAGATAAGCGCGTAGAGGAGCAGCGGATGCCCGATTGAACGTAAATTGCACTTGTCCACTGGGTAAAGTCAAACCGATCGCAAGTCCGTAGTATTCCGGCACTCGTAGCGGTGGCCGTATTACTCCTACAATGGACTGGCCCTGATACTTCAGTCCAGCGCGGTCGATGAGCAGCTTCCACCTTTGAGCCTGATCAACGTGGTTAACAGCTCCAGCTAACACCTCTATTTTACCTTCAGCTGCGGGCCTCACATATTTACCTCCCCACGCGAATTTGGATCCTTGCCCAATGTCACGAGTAACCCTCATCGGGTTACGGAGCGCCGCATAAAGCCGCGAGATCTCAATACGCTTAACCTCGCGGTCCTTCTTACGGAAGCTTAATGCGACCTCAATGTGCTCGCAACCGCCATCCGCTCCTGAAAAATTGAGATTCTCCAGCCCGAAGTCAAACTCGAGGCCTTTCGCGGGATCGAAAGGAAGCCCGACGGACCACTTGGGTAACCCGTCGATTAAGACTGTGGCAGTGTTGACCTTGATGTCGTAGTAGACTGTATCGGCATCCGACACGCCCACTAAGGACTCACTGCGGATGTTAAACTCCGTGTATCCGCTCCTTCGGTTGGGTTCTAGTCTCCGTAGTGTAGCCAGAGATGGCACCCTCCATCCCGGCCCTCCGTCACTTGCCGCCTCCGCAACGCCGAAGAAGAACAATGGGGCCGATGCGTTCGCAACTGCTGCCTCGCAGCCTTCCACCCAGCCGGGATCACCCATTTCAGAGGTCTTGCATCCATGACCTTCTGCACAGTCGAGATTTGCAAACACAGCCACGCGGTCGCCCGGATCCTTGTCCTTCCGCCTCAAGCATATGCTCCAAGGTTTCTGCTGAATTTCGCCAACTACGCCCCCAATGCTCTCCGTGATGGCCTTGGACACACGTGCCACAAAGCGCTTGCCGTGGGCTGGAAAGTCAACAAGAACGTCTTGAGGTTGCACTGTTCCATTCTTGTTCACAGCGAAGCCAGGACTCTGACCTGTAAGATTGTTTGGTTCGAGCTGATCGAAGCGGAACCAACTCGGCTCGGTGTTTGCAGCCGCCGGACTTGCGATCGAGTTTGACCTGAAATGCATCCTTAATGCCAAAGTACCTGTGGCAATCGGTCGGGGCGCTCTCATCGCCCTAGCCACTCCTAGCGTACATATGATGAGCGCAAACGCTGTACCGAGCATCCAACATAGGTAAGCTCGCCATAAGTCTTTCCCTCTAGTTCTTAAAACACTGGTGATAACACCGGCTCCTCCCGTGGCCCATGTCCATATGCTTTTTCCCGCCTGTGTCAGCCACTGGGGCAAAGCAGCAAGTGCATCCTGTCCGGCGATCTGTGCTCCCAATGCTAAAATGACGAGTGCGAGCGGCACAGCAACTAATAAAATCCCGATGGCATCCACAAATCCGCTACTGGTTTGTTCTTGTTTGCGTGCCATGGACCTTGGACTCACTATCGAATATATCAGCCGGGATTTCCGTTTTGGGTTCCCGGACGGTTGGAAGTATACACCAGACCGCCTCTGCGTGGACAGTTGAAGCCCGGTTTTTTTCGGTTTCGCTCCGGCTGCCTCTGGCCGCCCCAACCGGAGCGCATGGTGAGCAGATCCTCGATGGTGATCTGGCGCTTCTGCGGATCGAGCAGGGTCGGGAAAAAGGGCGCGATGGGCGCTTGGACGCCGGGGAGGAGTCCGCGCTCGATCGCGATGCCGACGAGCGCCGAGAGGACGCTTTTCGACGCCGACTTGAGGTTGGCCAGGCTGGCCGGACGCCCGCCGTGGAGGTAACGCTCGACGACCAGCTCGCCGCGCTGGCTCACGAGCAGGCTGTGCAGGCGCGGGAGACCGGACGCTGCCTGCGTGGCCGGGCCAAGCGCTACGGTGTCGGCGGCGGGGGCCGGTCCAGACACCACCAGCAGCCAGACGGCTGCCAGCAGGGTGGTCCGGCGCGGGGAGGGGTAGCGCATCGGGGGAAATTATACCCGATGCCGGTTCATTCTCCGTTCATGTTCGAACCATACAATACTGGTCCACAGTACATTGGTCGCTTCAAAGGAGGCTCATGCGCCATCGTTCACAAATTACCAGGAACCGCGTGGTGCGGTGCGCTTGCGGGACCCTCTTCGCGGTGGTTGCGTCCCTGTCACCGGCCTTCGCACAGCGCCAGGAGGCGGGCGGGCCGGCGTCAACGGCGCCGCAAACCCTGACCCTGCAAGACGCGCTGGCGCTGGCGCAGAAGAACGATCCGCAGCTCCTCACAGCGCAGGGGGAGGTAAGAATCGCGCGCGAGGACCGCGTGCAGGCGCGGGCGGCGCTCCTTCCCTCGGTCGGGGTGCGATCCGAGTATCTCGGCACGCAAGGGAACGGACTGCTGGCCTCGGGAAGGTACGTTACCAACGATGGGGTGCATGTCTACCGGGACTGGGGCGTGGTCCATCAGGATCTGTCACCCGGCACCTTGCTGCGGACTGGCTCCCGGCGGGCCGCCGCCGCCGAGGCCCTGGCGCAAGCCAAGGCGGAAATCGCGCGGCGAGGGTTGGCCGCTACCGTAGTCAAGGCGTACTACGCGCTCGTGACGGCGCAGCGCAAGTACGCCACCGCCCAACTGGCTCTCGAGCCGGCCAAGCATTCCCTCGATATCAGCCAGAGTTTGGAGCGCGGCGGCGAGGTGGCGCACAGCGACGTCGTCAAATTCCAGCTTCAGTACGCGACGACGGAGCAGGCTTTCCGGGAATCGAGACTGCTGATGGAGACCGCCCGGTTGGATCTCGCGGTGCTGCTATTCCGCGATTTCAATGAGAACTTCTCGGTCGTGGACGACCTGCACCTGGCTGCCGCGCTGCCCTCTTTCGCCGAGGTCGAGGTGCTGGCCGAGCGGGAGAATCCCAATTTGCGCGCCGCCAATGCCGCCCTGCGCGCCGCCAAGCTCGATGTTTCGATCGCGCGCCAGGCCTTCCTGCCAACCCTCACGGTGGACTTCGATTACGGTATCGAGGCGAACGCTTTCGCCCTGCACAGCGCGGTTGCCGCCTTCCGCGAAGCCGGTCCGCTGCCCAACCTGGGCTACTTTGTGACCGCCAGCCTGAACCTGCCGGTGTGGGACTGGGGAACACGGCGCAGCAAGGTGCGGCAGGCGGAAGTCAAGCACGAGCAAGCGACCGTGGAACTGAGCGCGACGCAGCGGGAGTTGCTGAGAAACCTTCACGCTTTCTACCAGGAAGCGCAAACGGCGCGGGAGCAAGTGGAATCGCTCCAGCGCTCCGCCGACCTTGCGGCGGAAAGCCTGCGACTGAACAGCTTGCGTTACGAGGCCGGGGAGGCCACGGTGCTGGAATTGGTGGACGCTCAAACCACGCTGACCCAGGCGCGCAACGCGTATGATGACGGCATGGTCCGCTACCGCCTTGCGGTGGCGAATGTGCAGACACTTACTGGGGCGTTTTAGCAATGCCAAGAAACCTATATCTAATTACTGCCTGCCTCCTGCTCACCTCCGCCTGCTCCAAGAAGGAAGAGAAAGAGGCTGAAGCTCCCGCACCGGTCCAGGTCACCGCGGTGACCCAGGATACGATCCGCCGCATCGTCAGCGGCGACGGCGTTCTCTTTCCGCAGGACCAGGCCAGTGTGACTCCCAAGATTGCCGCGCCGGTGCAGAAGTTCTACGTCACGCGCGGCGACCACGTGAAAGCGGGGCAACTCCTGGCGACTCTCGAAAACCGCGACCTCGTGGCCGCCGTGGCCGAAGCCAAGGGCGCGCTCGATCAGGCCGAATCCGGGTTCCGCAACACGCAAGGGGCGACCGTTCCCGAAGCGGTGGTAAAGGCGCAGACCGACGTCGATGCCGCCCGCCAGGCCCGCGAGGCCGCTCAGAAGTTACTGAGCAGCCGGGAGCAGTTGTCCAAGGAGGGCGCTCTGGCGCACCGGCAGGTGGATGAAGCCCAGGTGGCCTACGCGCAGGCCAACAGCCAATTCCGGGCGGCGGAGGAGCACCTGAGGGCCTTGCAGACGGTCTCTAAGGATGAACAGATCAAGACCGCCACCGCCCAGGTGGAGTCCGCCCGATCGCACTATCAATCGCTGCAGGCCCAGGTCAGCTATTCGCAAATCGTCAGCCCCATCGGCGGCGTCATTGCGGATCGCCCGCTGTATGCCGGAGAAATGGCCGCCCCCGGCGCGCCCCTGCTGACGGTGATGGACATTTCTCGCGTGGTGGCGCGCGTCAACGTGCCGCAGGCCCAGGCCGGAGCGGTGAAGGTGGGCCACCCGGCGATCCTCACCCCGACCGATGGCGGGCCGGATGTGACCGGCAAAGTGATTGTCGTGAGCCCGGCCACCGACGCCAACAGCACCACGGTGCAGGTCTGGGTGCAGGCCGAGAATCCGGGCGAGCGGCTGAAGCCCGGAGCCAGCGTCCATGCCGTAATCGTCACCGAGATCTTCAAGGCCGCGACCGTCGTGCCGGCGGCCGCCATTCTTCCGGGAGAAGAAGGCGGCATCGCCGTTCTGACGGTCAGTCCCGATGCGGTCGCGCACAAGAAGAAGATCGAAGTGGGAGTGCGCGAGGGCGACAAGATTCAAGTCCTGAATGGTGTCCAGCCGGGTGAAGAGGTGGTCATAGTGGGCGGCATGGGCGTGGACGACAAGGCCAAGGTCAAGGTAATCGACACCAGCGTCAAAGAAGAAGAGGAGGAGGACGAAAACAGCGCCCCCGAAGATACCAAGGGAGGCAAGGACCAGAAGAAATGAGCAATCTCTCTGTTTCGACACCGCCTCCCGACACGGCCGGGTCGGACGCGCCGCACTGGACCGCCCGCCACGGCAAGCCGATCATCTTCGTCATCCTGGCGCTGGTGGCCGTGGGCGTTTACCTGGCCCTCACGATTCCGGTGGCCGTCTTCCCCGACACGAATTTCCCGCGCATCGTAGTAGGTGTGGACAACGGCGTGTTTCCCATCGACCAGATGATGGTGACGGTGACGCGGCCCATTGAAGAGGCCGTCAACACGGTGCCCGGCCTCGACCACTTGTGGTCCGTGACGAGCCGCGGCACGGCGGAAATCAACTTGTTTTTCTCGTGGGACGTCAACATGTACCAGACGCTGGAACTGGTCAATGCCGCGCTGGCGCGCGTCCAGTCCCGGCTGCCGCCCAATGCCAAGGTAACCGCCAACCGCCTCACATTCGCCGCCTTTCCGATCATGGGCTATAGCCTCACGTCGGACAAAATTCCCCAGACGACTCTCTGGGAGCTGGCGAACTACGAGCTCAAGCCGCGACTGAACCGCCAGACCGGGGTTTCGTCCGTGGTCGTGCAAGGGGGGCAGGTTCCGGAATTCCAGGTGCAGCCCGACCCCGCCAAGCTGGTCCAGGCCGGCATCACCATTCCCAACATTCTCGATGCCATCGCCCGCAGCAACATGATCGATTCCCCCGGCCTGATCGAGGCCAACCACCAACTGATACTCAGCCTGGTGAGCGGCCAGACGCGGACTCCCGGCGAGATTGCGAATATCGTCGTCCGGACGACGCCGGCCGGCGCGCCGGTCCGCATCGGCGACGTGGCCACGGTCGGCCCCGCCGTGATGCCGGTCTATACGGTGGTGACGGCTAATGGAAAGCCCTCGGTGCTGCTCAATGTTTACCGGCAGCCGGATAGCAATACCGTGGTGGTCGCCGACGGCATTCACGCCGAAATCGACCAACTCCGGAAAGAGCTGCCCCGGGGCGTCGAGCTGCGTCCCTTCTACGACCAGTCGGAAATTGTAAACGACTCCATCAAGAGCGTTCGCGACGCCATCCTGCTCGGCCTGGTGCTGGCTTCGCTCATCATGGTTCTCTTCCTGCGGGATTGGGGCACGTCGCTCGTGGCCGGACTCGTGATCCCCGCTACCATCGCGGTGACGTTCATCGCGCTGCGGATCATGCACGAGAGCTTCAACCTCATGACCCTGGGCGGTCTGGCCGCGGCGGTCGGACTCGTGATTGACGACGCCATCGTGGTGGTCGAGAACATCGTCATGCACCGCGATGCGGGTCAATCGCGCGCCGAGGCCATCCGTAGCGCGATCCGCGAAATCCGCGTTCCGCTGGTGGGGTCCACCGTTACGCCGATCGTGGTGTTCCTGCCGCTGATCTCCATCACGGGGGTCACCGGCGTGTTCTTCCGTGCCCTGGCGGTTACGGTGGGGATGGCGCTGCTAACGTCGCTCGCGCTGGCGCTCACCTGGACTCCTACCCTCAGCCACTACTTCATCCGACGGGATCGCGGGCGCGAGGCCGCCGCGGAGCATCATACGGTGCCGCCGTTTCTGATGAACGCCTACGAGAGGGTGCTGCGCATCACCCTGGAGCATCCGCTGGTGCTGGCGGTTTTCACGGTCCTGCTCATCGCGGGCTCGTACGTCTGCTATAAGAACAGCGGTTCCGACCTGCTGCCCGCCATGGATGAGGGGGGCTTCATCCTCGACTACATCATGCCGGCGGGATCATCCCTCGAGGAAACCAACCGCGTCATCACCCGCGTGGAAGAGATCCTGCGCGCGACGCCCGAAGTGGAGAGCACCTCCCGCCGCACCGGCCTGCAGCTCGGCCTGGCGGCCGTTACTGAGGCCAACACGGGCGACATCGCGGTCAAGCTGAAGCGCGACCGGAAACGCAGCGGCGAAGAGGTGATCGCCGACGTACGCGCCAAGGTCAAGCAGGCCGAGCCGGTGCTGGACGTCGAATTCCCGCAACTGCTGCAGGACATGATCGGCGACCTCACCAGCGCGCCCGAGCCGGTGGTCATCAAGCTCTTCGCGCAGGACCCGGAGCTCCTGCGCCGCTGGGCGCCGAAAGTGGCGAGCAGCATCAAACAGATCCCGGGCGTGGTGGACGTGCTGGACGGCATCGAAAACACCATTAGCGGCACCGCGATGGTCTTCAACGTCGACCCGGTGGTGACGGCGCGCGCCGGCTTCTCTCCGCAAGAGGTGGAGCTGGCGGCGAGCGCGATACTCCAGGGCGAGCCGGCCTCGACGCCGGTGGTGGCCGACGACCGGTCCTATACGATTCGGGTGCGATTTCCGGCCGAGACCCGCGCCACCCTCGAATCCATTCGCAACACGATGCTGGTCAGCGGGACGGGGAAGACGGCCACCATCGGCTCCCTGGCCAAGATGAACGAGATCCCCGGCCAAACCGAAATCCGGCGCGAGAACCTGCAGCGCGACGTCAACGTGACCGCGCGGTTTGAAGGCCTGAACCTCGGCGACGGCATGGCGAAGGTCCAGGAGGCGATCGCCGGGCTGAATATTCCTCCCAGTATCCGGGTCCAATACGGGGGCCAGTTCGAGGAACAGCAGAAATCGTTCAAAGACCTGGCGTTTGTCCTGGTGCTGGCGATCGTGCTGGTGTTCACCGTACTGCTGTTCGAATTCGGCGATTTCGCCGCTCCGATTGCAGTGGTCTCTTCCGCGCTGCTGTCGACGTGCGGCGTGTTCCTGGCGCTGCTGGTCACCAAGACGACGTTCAACCTTTCTTCTTTCATGGGATTGATCATGGTGATCGGCATCGTGGCCAAGAACGGCATCCTGCTGCTCGATGCCGACCAGAAGTTCCGCGCCGAGGGCCTGCCCGCGGAAGAAAGCATGATACGGGCCGGCGAGCGCCGGTTGCGTCCCATTCTGATGACGGCGCTGGCCACCGTGGCCGGCATGATTCCGCTGGCGCTGGCTATCGGCGCCGGCTCTCAAATGCTGCAACCCCTGGCCATTGCGGTGATCGGCGGTATCCTCGCCTCGATGGTCCTCTCACTGGTGGTGACCCCGGCCGTTCACTACTACATCGGAGGCCGGCATTAGCGCAAAAGGAGTAACGGTATGAAGAAGGTATTGGCAGTATGTTTGATAGTCAGCGCGGCGTTCGCCGCCGAAGGCTATAAAGTCCTCAACAAGATCAAGGTCGGCGGCACGGGTGGCTGGGATTACATCAGCCTCGATAGCAACGCCCGCCGCTTGTACGCTTCACACGGCGGCAATGTCGAGGTGGTCGATCTCAATACCGGCAAAGTGGCGGGACAGATCACGCAACTGCACGGCGTGCACGGGATCGCCGTCGCGCCCGACCTCGGCAAAGGATTCATCAGCAATGGGCAATCGAACAGCGTGACGGTCTTCGATTTGAAGACCCTCGCCAAGACGGGCGAGCCAGCGACCGGCCAGAACCCGGACTCGATTTGCTATGAGCCGAAGACCAGGCGCATCTTCACGTTCAACGGCCGGTCCAACGATTCCACCGCCATCGACGCCCGCACCAACGAAATCGTGGGGAGTTTCCCAGTGGGGGACAAGCCGGAATTCTGCGTGGTAGATGGCGCCGGCAAACTGTACGCCAATATCGAGAACACCAGTGAAATTGTCGAGATCGATGCGGCGAAACCGGCCGTGACCCGCCGCGGCCCGCTGGCTCCTTGCGAGGGTCCCTCCGGCCTGGCGATCGACAACAAGAACAAGAAGCTCTTCTCGGTGTGCAGCAACCGGGTGATGGCGGTGACCGACATCGCCACGATGAAAGTAATTGCCACGCCGGCCATAGGCCCGGGCACCGATGGAGCGGGCTTCGATGCCGGCAATGGCCTGGCTTTCAGCGCCAATGGCGGCGACGGCACCCTGACCATCGTAAAACTGGTCAACGGGAAGTACGAAGCGGTGGAGAACGTACCTACCGAACGGGGGTCCCGCACGATGGTGGTCGACGAGAAACAGCATCGCGTGTATCTTCCGGGCGCGGAATTCGGTCCCGCGCCGGAAGCCAAGCCCGGCCAGAAGAAGGGACGTCCGCCGGTCCTGCCGGACAGCTTCCACATTGTGGTGGTGGGGAAATAGTCTCGGGCTCCGCTGCAGGTCCCCGCAGTTGCTGCGCGTCCCGGCTGTATGGCGCGAAACGTTAGAGGTGCGATTAGCGTTTGCGCTCGTGGAGCAGGTGGAGATATCCTGATGGACAAGGGACCTTGGCACGTCTAACCAGTGCGAGGTGAAAAACGATGAGCAGGTATCGAGTGCTGCTGTGTGGTGTGATCCTTTTCACGGTCACCGCTTTTGCCATCGAAAACAAGTCGGGCACAGTAGAAGGAACCGTAAAGAAAATCGATGCGGCGGCCAAAACCGTGGTCGTGAAGACCGCCGATGGCGCGGAACGCGTCTTCCATTTCGCCGATCGTACGGCCGTCCACAGCGGCAAGGCCGTTGCCAAAGGAACCAAAGAAACCGTGGGCGGTCTGGAGGAGGGCACGGAGGTCGTGGTGCACTTTACCACTAAGGGCGCCCGCGACACCGCAGACGAAATCGACCACGTCGGAAAAGACGGTCTGAAGATGACCGAGGGAACGGTCCAGACGATCAACCGGCGCGCCAAGACGCTAACGGTAAAGGCCGCCGATGGGACCGAGCAAACGTTCGGTATCGCGGACCGGGCGGCCCGCGATGCTGGCAAGGAGATTGGCGAAGGCGCCGAGAAGTCGGGGAAAGCGACGGTCTACTACACCGAAGAAGCGGGCCACAAGGTGGTCCACTTCGTGAAGAAGGTCCTCTGAGTGGCGCCTAGCCTCCGCTGTAACCGAAGAGCTGGCGGCTCTTGATGAGGGCCGCCACGGGCGGTGGCACCAGGTTCTCCCACTTGGCGTCGCCGGCCTGGATCATGGCCAGGACATCATCGGGATAGACGTGGAGCTGCTCTTCCCGGAACTCGCGGATCGGCTCGATGTTGCCCCTTTCGAGGAGATGCGCATACAGACGCTGGGACGCGGGGGGGACCGGCAGCGTCTCCGCATCCACGACCGGCCCGCTCTTACCAGTCTTCATCGGGTAGACGTAAAGTTTGACCTTTCCTTGAACCAGGCGGCCGAGCCCTTCGAGGAGGCCGCCCTCCAGATCGGAATAGTATTTCTCATCGAAGATCTCACGTATGGTGGGCGCGCCCATCACCATGACGATCCAATCCTTCGTATATTTCCGCAGATAGCTCGTGACGAGATCGAACCGCGTGTAGTTTGAAATCATCACGGGGCTTCCGAGGGCGCTCAGGAGATCGGCGCGGGCCAGGAAGTCGCGATGATCGATGCTGCCGCCGGTCGTGAGGTTGCTCAAGGTCATCTCCATGAGAACCACCGGGTCGAGGCCCTCGAGACTCGGGTCGCCCCGCAACTGGCGGAGGGCGGAATCGAGCATTTCCTGGGTAACATTGGTGACGGGCCGGAAGGCGCCGCGCTCCATCACTACGGCCTTCCCGGAGAGCACCTCGGAAGGCTGCACCACCTCTTTTTGCGCGTTAAACATCGCCGCATCGGTCAGTCCCTGCTCCACGAGCTGCAGACTCATCAGGCGATTGTCGACGCCGGCGAAGGCGGGACCGGAGAACTTGATCAGGTCCACTTCGAACTGGCCGCGGTGGGTCCCGTCCCGCAGCTCACCGATGAGCCGCACGGGGTCCTCGGGACCGTAGAGCGCTCCATAGATCAGGTTGACGCCCAGGACGCCGAGCACTTCCTGCGCGGCGACTGTTACGGCGTCGAGCAATTGAACGTGTACGACGATGTCGGAAGGTTCCGATTGAGGCTGGGTCTGGAAGCGTATCCCCAGCCAGCCGTGGCCGCCCGGCTGGCCGGAGCGAGTGTGAGTCACGACGGTGTAGGCAAACGCGAAGAAAGCAGAGTTCGCGCCGCGCTTGGCGTTGAGGCGTTCCACGAGCAGGTTGTATTCGTAGCCCACCATGGCCTCGAGACGGGCGCGGCTGACGTAATGATCGGTGGGTCCGTAGAGCTCGTCGCTGACCGTGGTGTCGTAAGCTGAGATGGACTTGGCCACCGTCGCGGAGGCCTTGCCGACGTGGAAGAACCACCGCACCACTTCCTGGCCTGCGCCGATCTCGGCAAAGGTGCCAAACTTCCCGGCGTCCACGTTGATGCGCAGGGCTTTCTGATCGGTGCTCAGGACTTCTTTTTCCATGGGGTGCGCGCTTTCCGAGCTTATCATTAAGGAGCGTGGGCACAAGATCCCTATCGACAGCCGTGGTTTTCCTTCTCGTCCCGCCGCTCGCGGGACAGTCGCTCGACGAACGCGCCATCCAGTTCGCGAAGACCATCCCGGTGAGCCGGCTGGAGGCGGGGATGCCACGGCAGCCGTTCGACGCCTGGTTTCAGAAGCTGGTGGGGTCCCAGGCGAAAGTCACGTGGGAAACCAATGACTGCGGAGAACAGGCCGGTTCGCCGGCCGACGTGCAGCGGGACTTTCCGATCTGCGCCGAAGCGGGGGCGGCTTTAGCGAATGGCCGCAAGATCACGGTTCAGATCGCGGTCGGGACGTTCCAGAAGGGCATCAGCGGGCGGCCGGTGGTGTGGTGGGCCGCGATCGAAGACCACGGCAGCATCGAGCACGTGCGGCGGCTGCGAGAGCTGGCCGCCGCGCTGAAACGGTAGGACGGTCTAGTGCGGCTCGAAAAAATGCGCGATATCCGAGAAGCCGTTCATGGCGAGGCGCGTCGAAGGGCCGGGTCCATACCACCTGGCGAGATGGAAGGTGTGGGACGGCACATAGACGACGTCGCCGGTGTTCGCGATCAGGACGTCGAGACCTTCGATCGCGTAGCGAATCTGGCCGGACATGATGAGCCAGTATTCGGCGCCTTCCGGATGATAGTGCCCGCGCCCCTGCGAGGCGATGGACGGCAGATTCTTCTCGTAGCCGTAAATGAAATTGGCCATGCCGCGGTCGTCCTGCACCGGTGAACCACCCGGTCCGCCGGCTTCGACTTTTTTCGCCAGCGCGTCAAAAGTGACATGAGGCTTGTTGTCATGTTCCCAGCGGGCGGGATGGCGCGCGAACGATACCTTCATCCAGTCGTAACCCGGGAGTTTGGGGGCATCGGACTGCTGGGCGTAGAGGGTCCTGGCGCCGGCGATGTTGGTCTCGAAGAAAAGCGCGGGCTGGTTGCCCACGACCTCGTAGGAAAACAAAGTCTGCTTCGGCGCCTGGACGATGGAGCCTTTGCGGGCGACGAAGGGATCGACGGTTTCGATCTCGAAGCGGACCTCGCCCTCCAGCACCACCCACCAGGTGCGGGTGTCGGGATGCACGGCGCGGGGGGTCTTGGCGCCCGGCGCGGCGTAGACGTACTCGCTGCGAAGGTCCTTGTCGTCGACGATCAGCTCGCGCCAGGATTTTTCGCCCTCGTGCTTCGCCTTGAGCTCCGCGATCTTGGTGTGAGGCCGGTGCGGAGGCACGTACTTCGATTTCGCAGTCGACTTGGGCGCCCAGAAATCATCGGCGCGGGCGGGAATGGCGAGGACGAGCGTCAGCGCCACGCTGATCAGCAGAAGCAAGCGAGTCATAGGCAGGACCTCCGTCAAAAAAGACTGGCGGCAGCCATTGTAGAGGTGGGCGAGGGCGGAGTCAAATGCCGGGGGCGACCTTGCAAACAGCGCCCTCAGGCTTCCTCTCCCAGAGGAGAGCCGGACTCGGCGGCGACGCGCTGCATGAGGGCGTAATAGGCCGCTCCGGCCACCAGGAAACCGACGAACCAGGCATAGTCGTAGAGCCAGCGCAGCGGCGGTACGGCCAGGCCGATCAGGGCCACCCCGACGCCGAGGCCGAGCGCCCACAGGCTGCGATAGTTCACGCCGCCCGAATACTCGTAAGCGCGGCCGCGCAGATACAGGTCCTCGACGGCCAGCTTGCGGCGGCGGATCACGAAGTAGTCCACGATCATGATGCCGGCGATCGGGCCGAGCAAGGCGGAGTAGCCGATCAGCCATCCGAAGATGTAAGCGCCGTAATCGTTGAGGAGTTTCCAGGGCATCATCGCGATACCGAGGACGCCCGTGATCAGGCCGCCGGTGCGGAACGAGATGCGGCGGGGGTTGAGGTTCGAGAAGTCGTTCGACGGCGAGACAACGTTGGCGGCGACGTTGGTGGTAATGGTCGCGACGAGCAGGGCAACCAGGCCGACCAGGGCGAGCACCGGGTTATGGAAGCGGCCGAGGAGCACGACCGGGTCCCAGATAGCTTCGCCGAAGATCAGCACCGACGCGGAAGTCACCGCGACGCCGATGAAGGCGTAGAGCGTCATGGTGGTCGGGAGGCCAAGGATCTGGCCGAGCACCTGGTCGCGCTGGGAGCGGGCGTAGCGCGTGAAGTCCGGGATGTTCAACGCCACGGTGGCCCAGAAGCCCACCATGCCGGTGAGGGCCGGAATGAAGAAGCGCATGAACTCCGTGGT
>JBGPDC010000069.1:0-25198 GCA_041482115.1 Terriglobia bacterium | reverse complement strand
GTCGCTTTTCGAGAAAACGCCCATTTTACGGGCACTTCAGCCATCGGACTCCCAAGAAGATCTATGTGATTTCGCTAACCAACTGAATCTGTTCAACTTATAGCCGGACAGTAGTGAAGAAACTTTTTGCGCCACGCTTCGGCTTCGCCTGGAACCCAGGCGGCAAGGGGACACTCGCGATACGGGGCGGTTATGGCGTCTCCTACGATCGCCTCTTCTACACGCCGATTCAGAACTTCCGCAACAACCCGCCGCTGCGGGCCGACGCCACGCTGGGCTCGTTCTTCGGCACCTCGTTTACGTACAGCCTGGGCGATGTCGCCAAGCCGAACTTGGGGTACCCGGTGGATCCGGCGCTGCGGCTCGGCCTCGATCCGCACAATGGCATCATCGGCGCGCGGGTTTCGCTCGACGCCATCGTGCAGACCGATCTCGGCCAGCCTTACGTGCACAACTGGTTCTTTGGCGTGCAGCGGGCCGTGGGGCACGGCTTCGTGGTGGAGGCCAACTACCTGGGGTCGGCCGGCCATAAGCTGCTGAGCATCTCCAACGTCAACCGGTACAACGGCGACATGCTGGACGGCCGCTTCAATGGCTTCAATTCGAGCTTCGCCACGATGATGATGGCGCAGACGGCCTCCAACTCCATTTATCATGGCGGGACCGTGCAGGTGAGACGAACGTTCGCCCACGGCTTCAGCGTGAACGGCGCCCTGACCTATGGCAAGGTCATTGCCGACTCCGACGCCTTCAGCGCGACCACCGTCTATCAGGACGCCAACAACCGCAGTATCGACCGTGGCCTGGCGAACTTTGACGTGCCCCGGCGGCTCAGCATCGTGGGTCTGTGGGAGATTCCCTTCCTGAAAAACAACAAGAGCCTGGCGGGGAAGGTGCTGGGCGGCTGGCAGCTCTCGAGCCTGGCGATTCTGGAGAAAGGTAACCCGATCAATATCACGAACGAGGCGGCTTACCCGCGCGGGGACTTCAACGCCGATGGCACGGGCGGCGACCGCCCCAACGCACCGGCCGATGCGGTAAAGCGGACCGGGTTCTCCCGGTCCGATTACCTGCTGGGGATCTTTTCCGCCGCCGACTTTCCGCGCCCCGTGGCCGGCGCCAACGGCAACCTCGGCCGCAACACTTTCCGCGGCCCGGGCTTCGCGCAAATAGACGCGTCTCTGATGAAGAAGTTCGCGGTCACCGATCGGATCTCGAGCGAGGTGCGCCTGGAGGCCTACAACGCTCTGAACCGGGTGAACCTGGCGATACCGACTACCGATCTGAACAGCAATACGTTTGGGCGCTCGACCTCGGCGCTGACGCCGCGGCAGTTGCAGATTGGATTGAGGGTGAGATTTTGAAGCACGGCGCCAAGTAACTGCGCAGTTCAACGCGACTCGCCAACCTGCCGAGCAGTAACACGCTTAATGCCCAAGAAGCCTTCCCCTTCAGCCCTGGACCGACTCCCCGTCCCGATCAAGATAATCTAGCGGAGGATGTATCTGGTCCGAGGCCACAAGGTTATGCTGGCCGCCGACCTGGCGGACCTCTACCTAGTACCGACCAAAGTCCTCAACCAGGCCGTACGCCGCAATCCCGATCGCTTTCCACCGGACTTCATGTTCCAACTCAGCAGGGAAGAAGCTTCAGTTCTAAGGTCACAGACTGTGACCTTAGAAAAGGGTCGCGGCCGCTACCCGAAATACGCCCCCTTCGCTTTCACCGAGCACGGCGTCGCCATGCTTTCTTCAGTGCTGAACAGTGACCGCGCCGTGCAGATGAAGATCCTGATTATTCGCGCGCTCGTGAAGCTCCGGAAATGCTGGCAACGCACAAGGATCTGGCGCGCGCGATGGCAGACCTCGAACGGCAGCAGAAGGGCCACGGCCAACATCTCGCGGCAGTCTACTCTATCGTCAAACGGCTCATCGAGCCTCCCGTGAAGCCAAAGCGACCGATAGGCTTCAATGCCGCAGCGAAAATGTCACTAGGACCGCTCCTTGACAGTCGCGGCTCTGAAAAGACTTCGCGACTGCGGGACTTTGATCGGATGGAGCGGAGATTCTGACTGCTATCTGCCCTTCAAAACGGCGCTGGCGTCCGCCTCGGCGATGAGGCGGTCGGCGTCCTCGCGCAGCAGGAAGCGGTCGCGCACCAGCCTCGCCGCCGCCGCGCGCAGGGCGGCTACGTACGATTCATGGGTGCCGTAGCGCTCTTCAAGAGACGGCCGCGGATCGCCCGCCGCGTCCCGCTCCGCCTTCGTCTTCGCAAACGGGATGTAGCCTCCCGCATTGCCGCATCCCCTGCCCTTGAAGAACCCGGCAGCGACGACGTTCCAGCCCAGGTACGTACCGAGGGGCGCCTGGTGCAGGACGCTCGCGACGCCTGCCGTTTCGTTGCCGTCCGCATCCACACGCGGAACCAGGCTCGGCAGGATCTGCCGGATGGGGGGAGGCTGGACCGCAATGCGGCCCGACACGTCGTTGTAACTGAAGTGCGATCCAAAGTCGTAGTCGTAGAGCGGGTTGAGGATGCCGTCGGGAAGGGGCACGCCAGGGATGACGGGAAATCCCAGGGTGGCTTGCGTGGGCGCGGTCAGCTCGCCGCGATCCAGGCGCGGATAGACGCTAGGTGGGGGAGGGGTGCCTCTAACGACCCAGTCGACCAGGGCCACCATCAACGCGCGCATGGTGGGCGCCGACGGATTCGGGTTCGCGGGCAGCTCGCAGCCCGCCTGGGGACGGGGAGCGGCCGCATCGAAGCCTCCGCGGCCGCCGCCATGGGTGACGCCTGGAAAGTAATAGCGGCGGACGTTGGGCGGCAGGGGAATATCCCGATCGGCCCGGGTTCCCACGAGGTCGGGGGAGGCGCGGAGGTTCCAGAATTCGGAAGAGCCGAACGTCTCGATAATCTTCGGGCAGGTTTCCGTCGAGCGGCACCGGTCGAGCAATCCCCCGGCCGGCCGGCGGCGGGCTTCGTCGGTGTAATCGCTCCACCACAGAACGCCGTCGCTACCCGCCTCGTAAAGAGCGGCGGCGCCGCCCGGAGACGCAAACCTTATATTCATCGCGAGCTGCCGGGCCGCGATGTTGGGGTTGGCGCCGTCAAAGACAAGGCGTCCGGATTCGTCCTGGTTGAACCCCAGGTGAATGAAACTTCGCAAGAAATTCCCCGACTGCGAATTGCCTTGGCCAATCGCGAACGAAATCTTTTTAGCGAGGAGATTCGCCGCGCCGGTATCGTCCTCGGCGGCGTAGCGGAAGAACGAATTCAGATCGCGCGTCGCCGCATAGCCGATTCCCAGCACCAGCGGATCCTTGGCGGTGTAAGAGAGCTCGTAAAGGAAGGCAGGATCGAAGCCGCTTTTGAGACAGATCTTGCCCGCGTCGGGCGTGCCCGGGAACGCGGCCTTACTGCAATCGGCGAAGGCCCAGTCGGTGCTGCGGAGCGGGATCCTCTCGGTCCCTTCGGAGGCCAGCCTGGTCAGCAGGGCTTTCGAAGAATCGAGGGTAGCCGGCGGGCTGGCTCGGAGGGGCAGGGTCTTGGTGTCCGGCGGCATGTTACTGAACCGGACTAAGACGGGACCGATCGGGCTGGACCCGTCCGGATTTTTCGCCACCGGCACGGTGATGGTTTCCATCTCCGCACCGGGCGGAAGGTCTCCTTGCCACCCGCTCGCCAGCAGCACGTGACCTCGCTTGAGGAAGTCGCCGACCAGTCCCGAGCCGGGTTCGAGCTCCAGCCGGCCGCGGTTCGGCACCAGGTAAATCAGGACGCCGCTGGCCTTGGCGAGGTCCACCGGCTTCGCTATAGAAAACGTGGCGACATACTCCACCATGCCCCGGGCGTTCTTGGGCGCCAACTGCAGGTCGGTGACGATCGCGTTGAGGGGATCCTTCGGATCGAGCTCGCCGTAGGCGTGGCCCCGGAGTCTTTCATACCGCCCGGCATCTCCAAAGGACTGTCCTTTGTAGGCTGGGGAATCGCGGTGCTCGACGACGATGCGGGTGATGCGAGCGTAGGCCGGGGCGACGAAGACCAGCATCGCCACGAGGCTGGCAGGAAGGAATGGCCTCAGGGGTCGGGGCATTGGCGCTAAGAAAAATCGGTTCGCACGAGGGTGCGGTCGATGGAGGCCAGGGTCGGCCGGCCGGTGCCCGCCATCGCCATCACGAGCTCGGCCTGCACGATTTCGAGGATGCGTTGCATGCCGGCCGCGCCATAGGCCGCGACGCCCCAGCGGGGCACGCGTCCCAGGCCCACGGCCTTGGCGCCCAGAGCCAGCGCTTTCAAAACATCGGAGCCGCGGCGGAAGCCGCCATCGACAATCACCGGGATGCGACCCTGCACGGCGTCCACGATTTCCGGCAGAACTTCGAGAGTGGAAGGCCCGTAGTCCATGGAGCGGCCCCCGTGATTGGAGACCACCACGCCCTGGAGGCCATGTTCGATGCAGAGCTTGGCGTCCTCGCCTGTCAGGATGCCCTTGGCGAGCAAGGGAACCTTCACGGCGGCGCGGAGCTTGGAAATGTATTCCCAGTTGTACCAGAGCCGGCCGTCGGCGACGCGATACGGATTGGCAGCACGGGCCGCGGCGACCTGGCGCCCTCCGGGGACGGCCGCACGGCCGCCGGCGGGACGTCCTCCGGCCGCGCCCGGGGCGACCGCGGCGCGCCGGGTGTTGCCTTCACCCGCCAGGTGCCGGTTGTGCTGCGCCCGCTCGTAGTAGGCCGCGGTCTGATCGACCGTGACGACAATGGCGGTGCATCCGGCGGTCAGGGCTTCGTTCACCAGATCCATATTCTGGCTGAATTCCTCGCGCGGGTAGAGCTGGAACCACAACGGGCTGGTCGCCGCGGCTCCGATTTTGTCCATGGGCAAGCTGGCGTTGTTGCTCACGATCATGGGCGTGTTGGACGCGGCCTGCGCGCCCTGGCGGCTGGCCGCCTCGCCCTGAGGGTGTAATTGCTGATGGGTGGCGCTCGGCGCGAGCAGGATGGGGAACGCCAGCTTGGTCCCCAGGATTTCGGTGGCGGTCTGAACGGAGCTGACGTTGACCACGCCGCGCGGGATCAGGCTGACCCAGTCGAAGGCCTCGCGGTTGCGGCGCAAAGTGAACTCGCTCTCGACGCCGTGCGCCATGTAGTCATACGCATCACGAGGGACTTTCGCGTAGGCGACGGGCTCGAAGTCGAAGGCCGTCAGAAGCTCGTTCATCGCGGGAACGCGGCTGTGGTCGCGGAAGGGGTCCTGCTGCGAGAAGGCCAGCGGAGAGGCGGCCAGAAAGCCCGCGAGTCCCCGCAGCGCCGACCGCCGCGACATGCTGGTACGCCACCGGTTTTCGATTGTGCCCATGAGGGTATTGCTCCCAAGTTCGCCCTCAGCATAGCGTTGCTGCAATCCGTCGTCAAGTAATGCCGAGTCAAGAAGTTGTGGAGAGTTTGGCAGCGGCCGGGAAAGGTGTGGCGAAGGTCCGGCATCGGTCGAATGGGCGGAGTAAGTAGTAGGCCAAAGGTCGTATGACTTTTGGACCAAGAGGCGGCCGGAGTTGAATTGTAATTGCAGAGGGGCAGCATCAATAATAGGCCTTATCTGCTGTGGTCGCCGGAGAGGGCCCACAGCGTAGCGGATGCGAGAACTGCCGCCCCACGCCCGGATCTACATGGTGCTGGTCATGCTGGCCGGCTATCTGGCCCTGGGACAATTGTTCCACCAGGCGCCCTCCCCCTCGGTCAGCAAGCTCATCGTATTACTGCTGCTGGCTATCACTTGTGGTCCGTTACGGATCCGCATGCCGCGGCTGGCCGCCGGAGCCCGTGCGATGCCGGAGAGCGAAGTTCCCGGCGTCGGTATCTGGTTGCTGTTCGTCTTTGCGGCGCTGCTGGAGCTGCCGGCGCGCTACGCGGCCATCGTGTCGATGGCGGCGGTGGTGAGCGAGACGCTGTTCGCGCCGCCGGCGCGGGCGAGGCTGGGACATACGCTGTTTCGCATTTCCGCCAGCAATCTCAGCCTGCTGCTGGCGCTTGATACCTATCAGCGATATCAATCTGCCGAGACGCTGGGGCGGTCGGGGGCCGTGATGGTGGCGGCGCTGGTATATTTCCTGATTTACAGCTCCAGCCAGGCGGCGGCGGTTTCACTGGAAAATAACCGGCCGTTCCTCCGTGGCTGGCTGCGGGAGTACCTGCCGACGGCGCCCTTGTACGGCGTGCTCGCAGGCGGCGGAGCGCTGGTGGCATGGTTCTTCGAGCCATCCTATCTGCACAGCCTGGTGCTGCTGTTCCCGGTCATCTCGCTCCTTTATTACTGCTACGACTATTACTTTGGCCGCCTGCGGGCCGAGCGAAAACATGCGCGCGAGATGGCGAGCGTGCACCAACGGACGGTGGAGGCCCTGGCGCTGGCGGTCGACGCCAAGGACCGGACGACGAGCGGCCACCTGTGGCGCGTCCAGCGTTGGGCGCTGCGGGCGGGCAAGAAGCTGGGATGCACCAAGGATGAAATGCGAGCGCTCGAGTTCGGCGCGCTGCTGCACGACATCGGGAAGATCGCCGTCCCCGAGCACCTGCTTCTGAAGCCGGCCAAGCTGACGAGGCAGGAGTTCAGCCAGATCGCGATCCACCCGCAGGTGGGGGCCGAGATCCTCGCGGCGGTGCGCTTCCCCTTCCCGGTGGCGGAACTGGTCCACTGCCACCACGAGAACTGGGATGGCTCGGGTTATCCGCGCGGGCTGAAGGGCGAGGAAATTCCCCGGACGGCGCGCATTCTGAGCGTGGTGGACTGCCTGGACGCTCTGATCTCCGACCGGCCCTACCGCTCGGCGCTGACCCTGGAGAAAGCCGCTGAAATTATCGAGGGCCGGCGCGGCACCACCTTCGACCCGGAGGTGGTGAAGGTGGTGCTCGAGATGCTGCCGGAGTTCGCGAGGGATATTCACCAGGTATTGGCGGGGCCGGTGGAGCAGCTCATGCTGCACAGTCCGCGTTCGATTGACGCTGTGCAGACGTCGCTCAACGCGGAGGAGCGCAACCGGGCCACGCTTATTCCCGCGACGCCGCCGGAACCGCCGAGCGCGTTCCTGCACAAACTTTATGAGACGGTGAGGACGGGGCTGAACAGCGAGGAAGTGTTGCGGGCGGTACTGACGGAAATCGGGAGCATCATTCCGCACGACGGCTGTGCGGTGTTTCTGGCCGAGGGCAACGCGCTAGCCACCCGGGTTCAGGATTGGCCTTCGGCGGGCGCCCGGCCCTTGCAGGTGGGGATGTGGGAAGGGCCCACGGGCTGGGTAGCGGCCCGCGCCGAGACGCTGGTCAACGCCAACCCCGCGGCGGAAGGGGGCGAGCTGGGCTTGGCCGCGCGACGGGAGCAGTGGCGGGACGCCCTGATCGTGCCGTTGTGGAGCGCCGGCCGCACGGTGGGTACTTTGAACCTCTATTCCAAGACGCCGGAGGTTTTCACGTCCCACCAGGCCCGCAACCTGGAGCTGATGACTGCCAACCTGGGCATTAGCTTGCAGCGCGCGTCGCTGTCTGAATCCGGGAGCAGCGAGCCGCTGGTGCAACTGACCGCGGCCGCGAGCCGCGCGCGGTAGGCCTGCGAGCAGGTTACGCCAGCCACCTGAGAGACGTCGGGGCTATAATCAAGGCATCATGGCGAGAGAATACGTTGAGGAGCGCAACGGCGGCTGGTACGTGGCCGGGACCCGCGTGTCTCTCGACTCGATCGTCCAGTGTTTCAACGATGGTCTCTCGCCGGAGGCAATCCTGGGAGAGTTCGAAACTCTCAACCTCGCTCAAGTTTATGGGGCGATAACGCATTACCTGGAGAACCAATCTGCCGTCGATGCTTACCGAGTCCGCAAGAAGCAGCGGCTCGAGGAGGCGCGCCGGGCCGCCGAGCCATTACCCGAGGACCTGCGTCAAAGGCTCGGGTCCGCACGCGAGCGTCTTCGTTCCGGCCAGTCGGATTAGGTGAAGCCGCGGTTCCAGGCCGACAACGACCTTCGAAGCGCCATCCGTACCGGCGTCCTGCGCCGCGAACCTTCCATCGACTTCCAGAGCGCCCGCGCGGCCGGTTTGGACGGCGTCCCCGATCTGGAAGTGCTGCGGGTGACCGTGCACCAAGGCCGCATTCTTGTCTCGCACGACGAAAATTCGATGCCCGGCTACTTTCGCGATTTCCTCGCCTCGGGGGCGAGCGGTGTTGATCCAGTCGGCGCCCGGGGGAAAGTCGGGGGCGTGGACCTCGCCGGCGTAGAGGGGCACGTATCAGGATAGCGGAAGCGTGCTATTAGTGATGCGATGCGGGCGCTCCTCGTGGCTGGGGCTGTCGCGGCGCTGGCTCTGCCTTTGCGAGCGCAGGTGGCGGATGCGCGCACGGCGCATTTCCGGGTGGTGAGCACGGGGCTGGGGGAGACAGCCTCGGCTGCCGCGGTGTCGCTCGAGCGGACCCGGCAACAGCTCGCGGCGCTGGGTCTGCCGGTGGCTGCGGGGCCGACCGAGGTCCTGTTGTTTCCCGAGGTGGCGGCAGTGCGTCCTTACGCGCCCGAAGAGGCCAGCGCGCCGGCGGGATTCCTGCGGCAAGGCACGGACCATTTGTTCATCGCGGTGGTGTGGAAGGAATTGGACGACCCACGGCGCGTCCTGGCGCACGAGGTGGCGCACCAGGCGACGCTGTCGTTGCTGGCCGAGCGGCCGCTGTGGCTGCGGGAAGGACTCGCCGACCTGCTGAGCAACTTGCAGCCGGAGGCGGGCGGTCTGCGCGCGGGTCTGCCGATCGCGGCGCATGTCGACGCACTGCGGCGGCAGCCCTGGATTGCGTGGGCGCAGGTTCTCGCCGCCACGCGCGACGCCGAGTTCCTGCACGATCCCGACCGGAGCAGCGTGTTCTACGCTCAGAGCTGGCTCGCGGCGCACCGGATGCTGGTGGGCCGGATGGCGCCGGGGATTCGCGCAGCGCTGGGGAACCTGCCCGCGCCCGGCGAGCTTCCGAATAAGTTGCCGGAGACGCTGGGGACCGAGATGCTGCCGGTCGAGCCGGCGGAGTCCGAGCCGGTGGTGACGGTGCGCGCGCTCGAGGCATGGGAGTACGAGCACCGGCTGGCGGAGCTGTTGCGCGCTCTGAACCGGAGCGAGCCGGCCCGGGAGGCGCTGCTCGAGCTGCGGCGGAGGCATCCGGAGCGGCCCGAGGCGGCCGAGTCGCTCGGAGCGCTCGAGATGGATGCGCTCCACTACGACGCGGCTGAGAAATGGTTCGAAGAGGCGGTGCGCCTGGGGTCGGACAATCCGAGGACGCACTACCGCTACAGCCTGCTGCTGCTGCGCCCGGGGCACAGCGCCGAGGCTGCCGCGCGTTACGCCCGGCGGGCCGTGGATCTGGAGGCGGGTCAGCCGCTCCACTGGCTGGCACTGGCACAGGCCGAGATGCTGCTCGCACGGTGGGAGGCCGCTCGCGCGAGCCTCGCGCAGATGCGCCGGCACACCGCGGATCCGGTGCTGCTGGCGCAGGCCGACGCCGAGCAAGGCGAGATCGGCCGCCGGCGTGAGGAGTACCTGCGGCCACCGGCGTTGCCGCCGAGCGAGGCGCCGGTGACGATGAGGCTGCCTCCGCCCGAGCCGCCGCCCCTGCCATCGCCGGCCCCGGCGCCGCTTCCATCGCCGCCGCCGAATCCGTTCGCTTACCCGGGGACCTTGACCTTTGTCGGCTACATCCGGAGCGTAGAATGCAGTGGCCCTGAGAAGGTGCTGACCGTCAGCAACCTCCGGTTCGCGATCCGGGTACGGGAACGACGCGGGCAGCCGGCGCAGCTATACTATCCGCCAAAGGGTGTGCGGCAGATTCCGTGCACCCTGAAGAACGTGGAAGCGAACGTGGTCTATCGGCCGCTCGCCGGGTTGGGTCCGCTGAACGGCGACGTGGTGGCGGTCGTTTTCTGAAGGGAGACGAACTCATGTATCGAAAGCTCGCATTCTTACTTTTGCTTGCTGCGGCGGTCTGCTCCGCTCAATACGACCTGCTGATCCGCAATGGCAGGATCATCGACGGCACGGGGAACGCCTGGTATCGCGGCGACGTGGCGATCCAGGGCGACCGGATCGCCGCGGTCGGATACCTGCCCGGGGCGACTGCCAAACGGGTGATCGATGCGGGCGGCAAGGCCGTCGCGCCGGGCTTTATCGATCCGCACACGCACGCCCGCCGGGGAATCATGGAGGTGCCCACGGCGGACAACTACATCCGCATGGGCGTCACGACGCTGATCGAGGGCCAGGACGGGGGCTCGGCCCTGCCGCTCAAAGATTTCCTCGAGCAGGTGGCGGCCAAACGCGTCTCGGTGAACTTTGCGAGCTTCGTGGGCCAGGGGTCGGTGCGCCAGGAAGTGATGGGGTTGGTGAACCGTCCCGCGACGCCGGCCGAAATAGAGAAGCAGAAGGCCATCGTGCGCCGGAGCATGGAAGAGGGCGCGCTGGGACTCTCGACGGGCCTCTACTACGTGCCGGGGAACTTCACGCCCACCGCGGAGGTCGTCGAGCTGGCCAAGGTCGCGGGCGAACTGGGAGGCATCTACATCTCGCACATGCGCAACGAGGCCGACGGGTTGCTCGACAGCGTCCGCGAGACCATTGCCATTGGCGAGTTGGGGAACATGCCCACCCAGATCAGCCACCACAAGGTGCTCGGCTCACCCAACTGGGGGCGCAGCGTCGAGTCGCTCAAGCTGGTGGATGAGGCGCGGGCGCGCGGGGTGGACGCGACCATCGATCAATATCCTTACACGGCGTCGTCGACGAGCCTCAGCGGCGGCCTCGTCCCACAGTGGGCGCAGGAGGGCGGCGTCGAGCCGATGCGCAAGCGGTTTCAGGACCCTAGCCTGCGGCCGAAAATCCGCGCCGGCATCGCGCGCACGATCAAAGAGGATCGCGGGGGTGGGGACGCGAAGAACGTGGTGCTCGCCTACTGCGCCGCCGACACCAGCCTCAACGGCAAGAACCTGGCGCAGATCACCGATGAGCGCGGCAAGCAGCCCACCGCCGAGAACGCCGCCGATACCACGATGGACATCCTGATGAAGACCAACTGTCAGACGGTCTACCATGCCATCGACGAAGCCGATATCGAGCGCATCCTGCGCTATCCGTGGACCGGGATCTGCACCGACGGCGAGGTGGCGATCTTCGGGCGCGGGATGATCCACCCGCGCAGCTACGGGTCCTTCGCGCGCGTGCTGGGGCGGTATGTGCGTGAGCGCCACGTGATCACGCTCGAGGACGCGGTCCGCAAGATGACCTCGCTCACGGCCGACCGGCTGCGCTTGTTCGACCGCGGCCTGCTGCGGCCGGGCATGAAGGCGGACGTGGTGATCTTCGATCCCGACACCGTGGCCGACAAGGCTGAGTTCACCAAGCCGCACCAGTATGCGGTGGGCTTTTCGCACGTGCTGGTGAATGGAGTCCCGGTGATCGACGACGGCAAGATTACCGACGCGCGGCCGGGGCAGATTCTGTACGGGGCGGCGAAGAAGAATTAAGAGGGCGGGAATTCGGTGTAGAGCTAAGTATTTTTATTTGACACACCGGTATCATGGTTGTGGGGCAGTATGGCTCTCGGCACCTCACAGCGCAGGCTCGATCGCGGCAAGGAACACATCGTTGATCTTGAGAGGGAATTCCAGGCCTTTCTGGATTCCAAACCATACGCCCGTGTTGTTGAGGCCCACTCTAATGGAACTGATCAACTCCACAAGATTAAATTCACTAGGCCATTGCCAGGGTCTCTCGCCGATGTTGCTGCCGATGCCGCTGACAACCTCCGGTCCGCTCTCGATCAAGCTGCGTATGCCATTGCTCATGCCACTGGCAAGGCGAACCCCCAAGCATTCTTCCCTTTTGCAGGGAGCGCTGCCGAATTCGAGAATGCCCTCAAGGGGAGATGCAAGGATCTTCCCCAGGATATTCTGACGCTCTTTCGCACGTTCCAGCCATACAGAGGAGGGAACGACCTCCTCTGGGCACTCAACCGAATATGTGTCACAAATAAGCATCGGTTGCTGGTGCCTATTGGAATCTCCGTCCACGGGATGTTCATCAAGAAAATGGAGATCCATAGCACCAGAGACGGAACCTTCGCTTTATCTGGCCCAGTTTGGGATCGCGACAACAACGAGATCGTATTCGCTAGGACTGGACCTGGGGGCCATATTGAGTACGATATGCAGATCTCTTTTTTTGTAGCGTTTGACAAGATCGAGGTCGCTGGTGGCAAGCCAGCGGTTGCCTTCCTCAACGCAATGGCGGGCGAAGTTGAGCACATCCTCTTGGCTACGGAAGTGGAGGCGCGGCGACTCGGCATAGTTCCGTGATTCAGCGAAGCGGCACGTTCCGGGGACGTGGTGCGCTGCCCTGGGAAAAGGCGTGGTGCTCGTGAGGGATTGATATACTTGGCGCCACCAAGGACGGCACATCAAGCTATCCCCAAGTTTTTGACTGGGTATTGTGGACTGCTGCTCGGGAAGAGACATGAACACTACGTTGGCATTGCAGCCTCGTGATGCCCGCCTGATCTGCAAACTCTTGTATTCAACCTTAAAGCGGGAAGAGGACGAAATCCGACGAATCGGTATGAGCGACGCTCGGATCGATCATCATTTGTGCAGCGTGGCGTTTGCCCCCGAACTTGTTGTTGGTTATCTGTTGCGAAAGGAAGCTCTCATTCACCGCATCCCGGTTGAATGCGAACGTCAGTTCGCCGACGGCGGCATTGTCGATGCCTGTTTCATTGAGAACGGGGCCTACACAGCACTCTGCGAAATCAAGGGGCCGTGGGGCCTGTGGAGAACGGATAGGGAGCCGCTGAGAAAGGACGTGCGCAAGCTACTGTCTCACGGGTTCTCCGAGGCAGCATCCGCAAGGAGATATAACGCATGGATTCTGGTTGCAGAGATCCAATCAGCAGCGGATTTGAGGCAGTGGGTTCACGAGGTGGTCACCGGAATTGCGGAGATCGATGAGTATGAAGTCTCACTGCCAATTCCAGTCAATCGGACTTTGGATGCTCTGACCATTTGGAACGGGCATCGGCATGACTGCCTTTGGGTCGTTGTCTTCAGTGTAAGGCGGTAGGGCTTGGTTCTAACCCACAAGGCGGCGAAATTGGTTGTCAATGGAAGCGTGCTCTGCCGGCTGGAGCAACAGGGCTACAATCTAATGAGGGGTTTTATGCAGCACTGGGAACCGAGGCCTTACAAAGACTATCGCTGGATCGTGGCCGACCCGAAGCTCCTGGGAGGGGGCTTGGCCATTCGAGGCACACGTCTCTCGGTGGCCCTCATTCTGGAGTGCTTCGCCAACGGTATGACTCTCCAAGATATCGATGAGAGCTTTGCTTCATCCTTCCCCCACGAGGCGTTGCCGGAGGTATTGAGACTGGCCTCCGAGCTGGCAGGCTCCGTCCGTGTCGCTGGGTGAAGCTGACGTGGACGTGCACCTGGCGTCCTTCCTGCGCGAGTGAGGCGTGCCGGTCGACCTTCGATACTGGGCGGTCTTACTATTGAAGATATGCCGCACTCCGAAACATGGACTGCCCGGGTGTCCTCGAAGGGGCGGATCGTCATTCCACAGCCCCTGCGGGAGAAACTCGGCCTGGACGGGGGAACCGACGTGGCGCTCCGGGAGGAAGGCGGCGAATTGATCCTGCGAAAAGTTTCGCGGCAATCGTGGCGCCGGTGGGAGGGCCGGTTCGCGGGGTCCCGGCTTCACAAGGATCTCGCCGCCGAGCGCTGCCGGGAGCGCAGACGCGATGCGAGGCGTTCTTGATTCGTGGGCCGTCATCGCCTAGCAGCCTAGTGAAAACGCCGGCGACCGCTCCCTCACGGTCGCGGCTCTGTAACAGCGTTCGTTGATGGGAGCAGTGGTCGTGGTGGAAGCCCGTACTGAGCTGCGGGCGCCTGCAAAGAGTTTCGGAAATACCTTCTCAGCAGCCTTCTAGAACAGCGCCGGGTCGAAGGGCACCTTGATGGTCTGGTTGCGCGGGCCGATTAGCAGGATCTCGCTGCCGGCGATCATGGCGTCCACGAGCGCGTCAAATCCCTCGGGGACCAGCACGCTCACAGCCATATAACGAGCGGTTTTCTTCTCTTTCGCGTCGAGCCAGCCGAAGGTTGTGGTGTCCCACTGGCGGGGATTCTGGAAGTAGGCCTTGAGGGTTCCGCCGATGCGCGTGTTGCCGAACTCCATGCCGCGGGTGCGGCTCTCGCCGTTCCAAGGCGGCTGCATGCGGTCGCGGTTCTGCTCCCAGATCGCCAGCCACGGGAAATCCTGCCGCTTGAAAATGTAAACCACGAGCACGCGGAATTCGGTGTTGAGACCCGAGATAAACTCGATGTCGCGCTTGGGGTCGAGCAGCGTGAAGGCCATGTCGCTCGAGCGCTCGTCGGTGGAGAAGCGGCGGAAATCCTTCTCGGGCGCGGCGGTCGCGCGGGGCCACTCGAATTCGACGCGCTGGGTGCCCAATTGGCGTTCCCCGCGCGTGGCCGAGGCGTTGAAGGAGCTGCGGCGGGCGTCCACGAAGGGCGGGCCGAAGGTGACGTGCTGGATCCAGCCGAGGGGCATGTCGAACGTCGTGAGGTTCTCGGCGGCTTCCTCGAAGTAGAGCACGGGCTGTCCGGGGCGGAGCCGCAGGGTGCGCGTCATGGAGGTGCGGGTGAGGTTGGCCCGGTAGGTGAGGTCCACGCTGCCGCCCTGGTTGCGGGCGTTCACCTGCTGCCAGGCCAGGGTCGAAACCTCGCCGTGAAAACTGTGTCCGGCTGCGAACTCGGTCCCGGAAGGAGCGCCGAAGTAATCGAAGCAGAGGTTATGGCCCATGATGCCGGCGAGGGTGGCGGCCTCGGAGTCGGTCCCGTAGGTGCCGCCGTGTTTGGCGCGGTCGTAGGTAGACGGCTCAATGGAAGGCCACGGGGGGATCCAGAGAGGATTGATTTCGCGTCCCCCGGGTGGGTTCTTGAGAACCAGCTCAGCGATGTGGCCGCCGCCGGGCAGGACCGTCACGCGCAGCTTATCGTTCTCGAGGCGCCAGGCCAGGCGGTTGCGGAAGGTGGCGGAGGTTTGTCCCCAGACCGCCGAGCCGATCAGGAACAGGGCAAGCAGACAGCACCATTTCATGACGTTTTCCTCCAACGCAGCAGGCCGTCGGTCCGGACCGTGGCGACGCGTCCTTGCTGCCGTAAGTATTCCAGATGCGCCAGGGCTTCGGCCACCGCGAAACGCTGATTCAGGGGCGAGAGATGGTCCCCCCACTCGGCGAGCGCGACCTGGTGGGCGGTGCGCGGAGCGGCGTCGAGGGCCGCCCGCATGCGCTCGCACCGCTGGCGGTGGTGCTCGGTGGTGGCGGCGATCCACTCGCGGTGGCCGCGAAAGACGTGACCGTGCGAGGGCAGGATAGCGTCGATCTCGAGTGGCCGCAGGCGGTCGAGCGAGGCCAGATATTGGCCGAGCGGGTTGCCGGCGGTGCGCGCGTGCAGTCCGATGTTGGGAGTGATTTTCTCGACGATGTGGTCGCTCGAGAAGAGCAGACGCCGCGCGGGGAAGTAGAAGACTAGCAGGCCCGGCGCGTGGCCCGGTGTGCAGATGACCTCGAGCTCGCCGCCCTCCACGGGCAGCCGGTCGCCGTCGTGGAGCAGGCCGTCGGGCTCGATCGGATCGAAAAATTCGGCGACGCCTACCCAAGTCTGCAGCATCTCCTCGAGGTCGTCGGGGGGGACGCCGTTTTCTTTGAACCAGGCGCCGTCGGGGGCGAGCCAATCGTCGCCGCGCGGGGCGACGAGTGCGGCCTCGGCCGGGTGCATCAGGATCTCGGCGCCGGAGAGCTCGCGGACCTCGGCGGCCAGTCCGAAATGGTCGGGGTGGACGTGGCTGATGACCAGCCGGCGGATCGCCTTCCAGGGCACTGCGAGCATCTCGAGGGCGAGCGCCAGCGCGGCGCGGCAGGCCCGGGTCTTGAGTCCGCAATCGAGCAGCAGAAAACCGTCGGGCGAGCGGAGGAGATAAGCGTTGAGGACGCCGACCGGGAAGGGTAGCGGCAGCCGGATCTGCCAGATGCCCGGCGAGACTTCGAGAGCGAGGTGCGCAGTGGCGGCGGGTTCGGGCACGCTACCAGTCTAATACCGCGCCGTCCGCGGCCCGCGCCACGGCCGCAGTCTGCACTTCCGGCTGGTAGGGATGCCGGGCCGCGGCCGCCTCGTCCACCTCGATGCCCAGGCCCGGCTCGTCGGGCATGAGCCAGTAGCCGGCCTCGGTGCGGAGGTTCTGCCGCACCACTTCCCAGCGCCAGGGGACGTCGGCCAGCATGTCCTCCTGGATGAGGAAATTGGGCGTCGAAAGGGCGAAGTGCAGGGCGACGGCGTTGGCGACCGGTCCCAGGGGGTTGTGCGGGGCGACACCCATGTAATAGGTCTCGGCCGCGGCGGCGATCTTCTTCGCTTCGAGCAGGCCGCCGCAGTGGCAGAGGTCCGGCTGGATGACGTGGCAGGCTTGCTGCTCGAATATCTCGCGGAACTGGTGGCGCGTAACGAGCCGCTCGCCGGTGGCGATGGGCACCTTGACGGCGCGCTTGACCTCGGCGAGCGCCGCGACGTTTTCGGGCGGCACGGGCTCTTCGCAGAAGAACGGGCGGAACTCCTCGAGGGCGTTGATGTAGGTGACGGCCATGGCGGGCGAGGTGCGTCCGTGGAAGTCAACCAGGATGTCGATCGGGTCGCCGACGGCGTCGCGCAATCGAGCCATCAGGTGAGCGAGCTTCTTGACGTAGGGGACGCCCATCAGCGGCTCGGAGTACGGGACGAAGACGACCTTGAGCGCCGTATATCCTTTCGCGACGACCTGATGCGCGAGATCGATGAGTGGCTCGGGGTCGAAGGTCTCGTAGACGGCTTCCATGGCCCCGCCGCCCAGGTGCGTATACATGCGGACCCGCTCGCGCACCGCTCCGCCGAGCAGCTTATAGACCGGCACGGCGAGGGACTTGCCGAGGATGTCCCAGCAGGCCTGCTCGATGGCTGAGATCGCCGACATGCCGATCACGCCCAGGCGGAAGAACGACTGGCGGTAGAGCTTCTGGTAGAGGTGCTCGATGCGGGTAGGGTCCTCTCCGACTACGAGGGGGGCGAAGTCCTCGACGGCGCCGGCGACGGCGTGCGTTTTCCACTCGAGGCTGGCCTCGCCCCAGCCGTAGAGGCCGGGCTGGTCGGTCTCGACCTTGACGAACACCCAGTTGCGCATCTGGGCGTTGACGACGACGGTCCGAAGGCGGGTGACTTTCAATCCCGCCTATTGTATGGCAATGGTGACGGCGGCGCTGCTGGTGAAATTCCCCATCTGGATCTGGAGGGGCACGGCGTTGCCGGTGCGAACTCCGGTCGGGACCTGGAGGTTGATCTGGTAGAGACCGACTAGGCCCGGCACCAAGCCGGAGAACAGGACACTGGACTGCAAACCGCCGATGGTCACTATCGGCTTCGTCGTGGTCTCTGCCAAAGGTGGCGAGGCGGGTGCGGCATTGCCGCTGGGAACAGGCGGCTGCACGGCGCCCAGGCCGTTGCAGTAAATGGTGAGGAAATCACCGGCTTTGGCCGGGCGGGCACTGGGCAGGCGCTGCGAAGGTACCGCGGCGAACACGGTGGGTTCGAGGGCAAAGACCACAATGCCCTGGCCGGCGCCTCCGGGGGGATCCGTGAAAATGCCCGGCGAGGTGGGCCCGATCTGGATCTGGCGGGGGTCGCTCGCTCCGGAGCCGTTCGTCACGACGATGCTGACGGTATCCCCGGTGAGGCCGAAGGGCAATTGGGCGTTGATCTGGCCGGGAGACACCACGAAGAGTGGAGTATCCACGCCGTTAAAGGTAACGGAGGCGCCTCCGAGAGAGGTCGAGAGAGGCACGGTGCTCGCCAGCGCGAGCGACGAAGCTAAGTTCGTGCCGAAGATCGAGACAATCGATCCCGGCGCGTTCGCGTGGCCGGGCTGCCCGAAAGGAATGAAACTCGCCCCGTTGACTACGCCGTTCTCACCCACCGAGGGCTTCTGCGCCCAGCAGGTGACGGCCAGTACCAGGAAGGCCAGCGCTGCTCCCAATCTCTTGCTCATGACACTAGTCTAGACGCAGCGGCGGGCGGCTTTGTCGGCGAGCCGCAAGAGTTTACTTTTGTTGAAACGCTTCCCGCGTCGCAGCGACTTCGGGATGCTGGCCGCCATTGAGCTGGGAAGCACGGCGGGCTTCGGCGGCGGCTTCGGGGAGGCGTCCGGCCTGTTGCAACACTTGCGCGAGCATCCAGTGCGATTTATACCAGTTCGGCGCCCACTCGATGGCGGACCGCAGGCTTTGCTCGGTCCCGGCGAAATCGTTTTGCACAGCGTGGAAGGCGGCGAGGTTGTAGTAAGCGTTGGGACGCTCCTCGGAACGGCGGGTGGCCTCGATCGCTGCTGCGAGCGCCTGCTGCCAGACCACCGGCGTGCCGGGTGCGGCCGCCATCAGCGCCCGCGAATACCAGAGGTCGGTGTCGAGTCCGGGCCAATGCCAGCGGCGCAGATGTTGATAGTCCTGGAGGGCCTGGCCCACTTGGCTGGACTCGAGCGAGAGGCGCGTGCGCTCGAGCCAGAAATCCGTCCACGCGAACGAGAAGGCCGCTACAGCCAGAGCCACTGCCAGGGGGCGGCGCAGTGGCTGCGGGAGTGCTGGAACCGGGGCGGCGGACCGGCCCGGGGAGGCCAGTACGGCGAGGGCGGCGGTGGCGTAGAAGACGAGAGCCGTCGGAGCGGTAAAAGCCACAAACTGATTGGCGACGAGCGCGGCGACGAAGCCGGCCCCGAGCGCGTCACCCAAGGGACGCGAGGCCGCGCCGCTCAGCGCCCCGAGTGCGACGCCCGTGAGCAACAGGAGAACGAGCAATCCCGGCAAACCTTGGGCGGCGAAGGCGTCAAGAAAGATGTTGTGCGGCGACTCGAAGTAGCGGTCCGGAAACTGGCGGGCGAGGGCTTCGGATTGAAAGCGTGGGTATTGCGACGAGAACGTCTCCGGGCCGTAGCCGAAGAGCCAGTGGGAGGCGCCCATGCGGAACGTGTCGGCCCACAGCGTCAGCCGGCCGCCGCCCTGGGTGTCCTCAACGTACCAGCGGGTGCGCGCGCGCAGAAGCTGGCCGGGGGGCGAGTAATAGAAAGCGAAGAGGCCAAGAGCGGCCGCCGCCACCGCCCACATGCGCCGGGGCGAGGCGAACGGCCCTCGCCTCCAGGCCAGCACGAAGAGGCCGGCGGCGAGCCCCACGAGCGCGCCGCGGGTGCCGCTGAGCAGAATCGCTGCGACGTCGAGCGCTGCCGCTGCGAGACCGAGCCGCCGGAGCCAGGTGGCGGACGCCGTCCAGGCCAGTGCCAATCCGGCCGCGGCGGCGTGCAGCAGATAGACGCTGAAGTAGCCCGCATGCCCCAGCGTCCCCGGCGGGCGGACGATGGTCCAGATGCCTTCGCCGACGTGGTAGGCCTGCGGCGGATTCCAGGGGTCCCAGCCGAAGTATTGCGCGATGCCGTAGAGACCGGCGAGCACGCCGCTGGCGGCGAGGGCGGTGAGCAGAGGCTCGACCGCCGCGCCGGCACGGACGAGTCCGTAGGTATATATCAGCAATGCTATCTGGACGAGCAGACCGAAGCGGCGCCAGTTGGTCCCGGCGACCGACAGGGCCGGGTTGGTGGATAGGAGCGTCGAGATCACGAGCGAGGCGGCCTGCGCGGCCAGCAGCAGCACCAGCCAGCGCGCCGTGGGCGAGGCGGTCATCCGCCCGGACCAGCCGAACCACAGCACCGCGGCCGCGCCAGCGAGGAGTATGACCACTTTCGGCGTGACGTCGAAATAGAAGAACAACCCGGGCGCGAGCAGCAGAGGCGTCAGGAAAAGAACCGCCGGCAGGATGACGCGCTGCGGCCGGCTGGTGACCGGCTCCGCCGCTGCCGCGGGCAGGAGGCTGGTTGACAGCGGAGGCATGAAGACCGTATCGTGCCTCCATAGGCTAACACTCGCCGCCGTGGCGATGCGTCAAACGCAAGCTAAAATCGCGGTCGTCACGCTCCAGGTGCTGCTGCATCTGGCTCTCGGCGTTGCGTTTCTAGTTGCGGTTTACACTCGTTTCTACTCCGGATTGCTGCCGGTCGTGGATCTCCCCAACTGGCCTGCGTATCTCGCCTACTTCGTGGTTTCCTTCACGTTGTGGTCGGGGCTCGAGACCAAGTTCACAATAATTCACAACTGTATCGGCGCGCCGTCGCTGCTCCGCTGGACGTGGGGCCTGGTGCGCTTGAACCTGCTGACGCTGGCGCTGGTCTCGGGCGCGGCGTTCTTCTGGCGCGGCTACTCGTTTTCCCGCGTGACCGTGGCGGGCTTCTGGGGCTTGCAGGTCGCGCTGAGCGTCGCGGCGGCGGCGGGCGTGCGAGCCTGGTGGCGCCGCCGGAGGACCGCTGCCGGCGTTTACCTATTAGTAATAGGAGACGAGCTGTCCCTCGATCTTTTGGGACAGGAGTGCCTGCCGGCGGACGCCCCGGTGACGGTCCGGCGCTATCCCGATGCCGCGGCGGCTCGGGCGGCACTGGAGGTTCTCGAGCTGCCCGCCGGGTGTGGCGAAGTTCTGGTGGCCCTGCCGGTCAGCGCGGCCGCGGAACTGGAGATGTTGACTGCCGCGCTCGAACGCCTGTCCGTTCCCGCTTCGCTCGCCCTGGCGAGTCCGGCGGAGGCCCGCGCGCACGCCACGCCATCGTTCATCGTGCTCACGGCCGGCCCCACGGCCGCAGGGGCCTTCGACTACATCTTCTCGAAGCGCCTCGTCGACATCGCACTCTCGGCGGGGGCGCTGGTGGTGCTCTCGCCGGTCCTCATCTGGATTACGCTGCGGATCTGGAGGCATTCCGGGCGTCCCATTCTACTGTCGCAGGAGCGCGTGGGGCGCGGTGGACGCTGCTTCCGGCTGCTCAAGTTCCGCACGCTGCCGGCGGAGAGCCTGCTGGCGAGCGACCAGCAGTGGAGCGCGGCGCCCACGGACCCCGGGAGCCGGTTTCTGCGCGACACAGGCCTCGACGAGCTGCCCCAGCTTTGGAACGTGCTGCGGGGGGACATGAGCCTGGTGGGTCCGCGGCCCGAACGGCCGTATTTCGTCGAGGAGTTCCGCCGCCAGTTGCCCTTCTATTCGACGCGCCACCGCTTGCAGGTGGGCCTGACGGGCTGGGCCCAGGTGAACGGCTGGCGCGGCGACACTTCCATCGCCCGGCGGGTCGAGCACGATCTTTACTACTTGCGCCACTGGTCCCTGGCGTTCGATTTTCGTATTCTGTGGAGGACCCTTACCGACTTCGTGCGGCGGCTGCGCGGCGGAGCGGCGGAGCGGGCTCCGGATGCCGGAACCATTTGACGCGTACCAATACCTCTCCCACCTGCGGAGCCGCTGGCGCTTGCCGGCGGTGACGACCGGCGCCGCGGTGCTGGTGGCCCTGATCCTGAGCTTGTGGATGACGAAACAGTACACGGCGCGGGTCATGCTCGTCATCGAGCCCCCGGCGGGCGCCGACGCGCGGTCCGCCACCGCAGTCAGCCCGGTGTGGATGGAGTCGCTGCGCACCTACGAGCACTTTGCGTCGAGCGACCAGTTGTTTGGGCAGGCGGTGGAGAAGTTCGGATTGCGGCAGTCGACCGGCCTGCCGATCGAGAGCCTCAAGCGGAAGGTGCTCGAAGTAGCGATCCCCCGCAACACCAAGGTGCTCGAGATTGCCGCCACGCTCCCCGACCCGCAGCGAGCGCACCAACTGGCGCTGTTCCTGGCGGAACAGGCGGTCGAGCTCAATCGCCAGACTAACCGGGGCGGCGATGCGGATCTGATTGCGGATACGAAGCAGCGGCTGGCGGCCGCGGAGACCAAGCTGGTGGCCGCGCAGGCGGCTCAGAGCCGCTCGGAGAAGCGCGGCCCGTCGCCCGAGGCCGTGCGCTCCGAGCTCGAGCAGCTCGGGACTTTGCAGGAGGAAGCGCAGCGGCTGGCGCTATCGGCCGGCCTCTCGGCGACCGAGGCGTCGCAGAGCCGCGCGGCCCAGCTCCGCGCCCGGGCGGCCGAGCTGGAGCACCAGATCGAATCCCGCCAGCGGCTGCTCGCGGCGCGCACGAGCGAGGTCGAAGCGGCGTCTGCGGAGTACGAATCGGCCTGGGCGGCGCGGGAAGAGGTGGCCAAGCACCTTCGCGACCTCGAGGCCGCCTCCGGCTTCCGCAGCGAGCGCTTAAACCTGCTCGATCCCGGAGTGGTCCCCGAGAAGCCTACTTCGCCCAACCTGCCGCTCAATATGATCGCGGCGGCGGGACTGGCGCTGATCGCGTCCTTCCTGTTCGTGACCCTGGAATTCTCTTTGCAGAACGCGAAGGCGGACACTATGCGAAAGACTCTCCGCGTGGCCTCCAAGCCTTGAAAGTTGCGCTGGTCCACGACTGGCTGACCGGCATGCGGGGCGGGGAGAAGGTGCTGCTCGAGTTGATGCGCCTGCTGCCCGGGGCGGATCTCTACACCTTGTTGTGGAACCGGGGCAGCGTGGCGCCCGAGATCGAGGCTCGCGTGCGGGGCACGACGTTTCTGCAAAATCTGCCGCGCGCGGCGAGCGCCTATCGGTACTACCTGCCGCTGTTTCCGGCGGCGATCCGGTCGCTCGATCTGCGGGGTTACGACGTCATCCTCTCGAGCAGCCACGCCGTGGCGAAGTCGGTGCGGGTTCCGGAGGGCGCCGTGCACGTGAGCTACGTCCACACGCCGATGCGCTACCTGTGGGACACGGGCGCCGACTATTTCCGGTTCGGCCGGGGCCGGTGGTGGAAGCGCGCGGCGCTGGCCCTGGTGGCTCCGGCCCTGCGGAGCTTTGACAGGCGGACCGCGGCCGGCGTAGACTTTTTCATCGCCAACTCCGCCAACGTCCGGGAGCGCATCCGCCGCGTCTATGGAGCCGAGGCGCAGGTGATCCCCCCTCCGGTGGACACCGATTTCTTCACGCCGTCGCCGGCGTCATCGTCAGATCAGGCGGAGGCTTACTACCTGGTGGTTTCGTCACTCGAGCCTTACAAGCGCGTCGATCTGGCTGTGGAGGCCTTCTCGGGCGGCAAGCGCCGGCTACTGGTGGCGGGTTCGGGCACCCTCGAGGCCGAGCTGCGGGCGCGGGCGAGGCCGCCGGTCGAATTCTTGGGCGCGGTCAGCGGCGAGAGGCTGCGTAACCTCTACCAGCATTGCCGCGCCTTGATATTTCCGGCCCGGGAGGACTTCGGCATCGTCGCCGTCGAGGCGCAGGCTTGCGGGCGGCCGGTGGTATGTTATGGGCAGGGGGGCGCGACCGAGTCCGTTTTGGACGGGCGCACCGGGGTTCATTTTCACGAGCAAAGCGCCACGGCGTTGCTCGAAGGGGTCGCACGGCTGGAACGCAGCGAGTGGGACGCGGGCGCGATCCGGCGGCATAGCCTGGAGTTCTCGCAGCCGCAGTTTCACGAAAGGATGAAATCGTTTCTGCGCGCCGTGGTCCCCGGCATCTGGAGCTTCGATGAGTGCGGCAGTCGAAATCCCGCCGGGCATCTCTGAGCGGCGCGTCGTGCGCGGCGGCCTGGTAGTGGGCGCCGGGCTGCTCACCGGCCAGGCGCTGGGCTTTATCCGCCACGCGACCATCGCTTATCTCCTGGGCACCGGGCCGCAGGCCGATGCCCTCGCCGTAGCTTTCGCCCCCGTCGATTTCTGGTGGGCGGTGCTTGCGACGACGGTGATCTTCGGCTTCGGCCCGCTGCTGGCGGCTGGCGAGGGGACGCGGGGCCCGGGGTTCGGCGATCTCCGGCGCACGGTGGTGCTGGCGGCGCTGCTTTCCACGGTGGTGTTTCAGGTGTTCGCGCCGCAGATCGTGCGGCTGCTCGCCCCGGGGCTGCCGCCCGAGACCGCTCGTCTGGCCGCCGGGTTGCTGCGCGTCACCTCTTTGGGGGTACCGGCGGTCGCGTGGAGCACGCTATTCACCGCGTTGTTGTATAGCGAGCGCCGGTTCGCCTTCCCGGCGTTCCATCAGAGCATGGTGAACCTGTGCGTCATCGTCTTCGCGGCGGCACTTTCTTCCCACGGCGCCTGGGGATTCGCCGCCGGCTATGCGGTGGGCGGCTGGCTGCAACTGGCGGCGGCGCGCGCCTTTGCCCGGCGGACCCTGGCGCTGCGTAGCGCCTCGGAGGAGCGCGTCGGCCTCGAGACGCTATTGGCCGGACCCGCCCCAGTGCTATGTTACGCGGCCCTCATCGGACTGAACCCTATGGTGACGCGCGCGCTAGCCTCGACGCACGGTCCTGGCTCGACGGCCGCCTTTGACTACTGCCTGAAGCTGGTCGGGGTGCCGCTTGCGGTGCTGGTCGTCCCGCTCTCGGCCTCGCTGCTCAGCGAGATCGCGCCGTTTCGCCTGCGGCAGGACCGGCGGGCGGCGCTCACGGCTATCGTCCGCGTGGCGGCGATTACGGCGCTCGCGGCCACCGGCATAGTCGCCGTGATGGAAGCGGTGGGGCCGTGGGTCGTCGGGCTCCTATTCGAGCGCGGGCAGTTCGGTGCGGCTTCAACCGCCACGGTTAGCGCCGTCCTGTTCGGGTTCTTCCCGGTGCTGGTGGCCTGGAGCGTCTTGGACGTGATCGCGCGCTCTTTTTTTTCTCTGGGCCGGCCGTGGGCCCCGATCGCGGCGGCGGGCCTGGCCCTCGCCGTGAACGTCATTGTTTCGGCGTGGATGCCGGAGGGTGCAGTGCGGTGGACCGGCTTGGGCGCCGTGCTCGGTTTCCTAAGCGCCGCCTTGCTCATGGTTGCTGTACTGGTTCGAAATCGACAAAGCCATGGAACAGAGCCTGCGCCGTGACCTGACCGGGGGCCTCGCGGCCGGGGCGGTGCTCGGCGCCGCGGCCGCCGCCCTGCCACGTCCCCTAGGGTGGATCGCCCTGTCGCTGGCACTCGTGCCTTTGTGCTGGTGGACGCTCGCCGGCGCGGGGCGCTGGGTGCTGCTGTTCCTTGCGGCCGCGCTGGTGTTGCCCCCGCTGCCACTGCCCGGCGGAGATTCCGGTCCCCACCCGGCGCTGCTGTTCGCCGCCTTGGGACTTTGGGCCGGCCTAATGCGCCTGCCGGCGTGGCGCGTGCGCGCGGACTGGC
>JBGPDC010000068.1:0-25391 GCA_041482115.1 Terriglobia bacterium | reverse complement strand
CTGGCCGACGCCGCCTACGGCATGGACAGTCAGTTTCGGGCCGCCCTTGACAGTCCTATGTCAACAGTAGAGTGCCTACAAATGCGCTAGAATCAGGCACTTTCCTTGCAAGTTATTGAAGGGAGGTGGTGAGCGCGGAAGGAATCGAACCTTCAACCTAGTGATTAAGAGTCACTTGCTCTGCCAATTGAGCTACGCGCCCGGGAAGAATCTCATCTTAGCACGACAACGCCGGAGCGCGCAGCCGCCGCGCCAGAATCTCAGCGATGTCGAGCACCGCGACGTCGTCGCGGCCGGCGTAAGCGGCGGCGTCCTTCAACATGATGGGGCAGTAGGGACACGCCACCGCTACGATCGCGGCGCCGGTGGCCGCGGCCTCCGCGAAACGGCGGTGGTTCACCCGCTGCCGGTCGTGACCGGGCGCGTCCTCGGCGAGATAAAGCTGCCCGCCGCCCGCCCCGCAACAGAAGGTTCGCTTGCCGTGGTGCGCCATCTCGATCAGGCTGGCCCCGCTCGCCGCCAGCACCGCGCGGGGCTCCGCGGTCAGGCCCCGGCCGCGCGCGAGATAGCAGGGATCGTGGAAGGTCACCGCCTCCCGCACGGGCTCGAGCGGCAGCGACGGCAGCAGGCGCGCCAGCGTCTCCGAATGGTGCTGCACCTCGATGCCGAGGCTTTCGTAGTCCGGGATCGCGCGATAGTCCGCGTCGAACATGCGAGCGCAGTGGGGGTCGCAGGTCAGGATCTTGCGCACCTTCTTGCCCTGGAACACCTCGACCAGCTTCTCGGAAAGCTGCAGGTAGAGGTACTCGTTACCGGCCCGCCGTCCCGGCTCCCCGCAGCAGGTTTCCTGTGCGAGCACTCCCCACGACACGGCCCCGGCATCCAGGATCCGCCGCATCGCGCGCGCGACCTCCTGGCCGTGGGGATCGTAGTTGAGGCCGCACCCCATCCAGAACAGCCACTCCTGCGTGCCATCGAAGAACGGAAACTTTTCGGCCTCGAGGAACTTGCGCCGGGCTTCGTGCGAGACGCCCCACGGATTGTGCGGGGCGCGCTCCATCGTGGTGAACAGCTCACCGACCTTGTCGCTCGTCGTGCGCCCCTCGCTCACCAGGCCGCGCCGCAGGTCGAGGATCTTCCGTCCCACGTGCTCGATGCCGACCGGACAGGCCTCCTCGCAAGCCCCGCAGGAGAGGCACTGGAAGAGGTCCCGCTCCGTCACCCAGACCTTCCCCGCCGCCGCCTCTTCCTCCGTCCCTGCGATCACTTCACCGCCGGCCAGCAGGCCGCGCTGCATCTGCAGGATCACTTCCTTGGGATTGAGCGACTGCCCCACGACGTTCGCCGGGCAGGCCTGGGTGCAGCGGCCGCACTCGACGCAGGCGTGCAAGTCGAGCAGGTCCTTGGGCGCGAGATCCGTGAACCGGACCATCCCCAGGTCGTCGTCATCGCCCTCCCGCAGCGCGCGCATCCCACTTGTCGTGCGGCCCCGGAAAAAGATCGCTACCGGCCCCGCCAGCAGGTGCAGGTGCTTCGATTGGGGGATGACGACGAGCATCCCCAGGAACGACAGCGTGTGGACCCACCAGTTCACCTGCCAGGCCGCGCTTCCAGCTTCGAGCCCGCGCCAGCCGAGCAGGTATGTAGTCATCAGTAGGACAATCAGTGCCGCAACCACCGCTGAAGTGCCGGAGAGCGGCCCGAGTACGGCCGGCCGCAGCACGAACCTCCGGAAGGTCAGGCCCAGGATGCCTATCGTCACGGCGACCGCCCAGGCCGCGGCGAAAACGCCATACCAGCTATCGCTGGGCCGCGCGGCCTCGAGACCCCGCACGCCGAGGGAGAGGTGCTCCGCGCTCACCCACGCGAAGGCGAAGAAGCCCCACATCACGAGCGCGTGTAGCAGGCCCGCCACCGGGCGCTCGCGGATCACGCGCGTCTGTAGCAGCACCTCGCAGAAGACGCGCCAGAGGCGCTCGCCAGGGTGGTCCCAGCGGAGCGGCGGCACGCGCTGAATTGGGTGGTGAAACCGCCAGTACACGAACCGGACGAAATACGCCACGCTCGCGGCGAGGAGCAAAGCAAACGCAGTCCGCGCGAGCATGGCGCTTAGGACGACGATTTCAGCGCGGCGGTGAGGGCGGGGACAATCTCGAAGAGGTCGCCCACAATCCCGTAATCGGCCACTTCGAAGATCGGGGCGGTGGGATCTTTATTGATGGCCGCAACGGTGCGCGAGCCTTTCATCCCGACCAGGTGCTGGATGGCGCCCGAGATCCCGATGGCGAGGTAGAGCTTCGGAGCGACGGTCTGGCCGGAGCTGCCCACCTGGCGCTCGAGCGGCAGCCAGCCGCTGTCGCAGACCGGACGCGAGGCGCCTAGCTCGGCGCCGAGGGCGCGGGCCAGCTCTTCCATCATCGGTAAATTCTCAGGTCCCTTAATGCCCCGTCCCACGGACACGATGATCGCGGCCGAGGCCAGGTCCACGGTGCGTTTGGCCTCCTGGAAGCGCTCGAGGGGGCGCGTGCGGATCTGCTTCGATTCGAGCGCCACCGCCGGACGCTCGACCGGAGCGGGCGAGGCGCCAGGCTGCAACTGGTCGGCGCGGAAGGCCCCGGCCTGCACCGAGACGAGGTACGGCGGCGGGCCTTCGAAGACCACGTCCGCGTTGAGCTTGCCCTGGAAGAGCTGCCGCACGAAGACCGGCGCGCCGCCCTCCACGCGCAAGCCGATCACGTCCGGGATCAGGCCGCAATCGAGCGCGGTCGCGAGCTTGGGCGCAAAGTCCCGCACCTGGTAGGTGTGCGGCAACACTACCCACGCCGCCTTCGTCTCGCGGATCAAAGCTTCGAGCGCCGTCGTGTAGCCGTCCGGAGTGTAGGCGGCGAGCAGCGGATGCCGCAGGCTCAGCACGCGTTCCACGGCCTGCGCGGCGAGCTCGGTCTCGAGCGCGTCGAGCGCCTCGCCCACGACCGCGGCCGCGACAGGCTCGCCGAGGGCGCGGCCGAGCTCGAGTCCCGCGGCAAGCGCCTCCCACGAGAGCTTGTGCCAGGCGCCCTCCTGCTGCTCCATTACCACGAGCACGCTCATAGCACGCGGGCCTCGAACTTCAGTTTCTCGACCAGCTTGGCGGCGGCCTCTTTCGGTGTGCCTTCCATCAGCTCGGTGCGCTTGGTCTTTTGCGGCACGTAAACGCGCCGTATCGTCTGCCGCGGCGCGAGCGTAACGCCCAGCTCGGCGAGCGTCAGCCGTTTCAGTTCTTTGGTCTTGGCCTTCTTGATGCCCATCAGGGTGGCGTAGCGCACCTTGTTAATACCCGACTGGATCGTCAGCAGCGCGGGCAGCGGCATCTCGACGTGCTGGAACCAGCCGGCTTCGAGCTCGCGCTTCACCCGCAGGCCGCCCTCCTGCGCCTCGACCTGCATGATGATCGTGGCGTGCGGCAGGCCGAGCAGGTGGGCGAGCGACACACCCGTCTGGGCGAATCCCAGATCGTCGGACTGCAGGCCCGTCAGGATCAGGTCGAACGCCTCGCCGCCCAGCCCCGCCGCGAGGGCGCGCGCCGTCGAGAAGCTGTCGGCGCGGATGAAGGCGTCGTCCTCGACGAGGATGCCGCGGTCCGCCCCCTTGGCCATGGCCTCGCGAATCGCCGCAGCGGCGCGGGCCGGTCCGGCGCACGCCACGACGACTTCGCCGCCGTGCTTCTCTTTCAGGCGCAGTCCTTCTTCGAGGGCAAAGGCGTCGGGCTCGTTGATCTCGTAGCTGAGCTCCGAGTCGCGCACCCAGCCGCCCGCGGCCTCCACACGGAGCAGGGAATCCTTGGCGGGAACCTGTTTCAGGCAGACGACGATTTTCACGGTCGCGACCGCCGGCTCACCGGAAGCGCTTGAATACCAGCGCCCCGTTGGTGCCGCCGAAGCCGAAAGAGTTGGTGAGCGCGCAATCGACCCGAGCCTGGCGGGCGAAGTTGGGAATGTAATCGAGGTCGCACTCCGGATCGCGCACGCACTGGTTGATGGTGGGCGGCAGGACCTGGTCGCGCAGGGCCAGCACCACGATGCCCGCTTCGAGGCCCCCGGCGCCGCCCAGCAGGTGTCCCGTCATCGACTTGGTAGAGGAAACCGCCACTTTTCGGGCATGCGCGCCGAAGGCCCGCTTGATGGCGATGGTCTCGATGCGGTCGCCGACCGGGGTGGAAGTGCCGTGCGCATTGACGTAATCGATTTGGTCGAAACTCACGCCCGCGTCGCGCACCGCGTTGCGCATCACGCGGTAGGCGCCGTCGCCATCGCCGGAGGGGGCGGTGATGTGGTGCGCGTCCGCGCTCATACCGTAGCCGGCCACCTCGGCCAGGATCGGCGCGCCCCGCCGCTTGGCGAATTCCATCTCCTCCAGCGTCAGGATGCCGGCGCCCTCGCCCACCACAAAGCCGTCCCGCTGGAGGTCGAAAGGACGCGAGGCCGCCTGCGGCTCGTCGTTGCGCGTGGAGAGCGCGCGCATCGCCGCGAAGCCCCCGATTCCCATCGGCGTGATAGCGGCCTCCGCGCCGCCGCAGATCATGGCGTCGGCGTCGCCACGCTGGATGATCCGGAACGAATCTCCCACCGCGTGGGCGCTCGTCGTGCACGCCGTGGCGGTGGCCGAGTTCGGTCCCTTGGCGCCCGTGCGGATCGAGACGTGCCCGGAGGCCAGGTTGATAATGGTCGCCGGAATGAAAAAGGGCGAGATCTTCCGCGGCCCGCCCGCCAGCAGGTTGGCGTGTTCGCGCTCGATCACGTCAAACCCGCCGATGCCGCTGCCGATGTAAACGCCGACCCGCTCCTCGGTCTCCGCCGTGACCTTCAGGCCGGAAGCAGCCAGCGCAAAATCCGAGGCCGCCAGCGCGAAGTGAATGAAGCGGCCCATCTTCTTCACTTCCTTTTTCTCGACATACAGGAGCGGATCGAACCCCTGCACTTCGCCCGCGATCTGGCAGGCGAAGGCCGCAATGTCAAAGGACGTGATGCGGCTGATGCCGCTGCGCCCCGCGATCAGCCCCTGCCAGGTTTCCTCGGTGCCGATGCCGACCGCCGAGACCAGACCCACCCCGGTTACCACCACCCTACGCAAAAGGAATACTCCTCTCTGACCTCCGCCGAGGCCTCTCCCGGGCACCGCCCGTTATTTGCTCTTCGTTTTGGCTTGGATGTATTCGATGGCGTCCTTGACGGCGGTGATCTTCTCGGCGTCCTCGTCGGGGATGTCGATTTCGAAGGCCTCTTCGAAGGCCATGACAAGCTCCACGATGTCGAGCGAATCGGCGCCCAGGTCTTCGACGAAAGAGGCGCTGCCATCCACCTGCGCCTCGTCGACGCCCAGTTGCTCGACGATAATCTGCTTTACTCTTTCCTCAACGGACATGCATCCTCCCGCTTGAACGTGAAACTACTGATTCTAGTAGGGGGCAAGGAAAGGCGCAACCGGCGTTCGGGAGCCCGCTCGGGAAGGGCGGCTAACGGTACTTGCGATGGACCGCCACGACGCGTCCCTGAATCTGCAAATCACTGAGCGGGACGCGAATCGGGGCCATCGCCGAGTTGGCGGGTTGGAGGCGGGCCAGGTCGCCCGGCTCGCGGTAGAAACGCTTCAGGGTGCTCTCGCTACCACCCACCAAGGCCACCACGATGTCGCCATCGCGCGGCTGGTCGATGCGCTCGACGAGCACGTAATCGCCGCTCAGGATGTGGTCCTCGATCATGGACTCCCCGTGGACTTCCAAAGCGTAGACGCTGGGGTTGCCGGCGAAGTCCGCGAACGAGAGCGCCTCGGTATGGGGGGTAGCTTCGATCGGCCGGCCCGCGGCAATGCGGCCTTCGAGCGGCACCTCCGGCGCGGGCATCGGCCGCAGGGCCTGTTCCTGGCGTTGTTTGCGGCGTTCCAAGACATACTGCGGACCGAGATCGAGCGAACGGCTCTGGTTGATGCCGCGCTTCAGGTAGCCCTTATTGCACAGCGTGGTGAGATGCTTATGGATCGTGGCGAGCGAGGCCAGTTCCATCCCCTCGGCGATCTCTTCATAGCTCGGGCTGTAACCCTGCTCCTGTATGAACCCGGCCACAAAATCGAGCACTTGCCGCTGCCGTCGCGTGAGAGCCACGAAATCTCCTGGATCGTGTTGACCCTCTGCTATGATAGGCGAAGAAAAAGGGAAAGTCAAGTAGCAGCTTGTTGGTCTCCACCGCTCAGACCTCACCGCCCGTCTATGAGATCGAAGAGCTTATCCCGGTCCAGGAGATCAACGCCCGCCTGCTCCTGGGCGTCCCAACCTTGCAGTTTTAGGCGATAGGAAGCCGCCGGCTCCGGCGCGGCCAGGGACTTGCGAAGCAGGTCGGAAACCACTGCTTGCAGAGTAGTCCCCTGCTCCGCGGCGCGTTTCTTTAGCACGCGAAGCAGGGCCTCATCCAGGCTTACAGTGGTGCGCTTCATACCTCAGGGCTATCACTCCCTCATTCCGGAAACCGCCACCGCGTCGCCGTGCCCGTGAACCCTTCGGCCTCGATAAAGCCGATGGCCACCCGCGGGCGGACCACGTAGAGCGAGCCCTCCCCGTCGTCTAATTCCCACTCGTATTTCGCTTTGTAAGGCTTGGCCACCCGCCGGAACAGCGCGCGCTGCCCGACCAGCTCGGCCATGCCTTCGAGGACCACCGCCTCGTGACCATCGTCCGGGCACACCACGCAGTGCGGATTCGCCGCCAGGTTGGCGGCCTTACGCGATTGCCGGCCGGTGCTGAAATAGAAACGGTCTTCGAGCCACACGCCCCACACCGGCATGACGTGCGGCCGCCCGTCCGGACGGGCGGTAGCGAGAAAGTAATTGCGGCGCTGGGCGAGCCGCTCCGCCGCCCACTTCCAGGGCAGCAATCCTTTCCGGCTCCGCGCCTCCGGCAGCCCGTAACCGGGCATGTGCGGACGGCTTGCGACGGGCGTGGGTTTGCTTACCAAGAGCAGGCACCTCCGTCCTCTATGATACGGGCGCCTCCGCAGAGATCGGAACTTTCCAAGGGCGTGCGGGTAAGACTTAATAGCCGGTTGAATCCGGCGCTTTTTTTGAAGGAGCGACTTTCGATGCGAATCTTACGGATGCTGCCTCTGGCGGCCCTGCTCGCCGCTACCCTCCTGGCCCAAACCCCGGGCGGGACCACCACCCCGCCCGCCGACACCCTGAAGACCTACTTGAATCTGACCGACGCCCAGGTCACGGCCTTGCAGCAGCTTCGCAAGCAGGAGCGCCAGGACCTGAGCGCCACTTTCCAGGACCTCGGTGCCAAGCAGCGCGCCCTGCGCGACGCCGTCACGTCCAGTAAGGACGCCCCCACCATCGGTCAACTGCAACTGGATATCGAGAGCTCACGCAAGAAGATCCAGGACACGCAGACCAGCTACCAAGCCCAGGCCGTCAACTCTCTCACCGCCGACCAGAAAACCAAGCTACAGGCGCTGCAGGCGGCGGCCGCGTTGCAGCCGGCCATCCGCCAGGCCGGGGCGCTGAACCTGCTCACGCCGCCGGCAGGCGCGGGCCCGGGTGGCGCGGCGGGGGGGCGACCCCGTTTCGGCGCCATGGGCCGCGGCGGCGCCCGAGGCGGCCGCTTCTAGCAAGTCTTATGCGGGCGCCTCGCTCCGAGGCGCCCTGCCCACGGCTCTTACCCCCGGTTTCCGTCCGTTTTTGTATAATGGCTGCAGGCAACCCCTAGTCCAAAGGAATCCTGATGTTTCAACTGTTTCGCAGCCGCACGCGGACCCTCCGCATCATGCTCGGGGTGATCTTCGGGGCCGTCATCTTAAGCATGGTCACCTACCTGATCCCCGGGTCCGGCGGCTCGACCTCCAGCAGCAGCAGTAACGACGTGGTCCTCGCCGAGGTCGGTGGCGACAGCGTGACCGCCACCGAGGCGAGCGCGCAGTTTCAGGACTACATCACGCAGCAGCGCATCCCGCCACAAGCTTACAGCTTCATCCTGCCCAAGATCGTCGACGACCTGGTGACCCAGAAGGCGATCCTCCAGGAGGCCGACCGGCTCGGCCTGGGCGTCACCGCGGACGAGATGGCCAACCATCTGCGCACCCAGTTGCCCTTCCTGTTTCCCGAGGGCGGCTTCCTCGGCAAGGAGCAGTACGCCGCCTACGTCCAGGAAAAGTTTCAGAAATCCATCCCCGAGTTTGAAAACCTGGTACGCAACGACTTGATCCGGATCAAGCTGGTCCAGCTCATCACCGACGGCATCACCGTCAGCCCGCAGGAAGTGGAGCGGGAGTACCGCCGCCGCAATGAAAAGGCGCGCTTGGACTACGTCCTGTTGTCGTCGAGCTCCTTACAGTCGTCGGTCACCTCCACCCCGGCCGAGCTGGAGCAGTACTTCCAAAAGAACCGCGCCACCTATACCTTGCCGGAGCGCCGCTCCTTCAAATACGTGGTAATCGATGACGTGGCGGTCGCCGCCAAGGTACAGATGTCGCCGCAGGAGATCGAGAGCTATTACAACGGAAACCGCGAGCGCTTCCGCGTGCAGGATCGCGTCCGCATCACCCACATCCTGTTGCGGACCACCGACAAGAGTCCCGAGGAGGTCAGCAAGATCGAGGCCAAGGCGCAGGACCTGCTGAAGCAGGTGAAAGCCGGCAAGGACTTCGCCGCCCTGGCCAAGGCCAATTCCGAGGACCCCACCAGCGCCCCCAAAGGCGGCGAGGTCGGCTGGATCACCCGGGGCCAGACGGTGCCGGAGTTCGAGACGAAGGCCTTCGCGATGAAGCCCGGCGAAATCAGCGACCTGGTGAAGACGCAGTACGGCCTCCACATCCTCAAGGCGCTCGAGAAGGAAAGCGCCCGCCTCAAGCCGCTGGAAGAGGTGGCGCCTACGATCCGACAGGAACTGGTCCATGATCGCGCCGAGGGCGAGCGTTTGCGTCTCGCCGACGCCGCGCGCGCCGCCGCCGCCCGCCACGGTCAGGATCTCGACGCCGCGGCCAAAGAGTTGGGCCTCACGACCCAGACCGCTACGAACGTCCAGCGGGGCGCACCGGTCCCCGGCCTCGGCAACGAGCCTGGGCTGACCGACGCCATTTTCTCGGCCGCTAAGGGCGGCGTGGTCGGTCCGATCATTGCCACCGGCCGCTCGGTGATCGCCGTAGTGACCGACACCTCTCCTACCCGGCCGGCGGAGCTGGCGGAGGTCGCCGAACGTGTGAAGAGCGATTGCAACGCCGCCAAGGGCCGCCAGGTGGCCGAGACGCGCGCTAAGGAATTGGCGGATAAAGCTAAGTCGGGCGACTTGCGCGCGGTAGCCCGCGAGTACAAGCTGGAGGTCAAATCCGCCGAGCCCTTCACCCGCGAAGGCTCCATCGCCGGACTCGGCTCGGCCGCCTCGTTTGCCGTCGCGTTCACGGCCCCGGTGGGCAGTGTGCAGGGACCCGCGCAGGTCGGCGACAACTACGTCATCTACCGCGTCGGAGAGCGGGTGAATCCGGACACGCCGTTGAGCCCGGAAGAGCAGAAAATCATCCGGTCCACCCTGCTCGGCAACCGCCAGACCGAGGCCTTCGAGGTCTACCGCGAGGCGCTGCGGGCCCGGCTCCAAAAGCAAGGCAAGCTGAAGATCTTCCAGGACCGCGTGGACCGCTTCGTCAGCAACAAGCGCTCGTAGTGTTAGTGGGGCGGGCGCCCTCGCCCGCGCCGGACCCCCTGGTCCGGCTGGTGTTCAGCATGGTCGCGTGTCCGAAGAGGCCGACGAGGGCGCCGGCCGCGGTCCAGGGGGACGGCCCCACCCGCTACAAACTCAGCACCGGCATCCGCACGACGTCGTCCACGCTCATCATTTCTCTGACGACGTAGGGCTCCCCATAGCGGACCCCGATCAGCATCCCGTAATACCGCGCGACAGAACGGATTCGCTCCGCCATTTCTTCCTGCTGCGGAAACAGGCCGGCCCCGGTGGGCTGGTCGCCGAATTGGGAGCGGTAGCAGAATAGCGCCCGCATGCGCCGCTCGAATTGCGCGCTGATGTCCACCACGAAGCTCGGCCGCACCTGCGCGTAAAGCGACGCGTAGAGGATCTTGCGCGGCCGGTGCGGCTCGCCGGCCAGGTCGAGCTTCTTGAGCCCGGCGAGAAAGCACGCTTCGTAACCGATCTCTGCCGTGCGGTAATGATCGGGATGCCGGCCTTCCCAGTAGGGCAGGATGACGGTGCTCGGGCGCGTGGCCCGAATCTGGGCCGCGATCGCGAGCTTGGCTGGAAGGGTCGCTTCGAGCCGCGCGTCCGGCAACCCGAGGTTTTCCCGCCAGGAGAGCAGCATTTCGCGCGCCGCCTCGGCCGCCTCGCGCTCGCGCGTGGCGGCGTCGCCCCGGGTGCCCATCTCCCCTGCCGCCATTTCAAGCGCGCCGGTGCGGTAACCCTTCTCGGCCATGCGGATAAGCACGCCGCCGCAGGTCTGTTCCACGTCGTCCCGGTGGGCGGCGATCGCCAGCACATCGAGCTTGCCGCTCATGTCGCTGCCTGGAGCCGGGCCACCAGGTCCTCGGCCTTGACGTGATAGCGGAAGGCCCGCTCGCCGTTGATGGCGATCACGGGGATGTCGTACTGATACTGGCGGTGGAGCCGCGGATCGGACTCGATGTCGATGATCTCCAGCTCGAACTCTGTCTGGCGGCGGGCGCGGTCGATCTCCTGCTTCGCCTCGTCACAGAGGCAACAGCCCGCCTTGGTGTAAAGGGTCACGCGGGCAGGCATCCGCTTAGCGCACCGGCACCGTGGCGCGCAGCTCAAAATCTTTGTTCGAGCGCCGCTCGGCCCGCGCGATGAGCTTCTCGGCCTCGGCCCGCGTCCCGATGCCGCCCCGCGCCCCGAGCACCCGGCAGTTCAGGGCCGCCATGGCGTTTGAGAACTCCAGCGCCGCCTCGAGCGGATAGTTTTCAAGCACCGCATAACAGAAAGCGCCGTGAAAGACGTCGCCCGCGCCAGTAGTGTCGGCGCAGCTCACCACGAAGGCCGGCGAATAGTGGAAGCGCCCCTCCGAATAGGCCAGCGCGCCGTAAGCCCCCAGCGTCATGGCCGCCACCTTCATGCCGTACTCCTCTTGCATCAGCCGCAGCGCCCGGAAGGGGTCTCGCTCGTTGGTCCACTGCACCGGGAATTCGGAGCTGGCAATCAGGTAGTCCACGTACTGCAGCACTCGCTCGAAGCCATGGTAGATCGTATCGACGTCCACGGTGACCGGCATCCCAGCCTCGCGCGCGATCCGCGCGGCGTGCGCGACGGCTTCGGTGTCGTGGCCGTCGAAGTGCAGCAGGCGCGCGCAGGTGATCTGCCCCGGGTCGATCTGCGCGGCATCCAGGCGCAGCGAGTCGTCGCGCCGCCAGAAGACCGTGCGCTCCCCGGTGCGCTGGTCCACAATGATGTAGGCCGACTGGTTCGGGCAGCCCAACCGGATCTGCACGTGGTCCACGTTGATGCCTTCGTCGAGCAGGCTGCGCATCTGGATGGTGCCGCGCAGGTCGTCGCCCACCGATCCGATATACTTCGAGCGCAGGCCTAGCCGCTGGCAGGCGACTATGGCGCTCGCCACCTGGCCCCCCGGCGACATGACTTCCTCGGTGAACGGCGCCTTGCCGGCGTACTCGGGAAAGTGCGGGACCAGCAGCACCGTGTCGGTGGCGTTCAACCCCACCCCGACGACGTCGAATGCCTTGCCCATACGGTCAATTTAGCATAGCGCCGCCAGGCGTCCCGGCCGGCTCCACCAGCTCGATCACGCCGAAGGCGAGGCCCAGCTCGCGCGGGTCGTCGGCGGGGCGAAAGGTACGATCCGTCTCGAGCCTGACGGTAATCTCCTGCTGCCCCACCAGCGCGGGGGGCAGGGCAAACTCCTGCCGTTCCGAGCGCCGGTCGTGCACCGTAAACTCTCCCACCGGGACCCCGTTGACGGCAACCGCCAGCTTGATCGGCCCCAGGTTCAGATGCTCGGGATAGATGGCCTCCACGCGCAGCCGTTCGCCGGGCGTCCGCGGACCGGCCACGCGTACCTCGGCCCGGCGTCCCATCCAGCGGTGGCTCTGCTGGATGCCGAACCATCCCGGGCCGAGTTGGCCCGCCATGTAGGGCAGGCCCACGTCCACGCGCCGGGGTGGCTCGACGGCGAGGCTTCGCGACTCGACGTAGCGGTAAGCGTTCGTGATGTTCCGGAACCGGTTCCCCGCGATGCGGTAGACGACCGCCTCCTGGCCCCGCAGGGCGCCGGCCGCCACGCTCGCCGGCAGGCGATAAGCGTCCACTGGCAGGTGGCCCGGCTGGTCGCGGATGGCGTTCCCGCTCGGCGCGAGGAAGACGTCCTGCAGGCCGGCCGCCAGCGGGCCTCGATCGTAGAGCGCCGCGTAGAAGAGCCGCTCGTCCACCCCGGTCAGCAGGATCGCCTGGCCCGGGTGCAGGCGCCGGATCTCGGTCACGCCCTCGATCAGCACCCGCGCCGCCTGGCTGCGTTCGTAGATGGAGCGCATGCCGTAGCGGACGTACCCCACCGAGCACGCGACATAGACTGCGAGCCATGCCACCACAGCAGCGCGGGGAACGTGGGAGGCCAGCGCCGCCACGGTCAGTCCCAGACCGATCGCCGGCACCGTCAGGTAGTAGTCGAGGCGATGGTCGGGTAAGGGGAGCACCGGTCCGAGCGTGATCACGAACCACGCCAGACCAAACAGCGCCACGCGATGTCCGGCTCCGTCGGCGCGCCACCAGGCGACCCCGAGGCCCGCCGTCAGCGCCAGGACCAGCGCCAGCCCGGTACCCTCCTTGAACCCGGCAATCGCGGCGAAGCGCACCGGACCCAGCACCCAGGTCCAGTAGTCCCCAAGACCGCTCACCATGCGCAGATCGAAGTGCGTCACGTAAGGTCCGGTCGCCGCCCGCGGGATCAGCCACAGATGAATGCCGCTATACACCGCCGAGGGCACCAGCAGCGGCACCGCCTTCCAGGTGTGTTTCCGTGCTTCGAGCGCGCAATACGCCAGCACTACCGCCGGATACGCCACAATGGTTTCCAGCACTCCGAAGCCCACCAGAAACGTCCCCCACTGCGCGGCGTAGAAACTCCAGCGGCCGGTCTCCACGTGCCGCAAGAACAGCAGGAAGCTCGCCAGGTAAATAAAAGAGCAGAGGACCTGGTTGTAAGCGGAGGTCCAACCCAGCGGCGCCACCAGCGCCAGGTTCACCCCCCACACCAGCGGCGCGAGCATCGCCACCGGACGCGACGGCAGCAGACGCCTGGCCACCCCCCACAGCAGGGCCAGGTTCGCCATCTGCGTGAGGAACACCCATACCTTATAAGGGAGAGCGTTCAGGCCGAATAGCCGCCGGAAGACGGCAAAGAAGAAATCCTCGCTGAACGGCCGGATGGTCCCCTGGGCCTTCGGCTCGGTGAACAGCCTTGCGATGTCGCTAAAGGAATGAACCTGCCACCGCAGAGAGGCGAAATCGTCCTGCACGAACCAGCACTGCAGGGCCCTGTGAAACACCAACAGGCAGGCCGCCATCGGCACCGCCCACAGCACCCACGACGGACACGGCAGCCGTGCAGCAGCCTCGCTCCGGGACGCCGCCACTAGTAGAGCCCCACCCCGGCGACGATGACGCCCAGCTCGCGAGCGTCGTTGGGACCGGGCGGCAGAGCCTTGTCGAGCTCGAACTCTACCAGGGCGGTTTCGCCGCGCAGCGCCTCCGGCGGCACCCGGCACGAGTAGGTCAACTGGCCTGCCTGCTCATAGGACTGAGCCGGCAGCGGCGTTCCATTCACCTTGGCTGCGAGCCGGACACTGCCGAAGCGCGCCGCCACGGCGTCGGGCAACGCAAACTCCAACTTCAGAGTGGCGGCCTGGCCCCCCGGCGGCGCCTTTAGCAGTACGGTGAACCGCCGCTCGGTCCACCGCCAGCTCCCCGCCTCCAGGTCGTGCCACCCGCCCAGCAGCAAGGGGGCGAGCCGGGAGTCCGCCATCTCGACGACCGTGGCAGGGCCAGGAAACGTGTCTTCCGCCTCCACCACGATCCCCGCAGGCCGCGAACAGCCTCCGAGCACGAGAGCGGCCGCACAGAAAACCAGGGTCCCCCTGCGTCGCATGAACAACAGGCCTCGCATGAGCAACCGGTCTCTCAGGCGGCCTCGGCCTCTTCCTCGGCGATCACCTCGGCCGTGAAGGCCTCCAGAGACGCCCCGTGCTTCCAGGCGTCGCGGGGCAGTCCGGCTTTTTGGCAGACCCCTTCCAGGAATTGCTGCGCGGTCCAGTGATAGGTCAGCGCCACCTGGGGCAACAGCAGCCCGCGGTGGAGTCCCTTCTCGATCGCCAGGCCGTGCCGGCCCGGCTCGATCGCGTCCGGCGTGATGGGAAAAAACGGCGAGAGGACCGAAATCTCGAGGTGCAAAGCGGGTACTTCCTCGGGTTGGACCGGGTCGAAGCGGCTATCCTCGAGAGCCGCCGCGGCGGCCATTTCGACAGCCGCCCGGACCAGCGAGCGGTCGGAGGCGACATGGCCCACGCAGCCGCGCAGCTTGCCATGTTTGGTAAGCGTGACGAAAGCCGCCCGGGGACGTTCGAGGCTTTCCCGGTCGGAAGCCGGCAGATCGGCCGGGGGGCCCGGCAGCGCCGGCTTTTCTCCCATGCTGGCCGACCATACCGCCTGCCGCGCCGTTTCGATCAGCCAGCGCTTGGCCGCATTACTGAGCGGCAACATTCGGCTTCCGCTGCTTGCGCAGGAGCAATAAACGCTCCCGCCGGCGCCGGACCTTGAACTTGATATCCACCCGGCGCCAGAATTGGCGGAAATACCCTACGGCCGAGACGATCGCAAACAGCACCACCAGCCACACGGCCGCGATTCCCAGCTTCAGGATCGCCGGCGAGTGCGCCCCGGCCAGCAGCAGCGAGACCGCCACCACCTGCATGACCATCTTCGTTTTGCCGAGGTCGCTCGCCCCGATGGTGTAACCCTCGGCGGACGCGATGCTGCGCAGCCCCGAAACGGCGAACTCGCGGCCCACGATCACGACTACCATCCAGGCTCGCACCAGGCCCAACTCGACCAGCGAAATCAGCGCCGCCGAGATGAGCAGCTTGTCGGCCACCGGATCGAGCAGCGTCCCGAGCGTCGAAACCTGGCGGCGGCGGCGCGCCAGGAAGCCGTCCAGCAGATCGGTCAGCGCCGCCAGCAGGAATATCGGCAGCGCCACCCATTCTTTGTCCAGCGCGCCCCACGGCGTGTCGAGATACACTTGCTGCCGCAGCAGGATGGTGAGCAGGAGGGGAACGAAGAAGATCCGCAGCAGCGTGAGGCTGTTAGGAAGCGTCATGTTCCCTGCTGCCGGGTGCCGCGGCGATCCGCGCTGGGGACTTGAAAAGCAGAGCCCGGCCTCCGCTGCCAGACACTATAAGGCCGGGGAGGGACCGGTGTCAAATGAGAAGTAAGCGCCAGACTCAGGCCGCCGTCGGCGCCGCGCCCTTTACCAGCTCGATGGCTTTCTTCAGCAGCTCGTCGTTTTCCGGCGACTTGTCGCTTTGGTTCGGCGTGTGCGGGTTGTCGTCATCGTCGTCGCTATCGGGAGCCTCGGCCACCTGCAGCGTGGGGTTCACCCCGCCATCCTGGATGGCCTTCCCAGCCGGCCGATAATACTTCGCCACCGAAAGGATCACCGCCGCCCCATCGTCGAGGTTGATCGTCTTCTGCTCCGCGGCCAGGCCAAAGGTTTTCTCGCCTACGACCTTGCCCCGATTGCGGTCCAGAATCGCCGCGGCCGTCACTTCCGCCCCGCCGCTCGTCGCGCGGTTCGCGATCACCACCAGCGGCAGCTTCGTAACGGCCTGGCTGGGATCGGCGGAAAAATCCTTGCGTGGAGACTTCTGGCCCTGCAAATACGCCAGCAGGCCGTCGGAGACGAACAGGTTCGCCAGCTTCAGGCCCTCCGGCACGTCGCCGACGGCGTTGCCGCGCAGGTCCAGCACCAGCCGCTGCGCTCCCTGGCGCGTGAGATCGCGGATGACCCCGGCGGCCTCGGCGGCTTTCCCCGGCGTCAGCGCCCGCACCTCGATATAGCCCACCTTGTCGTCGAGCAGCTTGCCGGTTACCGCCGGCACCGAGATGCCCGCCCGCGTGAGGGTGATCTCCTCTTGATTGTCCGTCTGCCGGTTGCGCCTCACCACCAAGGCCACCGTCGAACCCGCCGGTCCGTTCAACAAGGCCTGGGTGAGCGGTAGTGGCAGGTCGCGCGTGGCTTTGCTGTCGACCGCCTCCAGTTGGTCGCCGATACCGAGCCCGGCCTTCGCTGCCGGCGAACCCGGTTGCGCGGCGAGGATGAAGACGATCCCGAAGCGTTTCGAAATCACCAGCCCGACGTTACCCTGCTGCGGGGCGGCCTTGAGCTTCTGATATTCCTTGTACTGGTCCGCCGTCATGTAGCAGGATTGCGGGTCGAGCGACTCCAGCATGCCTTGGAGCGCGCCGGCGGTGACCTGCTTGATGTCCGGCTCCTCGACGTAATCGCTCTTGATCCGCGAGAGAACCTCGGTGTAAACCGACAACTGCCGGTAGGCGCCGTCGGCCGAGGTATTGTCGCCCAGGGCCGCGCCGATCACGAGCAACGCGGTTAGAAATGTCGAGGAAATGACAACGGCAAACTTGATACGGCTGAGCATAGGGCGGCCCGCTCCAAGCAGATAGTCAGCTTCAGTCTACCACACGGTCCGCCGGCCGGCCGGTGCTGCGCCGTACGCTGCGCGCCAAAGCCCCCAAAATCGGGCCCTCAGCCCTTCTTGTCGACCGCCTTCTGCTCCTTCTCGATCTTGGCCCGGACGTCCTTAGCCTGTTTCTGGGTGGCGGCGTCCCCTCCCTCGCCCGCCGCCTTCAGGCAGTTGGCCGCCAGTTGCAGCATGATCTTTTTCGTATCCGGGTCGTTCATCTTCTTGCGGTCGAAAATGGCGGACTCGTCCAGCAGGTTTTGGGCCAGCTCCATTAGAAAAATCGCCCGGGGCACCTGCGCGGGCTGGGTCTTAAACATCTCGGCCGCCTTCGCCGGGTCCTTGCCCGCCCCGGCCATGGCCGTCGTCGTCAGCACCATCTGGCGCGCTACCGCTTGCCGCTGCGCGCTCAGCCGGTCGGCTTCGGCCGGGAAGATGCCTTTGCGCACCCGCTCGAGCGTGGCGACTTCGGTGGCCGTTCCGTTCGGGAACGTGAAGTCCATCGCGAACTGCGGCGCACTGCCCATTTCTTTGCTGAAGCGCCCGGCGTCCTCCGCCAGACCAATCGTGTACTGGCGCGAGAACCGCTGCATGTCGGTCACGATGCGGTGGAATTCCATGCCCTGATTCTTCGAGGCTTTCTCCCCGTCACTGTACGCCTCGGCCAGGTCTCGGTACCCCTCCGCCATACCCGCCAGCAGCACCAGGTGGAAGACCGCCGCCCGCTCCTTAAACGGGCTGTTGGTGGCCAGCAGCTTTTCCAGGTGTTCCTGAGCTTTCGCAAATTCGCCCGCCGCGAATTGGTCCCGGGCGCCTGACCAATACCATTCCGGACTGCCAAACTTGGGACCGGCGGTTTGTGACGAGCAGGAACCGAGCCAGGCTGCCGAGGCCAGGCAAAACACCACGAGGGCCGCCCCCTTCCGTCTCTTCATGGAGACTCTCCTTTCAGTTGTATGGCACCTGCTGTACCATAACTCTCCGCTTGCAGGCAAGACCAAACTGAAAAGAAAATTGCCGGCCCGGCTACTTGGCCGGCGGGCGGCGGTGCTTGAACTTCAGCAGGTAATTCTCCGGGAACATGTCATCCCGCCTTTCGACCAGCTCAAACCCGGCATTCAGGAACTCATCGGTGAAGGTGCCCTCTCCGGCCCGGACCATCTTCAGGATGTAATCGCGTGAAATCCCTTCGATCCGCTTGAAGTCGATCAGCACGAGCGTGCCCTCGGGCCGGAGCGCCTTGCTGATCTCGGCCAGCATCTCCCCCGGGAACTCGAAGTGGTGGTACGCATCGACGATGCAGACCACGTCGACCGACCCCGGGCGCAATTTCGGCGAGTGCGGGTCGCCCAGCACCGCCTTAAGATTGCCGATCTTCTCTTCCTGCGCCGTCTTCGCAATGTGGTCGACCATGTTCTTGGCGACATCGACCGCATACACAGTGCCGCCCGGCGCCACCTTCCGGGCGATCAGTCGCGACAGGAGGCCGCTTCCGGCCCCGATATCAGCCACGTTCATGCCCGGCTGGAGTCCCATCGCGTCCAGAATCTCGAAGCGCTTGTCATAGATGGCCCGCCCCTCGTGCTCGAACCGCCCGGTCCACTGCGCCGCGTCCGCATCGAAGCTCTGGTTGAGCTCTTTCGCCCGCGGCGTGATAACTTGCTGCTGGGCGGCCGCGAAACCCCCCGCCAGCACCCCTAGCACATACCTGCGCCCGACCCTTCTCATGGCACGACCTCCCGCAGCTAAACCCAGCGTCGAAAATACTTGCGCCAACCGCTCGACGCGCGCGGCTCAGTAGCTAGTAACCACTTCCCAATCACGAGCGCTGTTACTGAGCCGCGACCGTGAGGGAGCGGTCCTGATCAATCACCGCATTACCACGGCATCTGCCGCTTGGTGTATTTGCGGCCGATCTCGGCGGCCTCCGCACCCGACCGGCCCACCAGGTAGCCCTGCTTAATGGTCTCGATCACGGTTTTCGGGTCGTAACCGTGCATGAACGGGATCTTGTGAGCCTTGCAGATCTTCGCGAGCCGCGCCTCTGCTTCTTGCACTTTGGGATCCGAAAGCTTCAAGTTGAACGACAACGCCATGTCGCCCGGTCCCCACTCCGCGAAACCGATACCGGGGACCTTGGCGATCTCTTCCGCATTGGCGAGGGCGTACTTGTCCTCCAACTTGAGCCCGAGCACCAGTTCGCCGTTGGGATTGAGCGGCCACAGGTCCGCCTTCTCGTTGTACTCTTCGGTTGTCACGCCCCAGATTTTAGCTGCGGTCGTGGACCCGTGAACGCCCCGCCGGCCCTCGTTCAGCCCCTTGTCCACGCCTTGCTTGTGAATGGGCAGCCGCATGGCCTCTACGAACGCCCGCACCGCGCCGGGGGTGTCGGCATGGCACAGCATGACCCCGTGAACGCCCGTGGCGAGCACCTGCTGGATCATCCAGGCATTGGCCCGGACCGTGGTTTCATCCGTGCCACTCATAGGCACATTGACAATGACGGCCGGCGTGCGATGACCGCTCTTGGTCGGACCGCCCGCCGCGAGGCCGCGCATGTATTCCGCGAGCCCCTTGATGTCGTACGGGGCGTGCTCCATGTCGTAGCTGATGTAATCCAGAAACGTTTGCGCGTCTTTCACGCCTTGCTCATAGGAACCCGCAATGCCTTCATGAGGACCATCGAAATAGACCGGCTGGCCCTGCGCCCACAGCTCGACCGCCTTGTTGATCCGTTTAGGCTTCGGCGCTTGAGCCCGGAGGGCGTTGGAAGCAAAAGGCAGGCCCAGGGCTAAAAAAGACAGGTCCCTTCTCGTGTACTTCATAATGTTTCTCCTCCGATCGAAATCAGGGCAACTATATATTTGACTAATCCGCTGTTTTGGGGTGTGGCACGAAAACAAAACACGACGCTTCATCGTCCTGGCTCCATGGCGTCGTATTTATCGGCCAGCAAGCGAACGTTATCCAACTGCTCTGGCGAGAGCTTGAAGCTAATTTGATTGAATGGCGCTGGCCTGCCGCGCAGCAGGACCGTCAAATAAACCTCTTTCGCTGTGGCTATCCTACGGACGAGAGCCAAGTCCTCGATAGTCGTTTGCTCCGTCACTCCCGCCAGTGACGTGTCGGTCGCCCAGTCCTGTTCGACCGAGCCTAGTTGCTTTCCTTCCGCCGTAAACGTCACGCCCGCAAAGCTGAAACCCAACGACTCGTTTGTCGTCGTTTTCACCTCTATCCCAAGTGTCTTCTTTGTGCGGTCAAAGCTCTGAGCCACAAAAGGAGTGACCCTCAGCTTGAACGTCGCAAGTCGGATTCGCGTTCTTACTTCGGGGTTTTTGGTTGGCATGAATACTGTCAAGGCTAATGGCACGTTGCGCTTTTCAACTATTCCGTTCTGCCCCTTCTGGGCGAACGCGGCCTGGGCGAACGCTCCGAACGCCAGAGACAAACACACCCATCCAACTGCCGCTGCGTTCTTAATCACAGCTTGGAATCCACAAGCTCAAACAAGATTTGAAACCACCTAATTCCTTTCGCTAAATGGCGCCCTGATTCGCACTTCTGGCAGTTGAACATCAGGCTTCATACTGCCGTCCAAGTCGAATAGGCTCAGGAGCACCTGCTCATCGATGTGACGATGATAATGTTTCTTTACCAAGAAAGTGCCGAAAAACCACCTTCCCCACTTCTCTCCTGACCCATGCGTATAGTAGCGATTTGCCAACCACGCCAGCAGGTCGGAAGCTTGAATCTCGGGACTCTCTCGCATATCTTCCACTTCTGTAATGCTCGAAACATAGGAGGCCCACCATACCCCCCGGCCCCTATCGTACTGCTTCATCATCTTCTTGAGAATTGGGTAGAAGCTCTCTTCCCGATCAAAAAGCAACTCGATTCCCAAATCTCGCAAAGGATGTCGGACAGCCAATCCGAAGCACGCATCTAAACAGATAGCCTCCGGCCCCCGAAGCGCTGGAATATGTAGCTTCACCTTTCTGTAGTCTTCGAGATTCACCGAACAGGAGGTAGCGAGCGGGTCCGCTTGTTCCGTGTGCCCCAGTAGATTCATTAGCTCACCCACGAGCGCCGCGACCCTCGCATAAGCCCAACCGGAGTAACCGTCTTTGTTATGCATGGCCTCCTTACAATGAAAGTACCTGTTATTTCGGGGAGACAAGGGCGCGCCGTGTTTCTCAAGAACAGCTATCCATCGAAGCTTGAAGTCCGCCCATGAGGCCTCAGATGCAATAAGGCTCCCAAGATTGAGAAAACGGCAACCTGGATCGTGCCACTTTCCGCTTCCGTCATAGGCCGCTCTTACCGACAAGATAAACTCCAGAGGCGCTAATCCCGCCGGTCGCCTCTGCTTGCTCTAATTTTACTAACAAATCGGCAATCTTGACAATGGGACGGTTGACGCCAAAATACCCCACGGCTTTTAAGGGCTTCGGCGCCCAGGCCAAAGTTTCCCCCCCCTCTTGACCTCGGGCTGGCGACAACATCGCGAGCGGGCCCAGGGTCAGAAGAAAGGCAGCTCTCATTTTTTGGGCTCCTCTAGTGCTTCGAGATCCTCACCATCGTGCGGTCCAACAGCGCGAGCGTCGGCTTACCATTCAGACCCATCGTGCGGACCGTCTCGCTCTGCAGTATCTCCAACACCGTCTGCACCCCTTCGCTGCCATAGCCCGCTAAGCCCCACAGCACCGGGCGCACCACGAGAACGGCCCGCGCGCCCAGCGCCAGCGCCTTCACAATGTCGCTGCCCCGCCGAAAACTTCCGTCGATCAGCACCGGCACTTTGCCGCCCACCGCATCCACCACCGCAGTCAGCACCTCGATGGGCGCTGCCAGGCCCGGCACGAGAAGCCCGCCGTGATTGGAAACGATGATCCCATCCACGCCCTTTCCCACCGCCGTCCGGGCCTCCTCCGCGCTCAGGACGCCCTTTAGCACCACCGGCGTCTTGGCGGCCTGGCGCACCTGATCCACCACGTCCCAGTCCAGCCGCGCCCCGTTGCCCGCCGTCACGCACACCACTTTGCAGCCCGCCTTCACCGCCCGCCCGACGCCATTCAGTACCGGCCCCATGTCGCTCTCCGGGTATACCTGGTACCAGGTAGTCCCTTTGGCTTCGGCGGCAATCTTCTCGATAGGCTGGCTCGACCGACTGCTGATCACGGCCGTCACTTTCGCAGCGGACCCGCCCCGCACCAAAGCTAACTCCCCCTCCGGGTCGAACCTCTGCTGCTGGGACGCCGGCCCCACCAAGATCGGGGTATACATCTTCTCTCCGAACAGTTCCACCGTCAGATCCAACGGCACGGGGTTTATGAACCGCCGTGGGCGGAAGATGATGCGCTCGAAGGCCCGCCGGTCGCCGCCGGCAATCGCGGAGAAAACTGTGCTGGGCAGTTTCCGCTCCGCCATGGCCTCGACTTCGAAGACGTTGAGCAGCTCGGAGCGGGGCGCGATCCGCCCGGGAGGCTCGCCCATCAGCTTGGGCGATTGCGTTTCTTGAGCCTTAAGCAGCGGCGACGCTGCCGCCCAAATTCCCAAGCTCCGCAGCGCCGTTCGTCGCGAGTAGGCGGTGCTCATCACAAGTCCGTTTTCACGAGCGTGCGGTCGATAGAATCGAGCGTCGGACGCCCGTTGGCGGCCATCGCCAATACCAGCTCCTGTTGCACGATCTCCAGAATCCGCTGCGACCCCGCCGGTCCATAAGCCGCTAAACCCCACCGCGGCACTCGCCCCAGGCTGACCGCCTTCGCGCCCAACGCCAGGGCCTTCAGCACGTCCGAGCCACGCCGGAAACCCCCATCGATCAGCACCGGGATGCGCCCTTGCACCGCGTCCACGACTTCCGCCAGCACCTCCAGCGTGGAAGGCCCGTAGTCCATCGCCCGGCCGCCGTGGTTCGAGACGACGATCCCGTCGAGGCCATGCTCCACACAGGCCTTCGCATCCTCCCCCGTCAGGATGCCCTTCGTCAGGAACGGCACCTTCGTCACGGCATGGATCGCGTCCATCAGCTTCCAGTCGAGCCCACCGCGATCTCCGCCCTCGCCGGTCGAGGCGCTCTCCCCGGTCCGGACCACCCGGCGAGCCGCTCCGGCGGCGGGCGCGCCGCGGCCCCGGGCGTCGTTTTGCTGGCGCTGGGATTCGAGATGCCGGTCGTGCAGGGCCCGCTCGCGGGGTCCCGGCCCGCTGGGGTACTTTCTGCTGATCGGGCTGGCGCCGCCGTCATTGGTCACCACCACCGCCCGGCAGCCGGCGTCTTGCGCCCGCTCGATCAATTCCCGGTTGCCCTCCACGTCGGGCCGGTGGTAAAGCTGGAACCAAATAGGACCGGTAGCTGCCGCCGCGATCTTGTCAACCGGGAAACTGGCGTTGTTGCTGATGATATACGGCGTGCCCGAAGCCGCCGTCGCCCCCTGGTGCGTGCCCAATTCGCCGGTCGGGTGCAGGCTGCTATGGCTGGCGGTAGGCGAGATCATGATCGGGAAGGCCATCTTGATGCCCAGCACTTCGGTCGCGGTGCGCACCGAGCCGGCGTCCACCGGATTTTTGGGAATCAGATCGACCCATTCGAACGCCTGCCGGTTGCGGCGCAGCGTGAATTCGCCTTCCACCCCCAGGGCCATGTAATCATAGGCATCCCGCGCGATCTTCGCGTAGGCTACGGGCTCAAAATCAAAAGCCGTCACGAGCTCGTTCATGCCGGGGACCCGGCTGTGGTCCCGGAACGGGTCCTGCTGGCCCGCCAGGAAAGGCGAGCCGGCGAGGAAAGCCGCGAGGCTCCGCAGCGCGGAGCGCCTGGTCCAGCTCGAACGCCATTCGCTCTCGGACCTTCCCATCAAGGACCTCCCGACTCTTGGCAGGAGTGTAGTTACGGGCCGCCCGCCTTGTCAAGCTAAGGCCCGCGCTAGAATCTCTCCGTGGCCTTCGAGAAAGAACTGGAGCTGGCTCGCCGCGCGGTCCGCGAGGCCGGGGATCTGGCGCTCGCGAACCGCCGCCGCACCCTCGAAGTCTCGACCAAGCCGGACGCTTCCCCGGTCACCAACGCCGACCGCGACAACGAGCACCTGATCACTCGCATGCTCGCCGAAGCCTTCCCGGACGACGGCCTGCTGGGGGAAGAAGGGTCCCGCCGTCCCGCCCGCTCTGGCCGCCAGTGGATCGTCGACCCCATCGACGGCACCAAGGACTTCGTGCGAGGCATCCCCTTCTGGGCGGTGCTCCTCGGCCTCGAAGCCGGGGGCGACATCGTCGTCGGGGCCTGCCGCCTGCCCGTGCTGGGCGAGACCTACTACGCCGCCCGCGGCTCGGGCGCCTGGCGTGAGAGCGCCTCGGGCGGCCCCGAGCGCCTGCACGTCGCCGCGGACATCACGGAGATCTCCCGCGCCGTGCTGTGCATCACCGACGCGGACGCGATGCCGGCGCAGCCCTTCGCCCCCCGACTGGTGGAGTTCCTCAGCCGCTTCTGGACGGTTCGCAACACGGGCGGCGCGCTCGACGCCATGCTCGTCGCCTCGGGCCGCGCCGACGCGTGGCTCGAGCCAAGCGCCAAGCCCTGGGATCTGGCGGCCTCGAAGATCATCATCGAGGAAGCCGGCGGCCGCTTCGTGAACTTCGACGGCGGCAACAGCGTCTACGGCGGCAACTGCATCGCCTGCGTCCCCGCGCTCGAGGCCGAGATGCTCCGGTTTGTCCGCGGCGGCAGTACAATTGCGCCATGATCCGCTGGTGGCTCGTTTTCGTCTTCACGCTGGCCCTCGCCTGGGCCCAGTTCCGCGAGGCGGGACTGCCGGAGATCGCCGCCCATCTCGAGCTGGCGACCGAGCCCCTGATGCCGGTGCGGGTCTATCTCCTCAAGGACAATCAGCCGTTCCGTCTCAGCCCGGTCCAGGCACTGCTGCCGCTCAAGGTGGACCTCTTCTATCGCGAGCGCCTCTGGCGCCGGACGCCCGCGCCGGACACCCTCGAAGTGACCTGCGACGAGCAGTCGCACTTCTTTCTGCTCAAGGGCCGCGCCGGGTTCGACCTGCCCGCGGGACGCTACCGGGTCGAGGCTTATCGCGGCCTCTTCTACCGTCCGGCCGTGGAAAAGTTCGAGCTGCGGTCCGGGGAGAACCGGCGGATTGTCCTGCGCCCGGCTTCGTGGACCGGCGGCCAGCCGTGGATTTCCGGTGACGATCACATCCACCTGGTCCGCGCCCCCGAGGACAACGACGTTTTCCTCCAGTGGCTCGACGCCGAAGACCTCTCCGTCGCCAACTTCCTCCAGTTGCAGCGCCAGATGGACGCCGCGACGCAATATGCCTTCGGGCCCGCCGGCGAGGCCCGTAAGCCCGGCCGCTCGATTCGCCCCGGCCAGGAATCGCGCAGCGAGTTCTACGGGCACATCAATCTGCTCGGCGCGCGCGAGCTGCTCCGGCCCTTAAGTGTGGGGTCGATGTACGCCAACTCCGCCGAGGCCTACCCTTACCCGGCCGTGCTCTTCGCCCGCGGCCGCTCGCTCGGCGGCACGGTCGGCTTCGCCCACTTTCACGGCAGCACGCCCCACTCGACCTTCCTGATGGATCTCGCGCTCGGCCATCTCGACTTCACCGAGGTCTTCCAGTTCGGCCGCCTCTGGACGGCGGAAT
>JBGPDC010000067.1:0-25560 GCA_041482115.1 Terriglobia bacterium | reverse complement strand
TCGTCCAGAAAGGCTGACAACGAACGAAATCGCCGTTGGATGCTCTTGTGGTCTACCACGCCACAAGTATAAAACAAAATTAGCCCAAGTTGTTTTATTTATTTCCTGACAGGCTCTAACTGTCGAACAATGCAATAGCGCGCGTACCGAGGCGACCGCTCGGCCACCTATGCAAACCCCTAGCCCTTGCCTTCCGCAAGTGATCCTGATCGTCGATGACGATAAAGAGGACCAGATCCTCATTCAGGAGGGCTTCGAGGCGGGGGAAGTCCCCAGGCGATACCACACGGTGTCGGATGGTGCGGAGGCCCTGGAATATCTCTGGCGCACAGGCCGTTACGCGCCGCCGGTCGCGGCGCCGCGCCCCGACCTGATCCTGCTCGACCTCCACATGCCCTATGTTAACGGCCAGGAACTGCTCGCTCAGGTGAAAAGGGACGAAGAGCTAAAGAATATCCCCATTGTGGTTTTCACCAGCTCGCGGCAGGAGGAGGACGTGCGGTTCTGCTACGCCGCCGGGGCCAATGCTTACGTCGGGAAGCCAGCCGATTTTGAACAGCTCCGGGCCATCCTGAAGTCTATCGAGCTGTGCTGGCTCGAAATCTCGTCGCCCGTTCCCTAGTGCACCCGTGCCATGCTGACCGTGCTGCACATCGACGATGACCCGGAGGTCCGCTTCCTGCTGCGCGAGTTGGTGGCTGAACAGCCGAACGCCGCCGAATTCCGATGGCTCGAGGCTTCCCAAGTCGAGGAAGCGCTCGCGCTCCACGGCGCCGCTCAACCGGACCTGATTCTTCTCGACAATCGCCTGGGTTACGAAGAAGGCATCGCCGTGCTCCCCCGCCTGTTCTCCGCCTTTCCCTGCCCCGTATGGATGCTCAGCGGCGCGTTCACCGACCGGCTGACCGAGCAGGCTCGGGCCGCGGGAGCAGCCGGTGTCGCCACCAAAGACGAGGTGCTGGGAGAGCCCGGCCGACTGGCCTCCTTCCTGCACCGCGCGGCCGCTGTATCGGCGCGCGGAGCCAGCGAATCCTAAAAGCGAGCCGCTGAGAAGGCCGCCCCTCTAACTCCAGGCTATCGCCCAGGCAGCGCGCCGGCGGCCTGCGGCTCGGCCTCCGGCGAAGCCGCCGGCCGCGGGCGGTCGTGGTTCTCCAACTCCCGCAGCAGCCGCCGGATCTGCCCGCTGTTGCGCTGGGCGGACTCCCAGGCCACGCGCGCCGGCTCGGAGGCATGCTCCGCGAGCGCCGCGATCTGGATCAGATCCAGGAGGTGGTCGAAGAGCAGACGTAACTGGCCGGCCTCCGGCGCCGGCGGCAGCGGGGAGGTCTCGCCGGAGGCGGTGGCCAGTTCCTCCACACCGATTCCGGCCAGTTGGCAGATCTGGCGCACCAGCAGGGCGGCGTCCTCCGCTTTGGGCAGGTAGTCGATGGCGCCCATCTCGCGCGCCCGCCGCCGGAACGCGCTATCGCTGTTACAGGAGTACAGGATCACTTTCACCCCGGCGAACTGCAGGTCCTCGGTGACCAGCCGGCAGAGTTCGAGGCCATTGACCTCCGGCATGATGAAATCGGAGACTACCAGTTCCACGTCCTCGCGCCGCAGGACGGCCAGGGCCTTTTCCCCATTGTCAGCGTGCAGGGTGTGGAACCCGGCGGCGGTGAAGGCCTCTTGGAGAAGCTCCAGGTAGATCGGATCGTCCTCGACCACTAAGACGGAATGGCGCGCAGCACTGGCCATAAGAGCATCCTCACTGATGGAAGTTCCACAAGGAAAATATCGGCGGAAGGACGCGGGGCTTTAGCCGGCCCGGGGCAAGGCGAGATAAAACGTGCTGCCCGCGCCGTGCGTCGACTCGACCCAGATGCGTCCGCCCTGCTGGCACAGCAGTTTCCGGACGGTGGCGAGGCCGGTTCCTTCCCCCGGACTCTCCACTTCCCGCACGCGGCCGAAGGGCTGAAACACCCGCTCGCCGTCCTCGGCGCAGCCCGATGCCGTTATCGCGCACCCACAGCCACGCCTCGCCATCCTGGAGGCGGCCCCCGAAGTGCACCGTGCCCGCCCGGGACGGGGCCAGAAACTGCAAAGCATTCAAGAATAGTTGGCGCAGGATGGCCGTCAGCCGTCCGGCATCGGCCGTGACCGGCGGGGCGGGGCCCACTTCCACTCTCGCCCCCCGCTTCTTCGCTTCGCCGGCGAGTTCTTCGGCCACGGCCCGCGCCAGCGCCTCCGCGCTCACGCTCTCGAGGTGCACCGGTTCCGGCCCGGCCCGCGATAGCTCCAGCAGCGCCGTGATCCGCTGCTGCATGCGGTGGGCGCTTTGATCCAGTATCTCGACCGACTGTAGCACACGATCGTCGAGGATCTTATTCCACGCCTCGCGCTGCTCCGGCAGCAGGGGCCAATCCGCGGCCAAGGCGCCCAAGCGGCCGCAACCCTGCCGCAAACGTCCCAGAAATCCCCGTATATTCAGCAGCGGACCCATCAGATCGTGCGACACCGCATAGATCACCTGGTCGGCGGCTTCTGCTGTCGTTGGCTCGGCTGCCGGCTGGTGGCGCTCGGTCGTGGTCACGGGTCTGCTGCTCTCTCCGACCCATCGGTAGCTTCCGAGGCGAACTGTAGGGCGAACTCTCGTTCTTTTCGAAGGCAACTTTTCCCTCGGGATGCCGATGAGTTCAGAGGGAGGCTCTGTGACCAAGCCAACGACGACGATTGACCAGCGTCCTCCGGCCGTAATTCTGCTGGTGGAAGACGACCTGGCGGACCAGATTCTGACCCGTGAGGCCTTTGAATCCGTGGAGGTGCCGCACGACCTCCGCATCGTCAACGACGGCAAGGAAGCCCTCGATTACTTGTACCACCGGGACACCTTTGGGTTGTCCGAACGGGCTCCGCGCCCCGATCTGATCCTGCTCGATCTCAACCTGCCCCGGGTCAACGGCCAGGAGGTCGCCAAGCAGATCCGCGGCGATCCCGCGCTACAGGACATCCCGATCGTGGTGCTCACCACCTCCCGGCGCCAGGAGGACATCCTGCAGGCCTACGGCCGGGGAGCGACCTCCTTCATCACCAAGCCCCTGGATCTCCAGCACTTCCTGGACATCATCCACGAGTTGCAGCATTTGCTGCGGTTTGTGGTGGATTCGAAAACCCTGCGCCGGCGGGCGCGTCCGACCCGCCGTCAGATGGTGCGGCTGTTGCAGCACCAGCAAAAATTGGAGCACCTGACCGATGCCCTATTCGACCACCATATGAGCCAGATTCAAGAGGTACTTGGCGCCGAGGCAAAAACCGCCGCTCCCGTCTCGGCGGAAGTCAACGGACGCGACCCGGTGGCGCGGCTGGCGCAGAAGATTCTCGATGGGGTACCGGCGGAGCGCGCGGCCGCCGCCCCTGGAGGTGGCCGAAGCCAGCCGGAGCGGGCGCCTCGGGGTTGGCGCAACTGGCCCGCGCCCTGGATCAGGCTGCCGCGCCGCCCCGGCCGGCGAGCCCGGGAAATCGCAAGCAGGAGCCATTCCGGTAGGCTTCCCACCCCCTAGACCATGACAATTCTGATCGCAGAGGACGATCCCGGCACGCTCCGGTTGCTTGAAAAGGCAGTTCGCGCGTGCGGCCACGAGGTCTCTACCGCCTCCGATGGGCAGCAGGCCTGGGACCTGTTTACGGGGGGGGATTTCAACTTCGTTCTCACCGACTGGCAGATGCCCGTCCTGGACGGCGTCGAACTGTGCCGCCGCATTCGGGGCGCGGCGCGCCTTTCCTACGTCTACGTCATTATGGTTACGTCCCAGGGCGGCCAAGAGAATTTCCTGGCCGGCATGAACGCCGGCGCCGACGATTTCATCATTAAGCCGATCGACCAGCGGGAAATCCAGGTCCGGCTGCGCGCGGCCGAGCGCATTCTCAACCTGGAGAAGGAGCTGCGCGACAAGAATCAGCAACTGGAGGTCGTCAACACGCGGCTGCGCCACCTCTCGCGTCTCGATGCCTTGATGCAGGTCGGCAACCGCCTGGCCTTCGAAGAGCGCATCACCGAGTTCCATCAACGCGCCCTCCGCTACGGCGACCTCTATAGCGTCATCATGTGCGACGTAGACCAGTTCAAGGCTTACAACGACTCCCAAGGCCACCTGGCCGGCGACGAGGTGCTGCGCTGCATTGCCGGGAGTATTCAGCAGTGTCTGCGCAGCTCCGACGGCGCCTTCCGCTATGGAGGCGAGGAGATCGTCGTCCTCCTGCCCCGGCAGTCCTTCCGCGAAGCGGCCCGGGTAGCCTCTCGTCTCCGCGCCCGCGTGGAGTCCTTGCAACTCCCCCGCCTCGACGCCTGGCTGAGCCCTGTCGTCACGGTGAGTTGCGGGGTCGCCTCGTACCCGCTCGAAGGCCAGCCGGCGCTGCGCTGGGAGGCCGTGGTGGACTGGGCCGATCAAGCCCTCTACCGGGCCAAAGCCAACGGACGCAATCGCGTCGAGCTGGCCGATGTCTGCCAGCAGGCGCCCCGGAGCGAACCGACCAGCGTGCCACTCTGACGGCGGGCCGCTCTCGGCCGGTGCGGCTCGGGGGCGATGCTACAATAAACACGCCATGCACCGCGCGAGGCTGTCGCTGTTGGCTCTGGCCACCACCCTGATCCTGGCCGGCCAAACGCCCACCGCTCCGGCGCCCGCCAAGAAGTTCAATCCGCAGCCTGTCGTCCAGCCGATCCCATATAGCCACAAGCAGCATCTGGCTCTCGGTCTGGAGTGCAAGAACTGCCACGAGGTCCCCGAGCCGGGCGATTTCGCCGGCATTCCGGCGACTTCCAAGTGCATGACCTGTCACGTGCAGATCAAGAAGGAGAGCCCCGCCATCCAGCGCCTGGCCGATTACGACAAGCGCAAGGAAGAGGTGCCCTGGAAGCGCGTTTACCGCATCGCCGACTTCGTCTATTTCAGCCACAAAGTCCATCTGGCCTCGGGAAAGGCCACCTGCGAGAGCTGCCACGGCCAGGTCCGGCAGCGGGACGTGCTGTTCAAAGAGAAGGACAGCACCTCCATGGCCTCCTGCATGGACTGCCACCGCGAGAACGCCGTCGCGATCTCGTGCGACTTCTGCCACGAGGTGCGCTGAGCGCCCCGGCCCCCGCACAGCCCCCTTGACAGCCGCCCCCGCCTGCCGTAGCTTAACCGCACGGACCAAAGGAGGACTCCCGTTATGACCCGCCGCCAGGCCCTGCGCCATTCGTTGCTGTTTCTGGCCGGTTCCCCGCTGCTGCGCGCCCAGCAGGGACTGCCGTACACTCCCGAACCCCGTCAGGCCCTCGAAGACCTCGTGGACGTCTTCGACTTTGAGCCGCTGTGCAAGGCTAAGATCCCCAAACTCAGCTACGACTTCATCGCCGGGGGAGTGGACAACGAGTGGACGCTGCGCCACAACCGGGAGGCGTTTGAGGCCATCAGCTTCCGCCCCCACATGCTGGCCGGGGTCCAAAACCTCGACCTCTCGCTCGACCTGTTCGGCCAGCGGATCGAGATGCCGATCCTGATCGCCCCCACGGGGAGCCAGGGACTGGCGCACCAGCAAGGAGAGATCGCGATGGCGCGCGCGGCTGGCGCTGTCAAGACCATCATGGTCGTGAGCAACAACTCGAGCTATCCGCTCGAGAAGATCGCCGCGGCTGCAACCGGCCCGCTGTGGTTTCAGCACTATCCGGCCGAGAACTCCCGCGAACAGGTGGAGCGCGCCGTCAGCCTGGGGTGCAAAGCCGTCTGCATCACGGTCGACACCACGTACGACTCGCACCGCGAGCGCCTGCTGCGGGGCGGCGAATCGGAGCGCGTCCCGGGCGGCGTTCCGGGTGAGCCGCGGCCGGCCCCGGCCGAAGGCGGCCGCCGCGTCGTGACCCGTGGTGCGGGCAACCGCTACCGGCTTGCCGAGCGCTTTACCGCCCGTCTGCTATGGCCCTACGTCGCCGAAGTGGCCTCTTACGCCAAGGTGCCGGTGCTGGTGAAGGGGATCCTGCGCCCCGACGATGCGGTCCACGCCGTCGAACACGGCGCCCAAGGCGTCATCGTTTCGAACCACGGCGGCCGGTATCTCGAGTTCGATCCCCCCACCATCGAAGTGCTGCCCGCGATCGTCGCTGCCGTAGGCAGCAAGGTTCCCGTGATCGTCGATAGCGGCTTCCGCCGCGGCACGGACATCCTCAAGGCCCTGGCCCTCGGCGCGAAGGCCGTGCAGGTCGGCCGTCCGCCGCTCTGGGGGCTCGGCGCGTTTGGCCAGCCGGGCGCCATCCGCATCATGGAAATGCTCCAGACCGAGCTCGCTCTCGCCATGGGACTGAGCGGCTGCCGGAACCTGGCCGCAATCGACCGCAGCCTGGTCGCGTTCGACAAGAAATCGTAACCGGAGGTCCGCCATGAAGCCCGATCTTTCCCGCAGAACCTTGCTTCAAGCCGCCGGTGCGGCGGCTTTATTACCTTCCATGGCCCCCGCGGCGCCGATCCCCGGACCGCGCGCCGAGGGCCGCGACACGCCCAAGCTCTGTCTCGGCGCCGGCGACGGGGGCGCGAACGAGGCCGGCATGCGCCGCATGAAGCAGCTCGGCGTGGACCATGTCCTCATGGGTGGCCCTCCTATCCCGTGGCAGGAATCCGACCTCCGCGCGCGTCTGGAGCGCTTCAAGGCCGGCGGCCTGAGCCTCGGCAACCTGATGATCGCCGGATTCCCCAACGCCATCTACGGGAGACCCGGCCGCGACGAGGAGATCGACAAGGTGCGGCAATCGATCCGCGCCGCCGGACGCGCCGGCCTGCCGGTCGTCGAGTACAACTTCTATGCGCACCGCCTCGTGGAGGGCTACTACGAGGAGACGGGCCGCGCCGGCGCGGGCCTGACCGCCTTCGACTACGAGCGTGTCAAAGACCTGCCGCCGCTCCCCGAGGAAGGCGCGCACAGCCTCGACGAGATATGGGCCAATGTCACTTATTTTCTGAAGGCCGTGGTGCCGGTGGCCCAGGAGTCGGGCGTGCGGCTCGCCTTGCATCCCAATGATCCGCCCGCCCCTCTTAGCCGGGGCTCCGGGCAGATCATGGGCAACCTCGCCGGATGGAAGCGCCTCGTCGACATCGTGGCCAGCCCGGCGAACGGCATCACCTTTGACTGCGGCGTGACACGGGAACTCGGCGAGGACCCCGTCGAAGTCTGCCGCTACTTCGGCAGCCGGGACCGTATCAATCACGTCCACTTCCGCAACGTGCGCGTGCGCAAGCCGCGCGAGAGCTACACCGAAGTGTTCCTGGACGAGGGCGAGGTCAACATGTTCGCCGTGATGAGGGAGCTGGTCCGGCAGAAATACCCACGCCTGCTCTATCCGGAGCACCCACGGGCCCTCGACGCCGACCGCGAACGCCCCGGCTTCAAGCCGTTTTATCCGGGTGGCGGCGGCTATGCCGGCTTCTCGTACAACGTCGGCTACGCCCGCGCCATGCTGCAGGCGGCACTAGGGTAGCCTGACACAGTGAAACGCTCTCGCTTGATTTCAGCCGTCGCGGCTCTGTTGTTGCTCGCTCCCGCCGGGCAAGCCGCCTTGTTCGGGCGGCTCACCTCGCGAAACTCCGGCACCTCCAACATCTCCCTTCGTAAGCGGCTGCATGTGAATACGCTGATCACGGCGCCCGGCACGATGGAGATCGACTGGAACAGCGTCTACTCCTTCTCCACTACCAACTTCGACATGCCGTCCACGATCAAGTACACGCCCGCGGGCCGGCACATCCTGTGGGGCCGGACCGAATACAGCGTCGCCTTCGATTCCCTCTCGAACGCCGAGGTCGGAGGCGGGCGCACGACCCAGTTCAGCCAATCCTTGACGTTCACGGCGAACGCGGTGCTCGTCGACGGCGAGAAGCTGGACTTCGCGATCGCGCCGCAGGCGACCTTCTTCCTGCGCGACGAGTCCGGAGCGCGGCTCGGCGCCGTCGCCATCGCGCGCTACGACACCGGACGAAACAGCATCGGCGCGACCCTGAGCTGGTCGGGCGCCACGCACCCTTCGGACTCCAACCCCGCCGGCACCTTCGATGCGGGCTTCGGCTACGGCCGCCAGTTGCCCGGCGAGGGCCTCCTGAGCAAGTTCACCCCGCACTTCAACGCCGTGTGGGAGAAGTCCACCGGCCTCGAGAGGGTGGTCTCGGTTTTCGAGGGCGTGGAGTACCAGATGACGGAGCGCGTGGCGTTCGATCTCTCCGGCCAGCATTTCAGTATCGCCGGCGGGACGCCCGATCATCAGTTGGTCTTCGGCCTGACGATCAACCTAGGCCGACGGAACTAAAGCGCGGCGAAAATCTCGGCCGGCGTAATCTCCACAGCGAAATCCGGCAAAACTAGCGCGGGCACGTCATGCAGCCCTGTGCCATCGTAGACGGCCAGTTTGCGCAAGCGAGGATCGACGAGCCAGATGTGCCCCACGCCCCACGCGCGGTACTCCTCCAGTTTCTGAAAGAGGTCAGTGTAGCGATCGTCCGGAGAAATGATCTCGATGGTGATATAAGGCGGCGCGGAAGGGACGTCTTCGGAAGGCCAACCGCCCAGGAAAACAGTCACGTCCGGGATGCGGTAGCGGGTCGGCTGGACGCGGTGGCGAAGCTCCACCCGGGCGTACAGGGGGAACCTCTTGCGTAACTCAGCGAAAATCTCTATGAACTGAGTCTGCACGGCACTATGCGGATTGTCCCCCACAGCTCTCTCCACGACTTCGCCGTCTACATACTCGCGGTCGGGGCCGTCGAAACTCCTGCGGAGGTATTCTTCGACCGAGATGGCTGTCTTAGCGCCCACGGAGGCAGTCTACCATGCGGTGGCCACACCGGAACGAGCGCTTGTCGCCCTCCTACTGGCATTCCTGGCTCGCCTCGAGGGTCGTCGGGCGGCCGTCGAGCAGGATCTCGCCACCATTCACCACCAGCGGTTGATAGGCGATCACGCCTTCGGCCGAGGTAAACATCAGCGTCGGACGCCGGCCCAGCCGCTCGATCAGCCGCCAGCGGCCCTGCGCCTCGTCGGTAGTTCGCGGCTCGAGCTTGACGCCCCCCAAGCCGTCCTTGCCCGGCGCGCTCGCTTCGATCGTCGCGAGCAGCGAGAACGCCCCGTCGCGGCAGAGATCGTAAACGATGTGGCGCGTTTCGGCATAGTCGTCCGAAGTACGGAGTCGCGTGGAGTGCAGCCGCGACCCGCGCAGCCGCGCTTCGAGACTGCGCAACTCGGCCGCCTCCGGAGCGTCCCCGAACTCCACCGCATCGGCGATGGCCGTGAGCGCCGCTTCGAGCCTTCTCGCCTCGGCCGCCGGACCCGCCAGCACCGCGAGCGCCGCGCGCCCGCCGCCCGGTACGATCCCGAGGCCGCGTCCCACCGTGCCCTCCGGCCCCCGGTAGTCCGCCCGTAACCGCCCGCTGCCTTCCCGAACCGCCCCGGCAGGCGCGAGCGTCACCCCTTCGGCCACCCATTTCTCGGCGGCCATCTCTTCCTGCAATTGCGCGCTCTCGACCCCTAAGGCGCACGTGAAGATGCCACGGCCTTGTCCCTGCTCGGCGCGCAGCAGGATCGTCTCGCCACCCGTGGGAGGATAGAGCGCCCTCCAACCCGGCGGCACCCGGAAGCTTACCCCTGTCGTCGAAATCTGCACCACGACGCCGGGGCCGTAGTCCCCGCCGGTCCGCAGTTCGTCGCCCCGCACCGTCACACTCACAACAGCAAGGACGCACATCGGCAACCAGCGCATCGCAGTCATTCTACGTCAAGCGAGCGCTACTAAACGCTCCAGGTTCCCGCCCAGGATCGCCTGCGCCGTCTCCCCGGTCACCCCCAACTGGCTAAGGATCTCCGCCTGGGTTTTCAGGACGTCCTGGTTCCAGCCGCGCGGAAAAAAGGACGAGTCCGAGCCGAACAATATGCGCGACGGACCGAAGACCTCCAGGGCGCGGGCGAAGACTTCCGTCAGGTCGCGCACCCCGGTGGCATAGCGGATCCACGAGTTGGTGCTGGAAGTGTCGACGTGCACGTTGGGACAGAGGTCGCCGACCATCAGCGTCTCGCGGAAATATCCCGCGCCGAAATGCGGGATGACGAAGTTTACCGCGGGGTGATCGAGGGCGACCCGGTGCAGATCAATCGGGTTCGAAAGACTCATGTCAAAATGCGACGGCAACCCCAGCCGCTTCCGTACCCCAACGGTAAGAACGCCCTGGTGCACGAATACCACCGTACGGTTCCGCGCGGCCAGTTCATAGATGGGACGCAGCCGGTCATCCTGCACCGAGAAACGGTGCATGGCGGGAAACAGGCAGATGCCCCGCAGTTTCCTATCTTCAACCGCCGTCCGCGCGCGCCCGACCGCTCCCTCGTCGACGGGGTTCAGCATGAAGTAACCGACGAACCGCTCCGGATGGGCGCGCACGGCTTCGGCCACCGATCCCTCGTCGCCCGGGAAGCTGGCGATGAGCGCGGCTCGCTTCAAAGCGTAGCGATCGAGCTCGGCGACCCAGCGCCGGGCCAGCTCCGTGGCGTCGGGCCCCGGAATCTCCCAGCCGAGCTTCGCGGCCACGGTCTCGAGCGGCGTCTGGCCGGCCAAGGCCTGGAAGAGCGGCCGTGAAAAGAAGTGTACGTGCGCGTCAGAAACCGCGATCTCACCCCAGGGGGTAATCATCCGTCCAGTATAGAGCCTGGGTGCTAGCATCGAGAGGGATGCCCTCTTCCGTCTGGTTTGAAACTCTGAGTGGCGACGAGCGGGCGCTGCTGGCCGCCTCGGACCCCCTTCCCAAGACCGCGGAAATCGCCATCGTCGGCGCCGGCATGATCGGCTTGGCCACCGCCTACTACCTCGTCGAGCGCGGCGTGGCGGGCGTCTGCGTAATCGACCGTGCGAGCGCCATCGCCGAGGCGAGCGGCGCCAACGCCGGCGGCCTGTGGTTTGGCCAGCAGAGCCCGGACCTGGGGCCGCTCGCGCCACTCGCCCGCGTCAGCAGCCGCCTCTACGACGAGCTGGCGGCCACGCCTGGCTTCGATTTTGGATTGCGGCGCACGGGTCTCCTGGAGCTGGTCTATACCGACGCGCGGATGGCGGAAGCGGGGCAACTGGCCGCCACCGTCCAACAAGCGGGCTTTCGCGCCGAGCGCATCGCGAGCGAGGAACTGCACCGCCTCGAACCGGCGCTGGGCCCGGGTCCGGTGGGCGCGCTCTACTGTCCCGACGAAGGCCAGTTGCACCCAGGAAAACTGGGCGTTTCGTTCGTGCGCGCTCTGAAGGGGCACGGCCTCAGGTTCTGTTTCGGGACCGAGGTCAGCGGGCTCGCGAACGGCCGCGTTGAGACCACGGCCGGGACCGTCGGGGCGGGCTCAGTTGTAATCGCTTCCGGCGCCTGGACGCCCCTTGTCACGCGCGTGCTCGGGTGGACGCCGCCCATCCAGCCGAGGCGCGGCCAGTTGCTGGCCACTCTGCCGCAGCCGCCGCTGCTCCACCACACCGTCCTCGGCCAGCGTTATTACTATTGGCAGCTCGCCACCGGACATCTCGCCGGAGGCGGCACGCTCGAGGACGTCGGCTTCACGCGCGGCGTCGAGGAGCGGGACCTGGCCGGCATTCGCGCTGAGATGAATGCCGTGATCCCGGCGGCCGGGGCGCTGCCCACGGCGCTCGCATGGTCGGGGTTCCGGCCTTACTGCGCCGACTTGAAGCCGGTGATCGGACGCGTCCCCGGACAGGAGCGGATGTACGTCGCTGCCGGACACTTCAAGAAGGGCATCATGCTGGCGCCGGTGACGGGCCAGATCCTGGCCGACCTGGTCGTGGCGGGCGGCACGGATCTGCCGATCGCCGCGCTCGACCCGGGGAGATTCTAGTGGACCTGATCCACGAGGCGGGTGGACTTTGGAGCGCAGCCACTACCTCCCCGTTTCTCGAAGCAGCCGCGGCCGGGACGCTGCCACCCGAAGCTTTCGCGCGCTGGCTCTCGCAGGATTACCTCTTCGCCAAGGGACTCACCTGCTACCAGGCGATCGCGGTGGCGAAGGTTCCCCGCGAGTGCCATAAGCCGGTCATTGCAGGCCTCGGCGCGCTTGATAGCGAACTCGACTGGTTCGAGTCCCACGCTGGACGGCTCGGGTTGAGCCTCGACGTGGCGCCCCATTCGACCTGCCGCCGCTACATTGACTTTCTGATGCGGGCCGCCTACACGCAGCCCTACCCGGTGCTGCTGGCGATCCTCTACGGCGTGGAGGCGTCGTACCTCGCGGCCTGGAGCGCGCTCGCGGCCCAGGGTCCTTATGCGGAGTTCATCGCGCGCTGGTCGACCCCGGCCTTCCGCGAGTACGTGGGCCTCCTCGAGCGTCTCGCCGCCCAGCACCCGCATCCGGCGGCGCAGGATTACTTCAATCAAGTGCTGGTCCACGAGCGGGACTTCTGGAAGATGGCGTGGGAGGGATAGTGCTGAGCGAGACCTTGTGGCGGGCCAACGAGGACCTGGGGCGCGCGTGCCTGGAGCATCCCTTCGTGCGCCGCCTGGGCGACGGCACCCTGCCGGCGGCGCGCTTCGCGGGCTACATCGCGCAGGATGCGTTCTTCCTGCGTGTATTCGCGAAGGCCTATGCGCTGGCTCTGGCGCGCAGCGAAGACGCGGAGAGCAGCGCCGCGCTGCGCGAGCTGCTGGAGGGCGTCCTGCAGGAGATCGAGATGCACCGGGGCTACGCGGCAGAGCTGGGCATCGACCTGGAATGCGTCGAGCCCACGCCGGCCTGCCGCGCCTACACCGATTTCCTGATGCGCACGGCCTGGCATGGCTCGGCGGCCGAAACTATGGCCGCCATGACGCCGTGTATGCGGCTCTATGCGTTTCTCGGCGCAGTACTGGCGCGGGAGTTCCAGCCGCCCCATCCTTACCAGCGCTGGATCGAGACCTACGCCAGCCCCGAGTTTGAGGCGCTCGCGCAGCGCCTCGAAGCCTTGCTCAACCGGACGGCCACCGACACCCCGGCGGTCCGCGACTGCTATCGCTACGCCATGCAGTGTGAGCGGGACTTCTTCACGGACGCGAGCGAGGCCACCCCATGAAGCCCGTGGCCCTGACCATCGCTGGCTCGGATCCCTCGGGCGGCGCCGGCCTCCAGGCCGACCTCAAGACCTTTCACCAGTTCGGCGTTTACGGCATGAGCGTCGTCACGCTGCTGACGGTTCAGAACACCCAGCGCGTGGACGCCGTAGAGGTAATGCCGCCCGACCTGGTCGCGCGGCAGCTCGACGCCGTGCTCGAAGACATCCCGCCGCAAGCCGCCAAGACCGGCGCGCTTGGCTCGGCCGCGGTCATTGAGGTGGTTGCCGAGCGGGCGCGTGCGTTTGCGTTTCCCCTGGTGGTGGACCCGGTGATGATCAGCAAGCACGGGGCGTCGTTGATCGCCGCGGACGCGCGCGAGACGCTGGTCCGGCTGCTGCTGCCGGCGGCCTTTCTCGTAACCCCGAACCTGTACGAGGCGGCGGCCCTGGCCGGCCTGGAGGTGGCCGATGTGCCTGCCATGGAGGCGGCCGCGCGGCGCATCGCCGCTCTTGGGCCGAGGGCGGTCCTGGTGAAGGGCGGCCACCTGAGCGGGGAGGCCATCGATGTGCTGTATTACCGGGGCACCCTGCGGCGGTTCGCCGCGGCTCGCGTCGAATCCAAGAACACCCACGGCACGGGCTGCACGTATTCCGCCGCCATCACGGCAGCGCTTGCCAAGGGCAGCCCTCTTGAAACCGCCATCGCAACCGCCAAGCTCTACATCACCCGCGCCATCGCCGGCAACCCTGGACTCGGGAAGGGCTGCGGACCGGTGGACCACCACGCGGAGGTGTGACCCACCCGCTTCAGCGGCACAGGCGCTCGACGATAGCGACTTATCCAGTCCCCTACTGCGGGCTAGAAGCGCTGAGAGTGGCTCCCTTGCCTCCACCCCCAAGGCCATTGCAGTCGTTGCTAGAAGGCACTGCTCCGGCCGAGATGCACGAGTTGCTTCCGTGCTTGTTGGTCACGCCGAGGGTCGGCACGGTGGTGAAAAAGCTCGTAATGAAAGCAACGGGGGTGAATGGGATGTTAGTGCACGTCGCAGTGACCGTTTTCTCACCACCGTGGGAGCCGTCGCACTGCATCGTGCTAATGCCGCAGTCGTAGATCTGGACGCCGGCGTCCGCCACATGGATCGTGGCCAAGTAGTTGTCGAGTGGGTTTGGGTCATCCGCTACCGGCGTCAAAGTCGCCGACGCCTGCTTGTCGCAGGTAAGAGTGAAGGTGACGGTGTAAGTTGTTACCTGCGCCTTAGCCGCCGTACAGAAAAACAGAACCCCCAAGCTGAGCGTGAGTAGGCTAAAAGTCTTCCTCATAACAATCTCCCTTTTTAGATCACCCAGGATCGATTCAGGGGGAGGCTATTTAGGAATCGTAGCCCTGAAGGTGAGAGGCAATATTGCCTCTACACAAAACCTACTATGCGGCTTAAGTTGGTATCAATTGGGAGATTGCCTGAGAGAGTGTAGGTAGCCAATTGTACGTCTGCCGACGTAGCACCACAAGGTCATACGACTTGGGAAGGAGTGCGGGCCGGTGGACCACCGGCCCGCGAAATGACTGGACAGGCTGCCGGCGTTAATTGGAATTGGCGACGCTCAGAGTGACTCCCTTGCCGGTTACCGTGGTGCAGCTAAACTTGGAAGGCACCGTGCCTGTGGCAATGCAGGTCTGATGATTTCCTTTGCTGTCGGTCAGGTTTAGGCCCCAAGGGGGTGCCCCGGTCGTATTGGGGGTCGTGTATCCCTTTATCGTGAACCCGGCGCCCGTCCCGCCCCCAGTGTCAACGCCGACGCAAACCATCGTGGTGGTGTTGGAGCTGCAACTCAAAGTCGTCGTCGCGCATGGACCCCACATCGTCCCGTTCGACGGAACGTCATTGTAGACCGTAACCGGGTCGAGAGTGGCCGTAATCCCACGCCCACAAGCGAGACTGAAGGTCGCATTGGGACCGCTGCCGCCGCCCCCTCCCTTACCCCCCTTGCCCGCCGCAGCGCACGAAAGTGCTGTTCCGAGCGCCAGGCAGAAGATCCAGAATGTCTTATTCATATCAAGCTCTCCTCTTCTCCAAATTCACCTTGGATCGCTCAGGAATTTTCCTGAGTCAGAGGGGGCAGCCGAGGTGAGAGGCTATGGCCTCGTCCACAACGTAATATGGGAACAGTGTCGAATCAATCCGGTAGTTCACCGCCCTAGTCCTAGCCCGGTGGGTAAGTCCTAAGGTGTTTTCATGAGACAGTGATGTCGGAGAAGTCGGCGGGTTCCGGGTTAATTCACCTGCCGCCGCTGGAGGGGCCATCGGGTGGGATTACGGTGAGGTCTACTGCTTCCCGGCCGCCTTCGCGCACCGCCACTTTGACGCCTTTGCCGGTAACCTCGGGGGGCAATTCGGCATCCGCCGCGGGCGCCATTTCCTGCTCTTCCCAGGCGTAGATCCGGTAGTCGCCGGGCGGCACGCCTGCAATGCGGAAGCGCCCCGTGTGATCGACCGGAACAGCCCGGTAGCGGTAGAGACGGTTCGGATTCATGGGCTCGGGGACCAGCGTTATGTAAGCGTCGCTGGCCGGCTTATCCTCGACGCGAACGGTCCCCTCCACCGCCCCGGCGCCGGCGCTGAGGAGAATCTCAAGCTGCGGGGCGGCGTTCAACTGGCTCAGATCGAGTCCCTTTTCGAGGATCTCCTGGCCGCCCGCCCGCACCGACTTCACGTACACGCCTTCCGGCAGGTTTTGAAAGAGGAAGCGAAAGGCGTCGCGTGACACGCCCTCCAGCCGGAAGCTGCCGTTCTCCTGCACCGGAGCGTTGAGCTGGGCTGTCGGCATCGCATCCGATAGCGCCAGGGAGACGCGGACACCGTCGAGCCGGACCCGGTTGCGGCTCTCGACCCGGACCACCCCAGCGACCGTGAGAGCTTCCCCGACCGGCAGCAGCAGGTCCGTCAGGTCGCTCGGGCCGACCTCCACCGGCAGGCGTCCGGCAATCTGCGCCCGGCCGTCCATGCGAACCGCAACCACGTAATAGGAGCCGGGGCGCACCCCGCCGATCTCAAAGGCGCCATCGGGGCCGGGCGCGCGGTGGGAGTCCCGGAACCAGGCCCCGGATTCCTGCCGGTCGCGCGGAGCGAGTCCCACGCGCACGTTGCGCAGCGAGATACCCGGGGCCAAAGGCGCCAGCCGGCCTCGGAGCCGAACGACAGATTCGCGCCGCATCTGGATGTCGCGGCCCGAGACTTCCTGGCCGGCCGCTACTTCGACGGGCGCCGCTCCGGCGAGGTCCGTGACGCCGGGATAGTAGGTCGCGACGAATTGTTCCGGCGGGCGGCCGGTCGAGGTGCGCAACGCCGGCGCTTGGGGGTTGTTGATCGGACGCGCCGACAGCACGTAGGTTCCTGGCAGCAGATCGAAGATGCGGAACTCGCCGCGATCGTTCGTCGTGGCATCGCCGGCTCCGGCCGTGCGCTTGCTTCCATAGCCAATGCGGCGCAGCGCAGAGACGTCCAGGTTGGGAATCGGATCGCCGGCCTCGTCAAAGACCGTTCCGCTGATGACGCTTTGCGGCGTGAGCTTGATTTCGAGGTCCCGGACGGCCTGCCCCGGCGAAACCGGCAGCGGCGCGCCGTCATGGGAAAGAGAGCGCGCCCCGTAGTCCTGGCGCAGAAAACCAGTGCGTTCGGCCCACAACAGGTAGGTTCCGGGCGGCACACTCTCAAACAGGAAGCGCCCTTCGGAATCGGTGAGCACCCCTTGTGGAGCGTTCTGGCCGTCGGACGGGCTGAGTGTCACCTTGGCCCGCCGGACCGGCTCGCTGGTGACCTGGTTGAGAATCCGGCCTTCGACCGTAGCGCCCGCGATGGCTGGCGTGGTCGCCGGCTCCTGCGCCCAGAGCAGCGCCCCCGCAGAGGCGCAAAAAATGAGTGAGCCAATCCGCATATGCCTGACTGCTGCCAAGGATACATCTGCGGACGCCATCCGCCTATCGGGGAAACACCGGAGGCAGAGCCTCAGTAAGAGCGGAGTTTCAGAGGGCGAGTCTCGAAGATCGGATTATGGTAATGGTTTCTCATATGAAAACCACGGTCGACCTGCCGGATGACCTCCTGATCGCGGCGAAAAGACGGGCGGCGGAAACCCGGACCACGCTGCGGGCGATCTTAGAGCGGAGCCTCCGTCGCGAACTCCGCGCCTCTAGCGGGAGCCGGCCCGGGCGGGCGCGCCGCCGCGCGATCCGGTGGGTGACGGCGGAGGGTGGTTTGCCGCCTGGGCTCAACGTCGCCGATCGGGCGGAGATGCACGAGTGGCTCCACCGCTCGTCGTAGACAGGCCAGCAGTCCTAGTCGAAGTCGAACTTCTCCTGGTGCAGCAGCGGGTCGCTCTTGACCAGCACCGGGCGGCCGAGCAGCGCCTCCATCTCCTCGAGGTAGGAGTTGTCGCGCGATTTGAGCACCCGGGCCACTTCCGGGTTGACGCGCAACACGATGTCGCGCGACCGCTTCTCGTCGCCGCTGCGGCCGATCTTGCGCGCCTCAATCAAAATTTCCTGGATCATCGTCTCGGGCGACTTCACGAAGCCGGCGCCCTCGCAGTAGGAGCACGTCGAGCACAGCGTCCGCTCGAGCGACTGCTTCACGCGCTTGCGGGTGATGGCGACCAGGCCGAAATCGTTGAACTGCAGGATCTTCGAGGGCGCCCGGTCCTCGCGCAGGGCCTCGTCGAGCGCCTGCATCACCTTCTGGCGGTTCTTTCGCTCGTCCATGTCGATGAAGTCGATCACGATGATGCCGCCCAGGTCGCGCAGCCGGATCTGCCGGACGATCTCCTTCACAGCGTCGACGTTGGTCTTGACGATGGTGTCTTCCAGGCGGTTGGACTTGCCGACATACTTGCCGGTGTTGACGTCGATCGCGACCAGCGCCTCCGTCTGGTTGATGACGATATAGCCGCCCGACTTCAGCCACACCTTGGGCCGCAGGGCCTTCTCGATCTCCTCGCTGACTCCGAACTCGTCGAAGATGGGCTTGGAGCGGGTATAGAGCTTGACGCGTCCGACCAGACCGGGCTGGAAGCGCTCGACAAAGTGCAGGATGCGCTCGTAGTCCTCTTGGCTGTCGACCCACACGTTCTTGAAGCTCTCCGTCAGTTGATCGCGCAGGATGCGCTCCACCAGCTCTAGATCGTGGTGAATGAGCGCCGGGGCGGAGCGCCGCTCGGCCTTCTGCCGCATGTCGAGCCAGAGGTTATAGAGAAACGTCATGTCGGCGCGGATTTCGTCTTCGCTGTGTCCCTCGCCGGCGGTGCGGACGATGAAGCCGCCGGGCATCCCGACGCGATGTCCCTGCACGACGCGCTTCAGGCGCTGCCGCTCCTCATCGGACTGGATCTTGCGTGAAACGCCGACATGGTCGACGGTGGGCATGTAGACCAGGTAGCGGCCCGGCAGCGCGATGTGCGACGTAATGCGAGCCCCCTTCTTGCCGATGGGCTCCTTGGCAATCTGGACGATGATCTCCTGGCCCTCCCGCAGGAGATCGGAAATGCTGGCTTCGGCGGGACGCCCCACCGGAGCCGTCTCGACCACCACGGGAGCCGGCCGGTCACCGGGCCGGCGCTCGCGAGGCGCCTCCCGGCCATCGCGGCCCTCTCCGCGGCCGCGCCGGCGCGCGCGGCGTCCACCCCCGCGCTGGAGGTTGCGCCGTCCCGCGGTCCGCTCCCGGACGCTGGCTTCCTGAACGTTGCCCGGTTGCAGTTCCTCGTCAGAGGCCGCACCTTCGGCCTCGGTCCCCATCGCCGCAGCATCTTCATCCGTCGGGGACGGGACCTCCTCCGCCGCCCGCATGGCCTCTTCGACGGATGCCGCCGGTTCGGCCTCCAACGTGTCCTCGATCAACTCGAAAGCTGGTTCTTCTTCGGCTTCAGGTACGGGGTCGACGGCCGCAGCCGGCGCCGCCTCGACAGCTTCCGGTTCGGACACCACGGCAGGTTCGGCGGCCTCTTCTCGTTCCACCCGCTCGGGCTCGGCCACGGCCGGCCGCTCCAGCTCCTCCGGCTGAACCAGCGCCGGCTCGGCCGCCGGCCGGGGTTCCCATCTCTCCCGGACCTCTTCCGCATGGCCGCCGCCGCGGTATTTGGCGAGGCTCTCTCCGGGCAGCACCTCGAAATCCGAGGCGTCCGTGGCTGCGGGTGGCGGCGCGGGTGGGTAGGCGGCCTCCGGCTCGGGCTCCGCCGCGCGCCGCGGAGCGAAGCCCCGTCCCGCCGGGGCGAACTTCGACTCCGGGAAGCCGCTCCCTCCACGCCGCCGGCCACGCCGGCCACCCCGGCGTCCAAAGCGGTCACGATCGCCGGTCGGTTCCACCGCGCGAGGGGCTTCGATGCGGCGCGGTACGGGGGCGGCTTCCGGCTCGACGGCCGGAGCGGCGGCAGGCTCGGCCACGGCCTCCGCCTCCACTTCCGCCTCCGAAGCGGGCGCTACCAGCTCGCCCTTCTCCTGCATCTTGACAACTTTGTCCTCGACCGTGGTAACGACGCGGTCGTATTCGTCGTTATCTTCGAAGAAATCCGAGACGTAGAGGAAGGCGTCGCGATCGAGTCCGACGTCCACGAACGCCGACTGCATGCCGGGGAGAACCCGCGTCACGCGGCCCTTATGAATGCTGCCGGCTAGCCCGTAGCGCTGCTCCCGCTCGAAGTAGACTTCTACAACCTGATCCTCTTCCAGAATGGCCACTTTGGTTTCGTGGGGTCCGGAAGACACAATCAATTCCTTGGACATCCGACTCCTTCGACGGTCGGGACCGGCAGGTTCGGGCCTGGATAGAACGGGAAGGCGGCAGAAGGTTGGAGGTGGCGCGTGCCCACGCCAGCGGGCGAATCGGCAAACTCACTCTAAAACTCCTCCGGCCGGCGGGCGGAGCGGCGTCTGGTACGGCTCAACGCTGCCACCGGCTTCTGGAACCGCTCTCCACCTCCCGGGGTGCTCTCTCCCGGGTTCCGGCGAGAATCTGGGGTCCCCTTCGTCCTTTATTTTTTCAGGCGGCCGGAGCGTTTTGCCGCCCCGGCTCGCCGATATTCTGTCCTCCGCTCAATTCACGAAACGGCGCACTCGCACGCTGTGCACTAAGCCCAGCAGCAGGAAGATGGTCAGCGTGCTGGAACCGCCGTAGCTCATGAAAGGCAGAGGGATGCCTGTGACCGGCATACGCCCGATCACCATACCCACATTGACCAGCAAATGAAACAACAACAGCAGGCAGACGCACAGGCAGATGTAAGAGCCAGCGCGATCCGACGCCGTCTGCGCGTTGTAGATCATGCGCAGCAACACTACGAAGTACAGCGCGAGAGCCAGCAAGACTCCCGTAAAGCCGTGTTCCTCCGCATAGGCGGAGAATATGAAATCGGTATGCGGCACCGGCAGGAAGCGCAACTGGGTCTGCGAGCCTTTCGCAATGCCCTTGCCCCACAGTCCGCCCGAGCCGACGGCGATCCGGGACTGAATCAACTGGTATCCGGAACCTTGCGGGTCGCGGGCCGGCTCGACGAAAGTCAGCAGCCGCTCCTTCTGATAAGGCTTGAGAAAATGCCATCCGGCCGGCAGCACGAACAGCCCGACGACCGCCAGGACGGCCAGATATTTCCATCGAACTCCCGCTCCCAGGATACCGGCGCCCACAATTGGCAGGTAGCTGAGCGCCGTGCCCAGATCCGGCTGCTTCATAACCAGAAGCATCGGCACGCCCACCAGCGCACCTATTTTCAACAGGTCCGCGCCCGAAACCGAATCGCCGCGCACTTCCGAGAAGTAGCGCGCCACCAACAATACTAGCACCAACTTGACAAATTCCGAAACTTGAAAGTTGAAACCCCACAACACGGGAATCCACCGGCGGGCGCCGAACCGCACCTCCCCGATGGCGAAGATGATCAGCAGTCCAAGCAATGCTATCAGGTAAAGCACCGGTACCCGGTCGAGCAGCATGTGGTAATCGATCTGCGCCATGAGCCACATCAGGCTCAGGCCGATCAGGACGTAGATCACCTGGCGGTAGTATGCCCCTTGCCATACCGTGTCTCGAGTGGCGCTATAAATCTGCAGGATGCCCAGCGTGCAGATGGCCAGCACGATGCCGGTCAGGGTCCAGTCGAGTTCGCGGAATGAGACGTAGCGGGCCATAGCGTCACATTCCTCCCTGGCGCAAAGCGGCGCCGGTCGCCACCGGTGGAGGCGGGGCCGTGTCGGGAGGCGCCTCGGGCAACTCCGGTTGGCCGTTCTCCACGGGGGGCGGCGGGGCCGCGCGGCGTTCGGTGATCTGGCGGCGGATCTGCTTATCGAGATAAGCCTTCAAGACATCGCGCACGATCGGCGCGGCCAGGTTGCCGTGCTCGCCATGCTCGAAGAGCGCCACGACGACTATCTCCGGGTTGTCTCGCGGCACCGCGCCGACGAACCAGGCGTTGTCCTTGAAGTCGGCGTCGGCGTGGCGGGATTTGGCAAAATCGGCCGACGCCACCTGGGCCGTTCCGGTCTTGCCCAGCACGTCATACCCGGGAATGCGGGCGCGCGTGCCCGTGCCGCCTTCGTTGACCACCGCCCACATCCCGCTCTTGATTTTCTCGATAGTCTCAGGGCGCACCGGGACCTGGCGCGGGGGGTCAGGCTTGTACCCGGGACGGATCTGCTGCAACTCGTCATCGGGCACCAGGTGGGGCCGGTGCCAGGTACCGCCGTTGACGAGTCCGGCGATGGCCGCCGCCAGTTGTATCGGGGTCACCGTCAGGTACCCCTGGCCGATCGCGACCGAGATGGTTTCGCCAGCGTACCACTTCTGGCGGAGGTGCCGGATCTTCCATTTCGAGGACGGCAGGACGCCCTCGGCCTCGTGGGGCAGGTCAATGCCGGTCGCGTGGCCGAAGCCGAGCGCTTCAGCATATTCCGCAATGGGGTCGATGCCCGTGCGGTTGCCGACGTTATAGAAAAATACGTCGCAAGATTGCGCGATGCCCTTGTGAAGCGAGACGGCGCCGTGGCCGGTCTTGATGTGACAGCGGAAAAACCGCCCGTAAAAGGACGCTCCGCCGCCGCAATGCACCGTAAAGTTCTCGTCGATGGCCCCGGTTTCGAGCGCTGCGAGCGCGATGAAAGGCTTGAAGGTCGAACCCGGCGCCAGTTGGGCCTGGATGGCGCGGTTCAGCAAGGGCTTGTCGGGGTCGTTGACGAGAGCCTGCCAGTCGGCGGCGCGAATGCGGCCGGCGAACTTGTTGGGGTCGTAGTTTGGGGTGCTCACCAGCGCCAGGACCTCGCCGTTGCGCGGGTCGATCGCGACCACCGCGCCGCGGCGGTTTTCCATGGCCAGCTCGGCGGCGGCCTGCAGGTCCAGGTCGATCGTGAGGCGCAGGGTGCGGCCGGGCTTGGCGTCCTGGATGCCGATCACGCCGCGCTCGCGGCCCCGGCTGTCGACCATCACCTGGCGGCGGCCGTCCACGCCGATGAGCACGTCGTTGTACTGCCGCTCGATACCGGCCTTGCCCACCACCGCGCCCGGATCGTACATGGCGAACTCGGGCAGGTTCAACTCCGGCTCGCTGACCTCGCCGACGTACCCGAGCAGGTGGGAAGCGAACCCTTCCGAGGAGTAGAGGCGGCGCTGCGAGCGGATCAGCTCCAGCTCCGGGAACTCGCGCCGGTGCGCCTCGACGAAAGTCACTTCCGCTTCCGTGAGGCCGTGCTTCAGCACCAGGGCGTCATACTCGGGCTGGTTGCGGGCGCGGCGCAGCCGGGCCTGCATCTCCTCGACCGGAATGTTCAGCCCCTCGGCGATCACCGGCAGGTGCTTCTCGTCGTAGTTGCTGCGGGAAAAGATGACGCTGAAGGTGGAGTGATTTTCCGCCAGCACGCGGCCGTCGCGGTCGAGAATGTTGCCGCGCGGTGCGATCAACGGCAGCGACTTGATGCGGTTCCGCTCGGCCAGTTCGCTGTAGAGGTTGGGGTCCTGGATCTGGAGCTGCCAGAAGCCCGACACCAGGTAGGCGAACACCGCCAGGCAAAGATACTGCATCAGGGAAAGCTTGCCCGTCGAGAACTTGGCGCCCTCGCGGTCGAGCGGGCTCGGCCGGGTGCTCATGTGCGCTCCCGGAACCGGTCGAGGAACCGGTAGAGCAGCAAGGCGGCCAGACAGTTCACCCCCCCCAGCAGCAGCGTACGCTGCCAGGCGAAGCCGCCGCCCTCCCCGACGATTACCCTCTGCAGCAGCCAGAAGAAGCCCTGGTGGAACAGGTAGAAACCCGCCGAAAGGATCACTCGATAGGCCAGCGGATCGGCCGCCAGCAGCGAGGTCAGCGAGGAGGCGGAATAACCGATGATGGTCTTGGTAATACCGTACAGGCCGATAGGACCGTTCGAGAGGCTATCCTGGCCGAGGCCGATGGCCAGGCCGATCAGCAGCCCGGCAATAGGATTGCGCCGCAGCAGCGCCAGATAAACGGTAACCAGCAGCGGCAGGTCGACGACGTTCGCGTAGTTCGAAAACAGCGGCAGGTAGGCTTGCAGCAGCAGCGCGGCCGCCGCCACCGCGATCGCGACCCACGGCCGCAGCCGCAAGACTTCCGGCTCGATGAGGGGCGCGACGCTCGCTTGCATGGTCATCAGCGGGAGGGTGGCGCGGGGGGGGTGCCCCCCGATATCGCGGGGGACGTGACGGCGGGCGCTGCGGGACCGCGCTGTGCCGCCGGGGTCCAGCCCTGGTTAAAGTCGGGCGGCTTGGTGCCGGGCAGGCCCTCTCCAAAAACGTGTCCCTGCGCCTGGCCCAACTCCCGGTAGCGCTTCTTGAGACGGTCGGCATCCGTCACCGGCGCGTAGCCCTGCGGACCACCGGCCAAGCCGCCGCCTTGCGCCGGGGCGAGTTCCGTCAGATCGCGGCCCGGCTCCGCCGGCGGGGACGGCAGCAGCACTTCCGGCGGTTGCACCGGCGGCGCATCTCCCGGCAGCCCCTGGTGCACGCCGGCGGTAACGACCAGCACCTCCTCCAGGCGGTTCAGATAGGCCGCCGGCTGCACCGTGATCTCCTGAAAATCCCGGCCGGGCTTGACCGCGGTCACCACGCCGGCCAGCAGCCCCTTGGGAAAGACCCGGTCCTCCCCCGAGGTGTAAACCCTCTCGCCCACGCTGACTTTCTCGTCGTTCGGGACGTAATCGATCCGCGCTTCGTTGAGTCCGGTGCCCTTCATGACCCCGTGATCGCGGCTCTTCTCGAGAATCACGCCGGCGGCGGCATAGGGATCGCTGATGAGCTGTACAAAAGAGGCGCCGGGAAATACCGACTGGACTTTGCCGACGATGCCATCGGGAGTGATGACCGCCATGCCGGGCTTGACCCCGGCGCCGGAGCCCTTGTCCAGGAACACGATGCGCGAGTTCGGATTGGCCCCCGCCCCCATGATCGAGGCGACCAGCGTCTTCGAAGGCGTTGCTTGCTGGTAAGAGGCGAGCACCTGGAGCCGCCCCGAAGCCTCGAGCGCGCTGTGCAGCGCCTGGTTCTCGAGCTTCAACCGCCCGACCTCGTTCTGCAAGCGGCCGCTTTCCGCCCGGGCCCCGTAAAGCGCCACGTAGCGGTTCCAAAAGCCCGCGACGCCGTAGTGCGTGCCATGGAGCACCCGCGCCACCGGAGCGATCGCCGTCACACCCCAGATGCGGATCAAGCGCACGTCGCGGTCGTTGTGGATCTGGTAGCCGAGCAGCAGCAACTGGGCACAGATCGCCGCGGCGAGCGCGGTGATGTTCCGGTACCGGGCGAATAACGCTTCCACAGCCGTCCCCTACTACTCGAGCGAAATCTTCCGCAGCAGCTTAAAGTCGCTCAGCATCTTGCCCGTCCCCAGCACGACGGACGCCAGCGGATTCTCGGCGATCGAGACCGGCAGCCCGGTCTCCTCGCGGATGCGCTTATCCAGGTTGCGCAGCAGCGCGCCGCCGCCGGTGAGCACAATGCCGCGGTCGCTGATGTCGGCGCTCAGCTCGGGAGGGGTACGTTCGAGCGCCACCCGGATGGCGTTCATGATGGTGGCCACGCACTCCCCGAGCGACTCGCGGATCTCGCTGTCGTTCACCGTGACGGTCTTCGGCACGCCCTCGATCAGGTTGCGCCCCTTGATCTCCATGGTCAGGGGCTTATCGAGCGGGTAGGCCGAGCCGATCTCGATCTTGACCGTCTCGGCCGTGCGCTCGCCGATCAGCATGTTGTACTTGCGCTTGAGGTACTGCATGATGGCCTCGTCCATCTCGTTACCCGCGATGCGCACCGAGCGTGAGTAGACAATGCCCGACATGGAGATGACGGCCACGTCGGTGGTGCCGCCGCCGATATCCACGACCATGTTGCCGGAAGGCTCCGTGATCGGCAGGCCCGCGCCGATCGCCGCCACCATGGCCTGCTCCACCAGGTGCACCTCGCTCGCCTGGGCGCGGTAAGCCGAATCCATGACGGCGCGCTTTTCCACCTGCGTGATCTCGC